>NZ_JBFREL010000047.1:0-26708 GCF_052114265.1 Paenibacillus sp. MCAF9
GGATCGTCCATCCGTTTGTTTGCTGTTCCTATTTATCAGTCTTGCATCAAAAAAATAAACGGCACAGGGCTTTTCCCATGCCGTTTCAGATTCACTTTCTATTTACGATCTTGTCTCGGAGATTAACTTAATGACATTGGCCAAGCGGCAGCCCTTTCGGTATTGAACTATCGTGTCTCGTTAACTTAACAATTGAAAGACACTTTTTTATCAATTGCCTCCAATATAAAAGACACCAATAACGGTTTTACCATCAACGTCATATAGCGGGATATCATAACCACCTGGGGGTCTACTGTTTTGTATAGCTAGAGCTTCTTCGGGTGTCTTAGGCTGCTCACCGTCTACATCTTTCTTTAGCAAATATCCCGCAGTGCCATCCATACCTGTTGCACTAATTAAATCAGGTCCCGTTTCGTAGGATGTGGCATCTGCAGCAGAACCATATGTCTGTCCGTTTTTATTTTTAGGATAGTTCATATTCTTAGGGCTAATATACAAAGAACCAATTATGTTTACTCCATCAACATCATATAGTGGGACATTACGACTAAGTTCACCGAGATAATCTTTTTTCAGTAAATACCCTGCAATGCCATTCACACTTCCTGAAAAAATTAAGTCAGGTTGCATTTCAACGGAAGTGCTTTCATTGGCAGAACCGTATGTCTGTCCATTTTCATTTTCAGGATAGCTAGGAAGATTTGTGAGGCTCTGATTAATCGTGTTTTTAGCATCGCTTTGAAACACCATAGTACCTCCCACTACGCAAATGGTTAAAACAACACCAAGAATGATTATTCTGATACGTTTCGAGTAAACACTCATTTTCTCACTCCTTAAAAGTACTCAATTGTAAATGTATGGTGGTAAACTCGCCAATTACTTATTTTATTTCAGTATTTGGAAGTTACGATATTCTGCCCGTTAGCTTAACCAATTTACGGATTCACCAAGACTTTAACATCGAAAGCCGAAAGAGACTTTAGACCAATTTTATTTAGATATGATAGACGCAATTCCAGATCATTAATCAATTCGCAATAATTATCTAATACTTGTTTGTCGAGGCAATTACGTAATTTCTGGACAACTAATAGTGATTCTGAGATCGGCATTCTCAACACATTTGAAAGGGAATTCCCCATAACCAAGCGTTCCTGTTCCAACAAGCTTTCGGTACAATTTGGACACTTTCCATGTTCGGAGAATAATTTTATTGCCCAAAGGTTTCCTTTACTAGTTGTTCCTGCAGCACGCATATATTTCAAATCGAAAACGCACCCACGATAATAGTTTTTATGTTCCCTTTTCTTGTAAACGTATGTTACAGGTTCCTTATCATATCCATAAAGTAAAATATCAGTAAATTGCTTATCTTGCTCAACCAGTGGGCTTTCAAAATCAATCCCGATCATTTTAGCCAGTTCTCTAATCTTTACAACAGGTCCGCAGTTAGTACCCGCCCATAAAAGCACAGCTCCTTTTTTAAGCGAGAGTTCAGTTGCGACCATACGACTTGAATCAATATCACCAAGGACAGTACCTGTACCGTTACATGTAGTGCATGTTGGTGTGCTTTCAGGTAAAGACCAAATGCCATTTTTCTCTCTGACCTCACCAATATTCGCATACAATGACGAAAGATGTTCTAAGACTCCGGTAATTGTACTAACAAGAGACCCTGGTCTTTTGACGTTAAACTTTCTATGGGAAAGTCCAAATTCCAATTAAAAACACCCCTTTGGCTGTTTGCTCAATACTCTTAAATTATACCGACCACTTGTTATTATGTAAATATTTACCTCTAAACTGTCCTGCCTGTTAATTCAATGAAGGACTGAATAATTAAAGGCATCCAACAATACTATTGAACCTGATTAACTAAATTCTAAAAAAAATCGGCGATAACGTTCTCTCCTACGCTCTCCGCGGAGCTGAGCATAATTTTGCGTGGTAGATGCTTTTTCATGCTGAGATCGTGAACCGACCGACAGCCCAAAGTATGTGAAATGATTGATGAGCTTAAGCTGCAATTGGGTTAGCCTCTTCATTTGGGGGAATTCGAAAGAACATTGAATACTTGGGTCACATTTCGACAAAATAACTATCTTTTTTTTGACAGAGTTCCAAATGATAGCAAGATAGTAAATAGTGGAAATAAAGCCTCTTACACGATCGACGGTATCCCGATATTTTTCAGTGCTGATGGAGTGATATCGTTTGGTCCCGCTGCAACCAACGCCCTGAATACCCAAAAAGAGTTAGCCGAGATCGATTCCATTACCAAGACAATTGCAAATATCCCTGAATTCCGTGTTGTTGGTGCGCCACCAACAGAGAAGGAATCCAAACTACCAGGGTATAAAGGATATCCAGATTATTTTGACGTCAATTATGTAGCTGCAGCAGAGAATAAAGAAGCATTGCCGCCACTGATGAGCAAGGGATGGATTTCATTATCTATGCTGTCTGAAATCGAAGGCGTAAGCAAACTTGGCAATAGCAATGCCAACATCATTACAATAGGCAAATATGTCGGCTTCGAAATGGTCAGAGTGGATATTAATTTGACAGCGGAATACAAAAAGGCGACGGATGGCGACTTTACTTTAAGTGACATTCGTATTAAGAAATACAAAGGAACCATGTATCTGAACATTGAAGATTTAATAACAGCTGGACTCATAGAATTTAATTAACACTCATTTTTTTTCAATTAGGAGTCAAATCATATCTAATTTAATCGATTGAGCTGATCATGATTGACGCTTCTAAAAAAACTAGGGCCACTTTGGCCCTAGTTTTTTGTTTGTTAGCGATTATCCACTTTCAATGATAATCAACGAATGCCAATTTAGCTGCTGAAGACCTTTTACGGAAAAAGCGCCAAGCAACAATTCCTTGAATTGGTCTTCGTCTCTTCCAAGAAGTCGAATATGGTCATCAGTGACAGATATGACCTCATAAGAAGAGCCTTCTCAAGGAATTTTGCTAGACCCTACGGTAAAAAAATATTGGAAGCATTCAAGCGGTGAGTAACGTCATAAAAGTAACGGAAGGAAACTTTAGTTGAATGATACGCGATGATGAGCAGGCGCCATGGCAGCCTGCTCATTTCATTAAACTAATGCGCAGTATAGTAAAATCGATCAATTAAAAGCCTGCTTGGCTTGCAATACGCTTCTAATTTGACGCACCTTGATTTATCTAATAATGAAATTAATGATATTGAACCACTCAAATCATTGACTAAGATTCGGGGTCTCGATATTTCAAGGAATCAGATCGTTTCAATCGAGGCTTTATCCTCGATGACGGATATGGGTAGTTTGCAAGCGAACTCGAACAAAATTGCGTCAATTGAGGTCATTAAGAGTTTTCCGCGACGGGTTTTTGTTTTCAATTAGACATGTTCTTGAGACATGTTAACGTGGCGTCCTTTTTTACGGAACTAACAAAAAAGAAATAATCAATCAAATTGTAGGTTTAGCGGATGTGTTACTCTGGCAAAAAAAGCACCATAATATTTTAACTAAAAATTACTGAACATGAATTTCCGATTTGATCTTATTTTGACTTAAAAATCTTAAAAATTTCATTAAATCATTCCTTAGCTGCACAATCTCATTGTTAGCATTAATCGTATAATCCGGCAACATCATATCCCTAACCATTTTAGTTCGTAGCCATGTCATAAAGAAAAGATCCAAAAATAAGTCTGAAATTTTAAGCACTATTTTAAGCATTGGTGGATCAATTGAAAAGCCTGCTTATTGTATTGCCCTTAGATACGCTTTTAACGTGACTGATATTTTGCGTGCCATTTTTCTGGATCTGACTGTTTTTTGTCAATGATCTTATTCTCAGAATGCAAAACGCCCAACATTGCAATGCCTGATACGGAATGTGTGATTTGATATGCTTGCATATCCTTTTTAATAACGTAGGGAAGCTTTGCTGTTTTAAATAATTTTGCGAGGTTTTCTATGCGTTCTATATAATTTTTGGCAGAAATCGAGCATGCAATACTTCATCTTTAATCTGTCCGCCGAAGGCGGGAAAAGCTGGTAAAAGTCTATCCCCTACGATATCCAGCCACGAAGAAAATCCAATTGAATTACTAGTCATCGTAACTATATTTTTGCTTTGATTATCTTTTAGCGCTAACAACGCTGATTTTAAGCGATCATAACGAACGGTAACGAAAATAAAATCGTATACATCGTCATTTTCGAGCGTATCAATGACATTCACTTTTATCGATCTAACTGTACCTTTTTCTATATATTGCAGGCCATAAACTCAATTAAGTATGGCGTTAAGGAATGGTTTTGCGGAAACCGAATCCATATGTTGTATAACAATAAAAAAGCGCGCATAAGCTTGTTTACACAATATACTCCATAAAGACAAAACCACTCCTGACACAATGGGAGTGGTTTCTTAAATTGAACTCTCTTTTTGAACTAGCCTTCTCCGTTTCCTGACACAGTAATTATTCCCACTCTTTTTATTTGCATTTCTGAGTTTTTCCACGATTTTATCTTTTCGCTTAGCTCACAACAAGTCATCAATATAATCCTTTTGATACAACACTTTTGGCGAATGCGCAGGCGAGCTGCCTTTCTTAGACATAAAATAATCCATTATGATAAATTTCAGGAGGTCTTAGTAATTAGCATGAAGAAGAAATCTAAAAAACTAAAACCGTACAAGCGATTAAAAGGCCACCACATTGTAAGTACATTTAATGAGCTTGATCTTCTGGAACCTCGTCCAAATAAGGAATTAAAGTCGTTACTCCACCAGATCTATAATTACTTACCATCTGGATCCTCTAAATGAATTCTATTCCAATTGGGTTGTCTGAGATTAAAACTATCCCAGCATCCCGATTAGAAAGAACTGCATTCCTTTTGCTCGAAATAAACCTTTGAAATTCATGATCTTCATCTTCATCCTATTTTTTGGTCTTATGGCCATACCTACCACCCATAAATACAGCTACGGTAATTCAATCCACTTTGGAAGCCACGACACGCAGTTGCATTGGAACACCTGTTTGGATAAATCATAGCTTATGGGTCAATTTAAACAAGGTTTCCGGCATGGATAAGCTACACCTGGTAATTTTGGAAGGCGTAACACTTTTCGAGCTTATCATTTTATTTTCTCTCAACATTTGGGACGTTAATTAACTATTAATAAAAACCTCGAAGCAGCCCATCATCATGATTGGCTGCTTCCTTATATTAAATGCAGGCAAAAGCAAAAACCTCCCCGCAGCACCCTGCAGAGAGGTTCCCTCTAATAAAATATCTTCTCATCCCGCTTATCCTTAAGTATTTCCACCGCTTCCCGGAACCGCAAAGAGTGTATAATCTCCCGCTCCCGCAAATACTTCAAGCTATCCTGTAAATCCACGTCATCCGTTAGATCAATCAACCACTGATATGTCGCCCTAGCCTTCTCCTCCGCCGCTATATCCTCATACAGATCCGCAATCGGATCGCCTTTGGCTTGAATGTAGGTAGCCGTAAAAGGTACGCCTCCTGCATTCTCATAAAATAAAGCACTGTCGTGGGCCACATAATGAGCACCTAGACCTGCAGCCTTTAACTGCTCAGGCGTAGCATCCTTTGTTAATTTATAAATCATTGAAGCAATCATTTCCAAATGAGCAAATTCGTTGTTACATTGTAATTAACAGTGATGATTGATTTTCCTATACACAGTAAGGCTTTTCGATTTTGAATATTTCGGTCTTAACTCCTTTTGACTATGAAGCGGCAATTCGGCAATCAAAATCTCGTCTCACGCCGGCTCAAGGAATTTTATGAATGTATAAGAACTCAGAGTAAGCCAAGTAAAGTGGTATTGGTAGCATGTGTAAATAAGCTTATTCATTGGCTCCATCTGGATCTGGAGTTATTTGTGCTTATTTTAACTAAAACATATGCTGTATACTGGTAATTTTGAAAAGCCATTGCTGGTATACTAGTCTGCGCACTGCTCCATGCTTCCCTTAGTGGTTCTCCCTCCCATGACTCTACGGGTCGGCGACTTGTGTCTCTTTGGTAATGTCGATACCGACAACAATGTGATTACTAGTGATACGTTCTATCCGTTGATTTTGAGCATTCTGTTGTTTAAATTTCATAGCAGTGCGTCCTCCTAGATAGTGAATTTTAGGGCAATTAACCCTGTGCATAATTCCATCTTACGAGGGGGCTTCACTTTTTTCAAAGCGGAAAATTAACGCTCTAAGGTAGACTTCGATACACCTGACCAAGGCGTGGACACCAATAGCGTTTAGCGGATGGGGCAGAAGCCCTTGCCGGGCAGAAACTCGGTTCTCCGTGCTTTCTTTTTGAAATACTGTGAATGAGTCAATCCACGTGATTGTGTAGTTCTACTTAAATTATTTTATTATGCTGCTTGCATAAATGCTGGGGTAGCTATCTCAGGAGAAAATGTTTCGCCCTTCTGAACATTGCTAATAAGAATTCTTGCTAATTTTCCAAGCAGTTTAAATATAGATTGTTGCTTCTTCATATGCTTGATCTGAACATTATTCTCATGCCATTTTTGGAACACAGGATTATTCCCAACAAGTTGAATCGTAGCCAGATATAGATATTTTCGCAAGGCAGCATCACCTCGTTTAGAGATAATGATCTGTCCTTTACGTTTCCCTGACGTGCTTTCAGCTAAGTTTAGACCAGCCTTACGCAATAATTGAAATCCATGAGCATATTGTCTTAGATCAACAGCTCATGAAAGAATCGCAGCAGTAAAGATTGAACCTAGTCCTTTAATAGAACGAAGCTGGTTGGCTACAGGTATTTCGCTTAGCAATTCTTGTATAACCTTTTCAATCCTATCCAGTATCGCAGAATTTCTTTCAAACTCTTGTAATAGTCGCTCCAATTCTTTCTTCGCCTCATGAGCAGCAGTCGTATCGCCTACACTTCGCTTAGCTTGTGAGATGAGCTGTGCTGCTTTCTGCATGCCTGTAGAACCACCGGCTCGCTGCATATGATCTTTCCAACTTGTAATTGCGTCTGAGACAGATAAATTCTCTACTTCCTAAGGGAAAGGGAAATACCAATAATGAGTCCTTTCAAAGAATTTTTCTGTTGTATTCCTTCAACCCATCGCATTAATTTTTCGAAGCCTTCAATCCCACAACAAGATGAGATGTAGTAATTCGTTCTATTCGTTGATTTAGTCCGTCAGATTGTTTAAACTTCATAAGTAAGAGCGCCTCCTTGATGGAATTGGGTTACGAACCCGTCGACAAACCCATCATACCGAGGCGCTCCTTTTTTGACAAAGGCCATTTCTTAGCCTTAACAGGAATGTTTAGCTTAGTGCCATTCCCAATCTAATACTATAATTTACTCTGTCCACAACTTTATTTTCTGAGTTAATACTTTATTTTGCAAGTCTAATGGTTTATTTTCTTTTAACAGCTACATCACGGGTACACCATGAAGTTTAGATGGTTAACTATTTACGTCTGGGTTATTTCCTGACTATCGTCCGTCGCCGCGATCCCTTGCGGCGAATGAAAAAAAGCCTACA
This sequence comes from Paenibacillus sp. MCAF9, assembly GCF_052114265.1. Classification (NCBI taxonomy): domain Bacteria; kingdom Bacillati; phylum Bacillota; class Bacilli; order Caryophanales; family Paenibacillaceae; genus Paenibacillus; species Paenibacillus sp. MCAF9. The sequence continues at coordinate 7,591 of NZ_JBFREL010000047.1, forward strand.
CCTCACAGCGTAGACTTAATCATTCGAGATTTACCGGCTCCCGATCAGCCTATAATAGATGGTATTTCCGGTCATGGTGATCGGTCTCTTTCGGTCTCTTCATTAGGGGCACTTCTAGTTGGCCGCCTCGGCCATCGTCTTGAGATTGCCAAGCCAGTCATTGAGCGAGGATATGAGTGCCGCACGCATGCCATCGGGATTGGATGCCACCGTCGGACCGTCCCAGGATTCTGTGGTCTGCACGATGACTCCTTTGGCGGTGGGCGTGATGGTCCATACATGAATTCCCTCGATGCCATGTGCTGGCCCTCCCCAAACGATGCGTCTCATGACGTCGACCTCGAAGATGGTGGAGATGATGTGTAGCCCATGTGTCTCCCACTGGAAGGTACTTCCCACCGCAATTGGACCGGATAACTGCGCCAGGGTGACGTTTTTTTGCCATTCTGGCCACTGGTTGATACCAGTCTGTATCCGCCATACGGTCTCTTGTGGAGCATCGATTTCGATAGAAAGGTCTACTATGACCTGAGCATCTCGGTCGATATCGATGTTGGTCCTTACCTCCCCCTTGACAAGTTCTTCTTTGTTTGCCGCTTCTGTCTTGCCCTTTGCTCCAAATGATTTTTCCATTTCATCCGCCTCATTTCATTTTTTTAATTAATGATTAATCAATAACCAAAATTTATCTTATGATTTATGCTCTTCGGCAGCCGTCTTGAGATCGGCAAGCCAGGTATTGAGCGATGCCGTGAGTGCTGTGCGCATGCCGTCAGGGTCAGCTGCTACAGGAGGGCCGTCCCAGGACTCAGTGGTGTGTACGAGGACTCCTTTGGCGGTGGGAGTAATGGTCCATACGTGAACTCCCTCGATACCTTGTGCTGGCCCTCCCCAAACGATGCGTCGCATAGGGTCAACCTCGCGGATGGTAGAATCGATGGGCAGCCCATGCGTTTCCCAGTGGAAGGTGCTTCCTACCGCGATTGAACCGGACAGCTGCGCCTTGGAGACGTTTTTCTGCCAAGTTGGCCATTGGTTGATGCCAGTCTGTATTTGCCATACGATTTCCTGTGAAGCCGCGATTTCGATAGAAAGGTCTACTATGACCTGGGCGTTTCGGTCGACATCGGCGATAGCCCGTTGGGAATCATTAAAACGGTTTGTAATAGCAAACCCACCAATCAAAATGATTATCAGTAAAAGAAAGCTAATCGTGAATGTTTTTAACTTGATCGATCTATTCATCCTATTTCATCTCCTAATTTATTAATTGATCAATCATTTTTGAGCAAAATCTGCCTTACTCTCCTGCAATGCCAATATAGTTGCGGTAATACCCTCTTGGAACGGCGTCACAGTAATCGGTCCGATAAACTGTTTGTATTTTTCTCCACTTAGCGTCAGCGGTTCTTCAGTTAAATAGAGCATCTCCACAACTTCTTTCATAACAGGCACGCTCATACCAATTAACGATAAACCCAATTTTTTCAAAGGAATGACCGGTTTCGCATGACCACTGGCTATTTGTGCGATCCGTACGATTTCTCGACCCGATATAAGCCCAGCACCCGGTATATTCCAGTTCTGTCCATAAGCGGTGTCTTTTCCTGCCAGTTCGGTAACCATATGAGCTGCATCCGGTAAATAGATGAATTCACGGGGAACCTTCATATTGCCGACGAAAAAGGCTATTTTGCTGGCAGCTATCGCTTCAAGGGTTGAACCTAAATACGAGGCTTCATTAGCTGTAGGTCCGTAATAATCAGGTAGACGAACAATCATGACTTTCGCATTACTCCACCTCTTACTGAACAACATCCGTTCATAATCCAGTCGAATCTTCCCCTTTTTCGTATGAGGATTTTTGGGATGTTCTTCTGTGACAAGATCCATCTGTTTTTTTCCATAAGGATAAATACCATCAATCGCTACAACTTTAATCGCAAGGCGTTCAGCCGCTTCCATCACCGATTCACCTAGGGGAATCAATTTGTTCACCATCTCATGATAAGGTACATTCGCACAATGGAATAATACGTCTGCGCCGTCTGATTGAGCTACAATATCCTCAGGACGCATGGCATCCCCTACGGCAAGTGTCAAATTTTTAGGATTTCCTAGCTTTTCAGCGAACATTTCAAGCTTCTGACGCGAACGTCCAAAAGCGATGGTAGACACCCCACGTTTGATCAATTCTTCCGTAATCGCTGCTCCCGTCCCACCCGTTGCTCCAATAACAATCGCTTTTTCCATTTTCTTCAACTCCATATTTTTTAATTTTTTATTGATTGATCAATCACTAATTAAATTCATCTTATCACCTTGCTATTGATTAGTCAATCACTGGTTTTTTTTTTTTGAAGGAGACTTTCTTTCGCCTCCCTTACGTTTCTTTTAATTCGGGCATACCTATGGCTTCCGCAATGTTACATAGCATCCCTCTGGCAAGGAATAGCATCGTTCTCTCTTCAGAATTCGGAATCTTCGCTATATGGAATGCTTCAAGCACGATTCTACGCACCTCCCGGAACCCATACAGCATGGCTTCTTGGATGGCTTCTTCTTGAATCGTCATCGCCTGCATCTGTAGTAAAATTTCCTTGCGGTAGTATTTCGTTATTTTCTCATAGGCTGAGATTAGTTCGGCTTCTAGCCGTTCCAAAGGCGCCAACTCAACAACTTGGCGGAATGACTCGATAATCCGCAACCAGGAAACCCCAAGCGCCGACAGCAACAACTTCTCTTTCGTGGCAAAGAAGCGAAACACGTAAGGCTGCGAAATTCGAACCCGCTGCGCCACCTGTGCCGTAGTGGCTCTGTAATAACCGACCTCGGCAAACACTTCTATCGCTGCTGAAATAATGTCGATTCGGCGATTAACGGATATCTTTGCGTCTTTCGTCACAATTTCGGGCTCCTTTTCTATTTAAATGGTTAAATCATGTATGCCATTCTTTATAGATTCCTCTATTTCTATAAGTCAGGAAGATTACCTGACTTGGTTCCCACCCGGTACGGCGTCGTGATGCCTACGTAATTCATCATCATACTCATACCCATCGAGGCATGCTTGAGATCGTGGCAATGTGCCATCCAAAGACCCGGATTATTGGCTTCCAACATCAGCTCGTAGATCTCACCCTTCTTTGTTAGGAGTGTATCCAGATACACCGGGCTGCCTTGCAAGGCAACACCGTCCCTGCTTAGGACGCGGAACACATGCCCATGAATGTGGAAAGGATGATCCCCTCCGCCTTCGTTGGAGACTGTGATGAGAATATGTTCTCCCATCTTTACGTCCATCGGAGGAATCTCGTGGAAGGACTTTCCATTAATGGACTTGGTGAAAAGGGTTTGGCCTAGCTTGAGCTCAAAACGCCGATCGGGCTCGATATGCAAGGCGGAGTCGTTAGGTAATGGCGTGCCGTAATTGACGAATGAGAACAACTGCCCGCCTTCCGAATGCTGCGGTTGGATTCCGCTGCCTATCATAATCGACGAGCTTTCAGGGCTCTTAATGACGACTTGGCCCGACTCCGGAACTTTGATGAGCAAATCATAACGCTGTCCCGCACCTACGGGAACAATCGTTCCATCCAACAGTCCAGGGTTGTGCAAATCATGTCCATCCATAGCCATGACCCGGAAGGGAGCCCCATCAACGCCGAATTCCATCGTTTCATTACCCGCATTGATCAACCTAAGTCTGACTTGTTCGCCCGGTTTGCCCGGGACCGACAGCCCATTCGTGCTTCCGTTCACCAGCATGGTAGAGCCCAGTTGTTGATAGAGGGCCGTCGCCTCAGTTATCGAAGGATTGCTCTCAGGTTGTTGCTTAGGCTCGATGATCACCGCACCCAGAAGCCCTTTGCTAGCCTGAATTGAACTCATCTGGTGGGAATGGTACCAGTACGTGCCTGGTGTCGTTGCGATAAATGTAAACGTAAATTGTCCACCAGGTAGCACGGCATCCTGCGTGACGCCCGCAATGCCATCCTGTGAGCATGGAACAGCGATCCCGTGCCAATGAATCGTAACACCGTCCTCGATGTCCTTGTTATGGAGCGTAACGACAACTCTATCACCCTCCGTAACGCGAAGCTCGGGACCTGGGGACGAGCCGTTGAAGGTCCAGGCGTCTGTCGTCTTTCCGTTATCCAACTTCAGTGTCGTCCGTGCCGCCGTCATATCGAACTTGCGTGTTGGACCCGATGATTCCGGGGCCGTGATCGCGGCACAGGACACCATGCCTTCTCCAGAATCAGCAGCCACCATGCTCGCCATATGCTCCATATGGGTCATTCCCTCCATATCAGCCATGTTCGCCATGTTGACCTCATCCGGCTTCTGAAGCCGCATCTGCCAAAAATAAGTAGTCACCGCCGCTACGATCATAAGAACAACGATCACAGATAGTCCGATATTGATTAGTCGTTTTACGTTTTTTCTTCTAGCCAAAGTTACTTCCCTCCATAAAATAATTTATCAATCACTAACTTTAAATTGGTTAACCCTGTTGTTTTACCGATCGAGCTAAGGGCCAATCAAATCAGTTGGCTGCCTCGGCTGTAGTCTTGAGATTTGTAAGCCAGGCTTCAAGCGAAGATTCGAGTGCTGCTCGCATCCCGTCGGGGTCAGCTGCTACAGGTGGGCCGTCCCAAGACTCCGTGGTATGCACGAGGATTCCTTGGGGAGTGGGCGTGAAGCTCCACACATGAACACCCTCGATACCGTGCGCCGGACCTCCCCATACGATACGTCGCATCGGGATAACCTCGTGGATGGTGGAGGCAATGTTCAGCCCATGAGTCTCCCAATGGAACGTATTTCCTACTTCGATCAGACCGGATAAATGCACATGAGAGATGTCTTTCTGCCAAGTTGGCCACTGCTTGATTTCAGTCTGGATCCTCCATACGGTCTCTTGTGCAGCCTCGATTTCAATGGATAGGTCGACGATGACTTGTGCTTTTCGGTCGACATCGACCGAGTTCATTTGATTAAACAACTCTTCCGTATTCTCTGAACCTATTCCGCCGTTCACTCCAACTACAATTGATTTCTCCATTTTCTTCAGCCTCGCTTCGTCTATTTATGAAATAATTAATTGCTAACTAACTTGATTTCAACCCAATGCATTGTCAGTAGGTCTGTTAATAACTATTTTTTACTTCCTTTGGATTCTTTTTCTACATACTTTTCCAACATGTGCTTAACCGATAAGGCTATCCCCTCTTCATACGAGGTTGGTGAAATCCCGTCATACGCCAAGCTAGAGGTTCCATAATCCTTGCCGGATCGCTCATAGCTTTCCAATTTAATCCTCATCTTTGGCTCATACCACTGAAGCAAACGCTGCTGCCACTTACCGATGGACTCGAACCGCGGCGCTACCTGAAAAACTGAACCCGCAAAACCAAGGAGCTTTGCTTGCGAGATCAATCCATTTCCACAGAGATGCCAATTGCTCCCATACGCGGATTCCGTCGAAGCCAGCTCATGTACATACCTGGCGGCATCATTTACGAATACATAATCTCTTCTGATGGATGGATCAATGAGCAGCTTGACGGGCTTTCCTTGAGCCATTTTGCGAAGCGCGTAATGTATAAGCGTGTTGGAAGCGGCCTGGCCATACATCTCCGGACTGAAGATTCGCATTGAATTAGGACAAGGGGCGTTCTGCGAGTCCTTCACTTCGGCAGGTCGATAGACCCCTTCCACCATTACCAATTTAGCTCCGATTGCCGCCGAGACGCTACGAACGGCTTCGAGCATTTGGTGCACCTTCTCCGGCTTGTCATCGTAGGTTAAGTAGACTCCGCAGAAAATAATGTTCACGCCGTTCGCGGCATCTAGCAGTTCGTCTGGGTTACAGACATCTCCTCTCACTGTTCGCAGAAGAGGGGTGGAGATGTTTATCTGCAGGGTTTCCAGCTTCCGTTGCGAGCCGGAAAAGGCGACGACTTCGACATTCTCCTCGATCAATCGTTGGACAAGCACCCTTTCCCAACCACTACCTGCTCTTACTACCATTGCTTTTAACATTCTGATCACTCCTATTAGGTTTTTTTACACGCTATTGCTAATGCCTTACTTGGTTACTAGTCTATACGGTGTTGGAGAACTACTTAATTGATCAATCACTAACTATTAAAGAAGGTGATTGTCGCACAACCACGAGAACCGCTATTGCCCCGATGAGTGCGAACACAGCAGCTCCGAGGAACACCCAGGAGAACCCCCCGGTTAGCGCTTTCGCTTCGGCTACCCCGATGCCAAGCAAGCGATCGATGCGAGCCGAGGCTATCGTCGTGAGCATTGCAAGTCCGATGGCGCCACCGATCTGTTGGCTCGTATTGACTAAGCCGCTTGCTAGCCCCGCTTCATCGTCCCTTACGCCGTGGACTGCTAACTCCGTTCCAGAGATGAAGGCACCTCCCAGTCCAATTCCCATCAAGATGGATGGGCCTAGCAGATTGACTGCGAACGAAGCATCGCTAGGTGAAAAAGAGAGCCAAATCAGGCCTACGGCCAGGATAATAAGTGACGCGACCAACGTCTTGCGTGTTCCCATAGCCTTGATCACAGCCGGAACGACTCCAGCGATCAAGACTAGCGAGACAGCCAGCGGGAGCTGGGTAAGGCCTGCTTTTAACGCATTATAATGAAGCACTTGCTGCATGTAAACCGATAGTGCGAAGAAGAGTCCTGTCGTTGCTCCTCCGATAAGGAACATGGCCAGATTGCCTCCCGAAACGGACTTGTTGCGGAAGATGCCTAGCGGCAAAAGCGGATTGGAAGCGCGTTTCTCGATAAAGAGGAACAATCCAAGCAGCATAACCGCCAAGCCTGCAAGTATCAGCGTCTGCGGGGACGTCCAGCCGACACGTTCCGTACCGGAGAGAGCAGCGACTAGTGCTACGATTCCAGTCGTTACCGTAACCGACCCTGACGCATCCAGACTTACTCGTTCAACGTGCTCATCCTTGGGAATAAGATAGGGAGCCGCAACCAGAACCAAAGCTACTACAGGGACATTCACATAGAACACTGAAGACCAACCAAGCGAATCTGTCAGCACACCTCCCAGCAAAACGCCCGCCGCACTACCAATGCCCGCAACCGCACCCCAGATGCCGAGCGCCTTAGCCCGATCCCGCGGATTCGTAAACAGCTTCGTAACGAGAGCCAGAGCGGCTGGGGCGAGTAGGGCAGCCGATGCGCCTTGAACCGCTCTCGCCGTAAGCAGCCAAGCTCCCGAAGTAGCCAAACCGGCCGCAGCCGAAGCTAGTGCGAATCCTGTGACCCCAATCATGAATAACCATCGATGCCCGAAGCGATCCGACAGTCTTCCTCCGAGAAGCAGTAAGCCCCCGAATGGCAATACATAAGCCGTAATGACCCAACTCAATGTATTAGTGCTCAGTTGAAGCTCGGAGCCAAGCGCGGGAAGGGCGATATTGACGATAGACGCATCGAGTACTACCAGGAATTGCGCGAGGGCCAGCGCGATCAGAGCCCACCACCTATACTTTAACGTGTAAGAATGATTCCCAGTTACCGAGTGAACATTGGAATTCATAACAATCTCCTCCTGTTATTGATTGATTAATTACTATTTTCAAAAAATTTATTCAGACTGTTTGTGAGTATGGGGTTATTCTATTTCATAACTTCGTTTATAGCGTGCCTTGATCACCTCATTAATTTGTAATTAATCAATCACTAACTTCCATAAACATACTATAACGGATTGTTAGTGATTGGCCAATAACTATTTTTCAGAGAGAAAATCTCCCCTTATCCCTTCATCAATTCGGGCAGATTAATCGCGACGGCAACATTGCACAGCACTCCCCGTGCGAGGAACAGCATCGCCCGCTCTTCAGCATTTTCCATACCTGCATCACGGAACGCCACCAGAATCATATTGCGAATATCCTTATACGCGTTGCACATCGTCTGTTGAATGGATTCCTCCCGAATGGTCTGTGCCTGCATCTGCAAGAGCATCTCATTCTGGTACATCGCCTGAATGTTCACATACTCTTGAATAAGCTTCGTCTCTAGCAATTCCGGAGAAGTCGTCTCCACCACCTGGCGGAACGATTCAATTACCCGGCTCCAAGATGCCTCCAGCGCGGCTAACAGAAGAGTTTCCTTGGTCGCGAAGAATCGGAATACGTAGGGCTGTGAGATTTTCGCCCGTTCAGCCACCTGTGCCGTCGTAGCCCGAAAATAGCCAACTTCCGCGAATACTTCGATTGCTGCGGAGATAATATCGGATTTGCGATTCACCGATGTTGCTTCTGATTTAGCCATCTTTATTCTCCTTCGATTTGAGAGTGATTGATCAATAATAAATCCAGTATACATAGGCTGCCGCAACAATGCAACTGTTTTAGACATTTCAATTCACGGGAGGCTTCTTAATTAATAAATACCAATAGCCTTCGAGTGTTCATTAATAAACTCTTCTCGGCAATTTCACTAACGTTCTGCATTAGTTTAACACTAACTATTGACCAGAAGTCAATTTATAAGATCTATCGAACCACTACTTCTCTGATCACTTATTGTCTTATTAGCTATGAGGTCCCCATTTTCATTAAATCCCTCTATATCAAAAGGAGTGAAATCTGATGAGGGTAGAAACATAAACCAGATCATATGTCCAGTATCTATTCCAGTCAGTTTTGCATTGTATTTACCTGAGCCATTGCCCTTGATTTTGACTAATATGCTCTTTATCGATGGATCCAGGACATCCCCAATTACCATAGGAAAAGGTGTTGAGATATTTGCTACCGTAGACATACTCATATAATTTAACACAGACTTTTCTAAATTAGGTGACTTGCTACCACCAATTCCGTACCCGCCACCCCAAGCCCATTTCCAACCAAGCCACGTTTTTCTTACATACTCCACCTGAAGATCGCTTCCATCTTGTTGATAAAATCGCTTTATGAATAGAATAATGCCCCCTTTTACAGGTTCTCGGTGAATGACTTGCATGGATGGAAAATGACGAACTTATGAATTGCATCTTCTGGTAACTTGCTTAGTGGGATGCGCATCGTTTCGTTCAGTCCCAGTGCGTGTAACATCCTCAAGTCCGATAAGCCTCCAGAAGTATCATTAACAAAAGCAAGTGCTTATAACAGAATGGCAGAAGAAATAATCACTCCAACAGTGATCCATACGAGTCGTATTTGCCTGCGTAGTATTGGCATTCCCCTCACCTCAATCTTATATTTGATGTTTATCCTTTATGAGTTATTAGATGCCAATACAACCCCAAAATTTCCCAAATAAGGAAAACGGATGTCGAGCCAACGCACAATGCGGTCCTGCAGTCGAACACTGTTCGCGACCCAAAATTCTCGGTCACTCATTATGGTCCGTAAGCGTTGAAACACAAGCGATTGACGCGTGTAATCATAGTAGAAGCCCCGACTTACTGAATCTGCGATGACAAGTGCATCTTTGGGGTCGTTCTTTGATGAGCTGTTATCTCGATTTTCTTTATTTCGCTTCGTCGCAGCAGGGTTAACCATGACCACATGTAATCCCTTATCTGATAACCAGTTAGCTAGGTTAAACCAGTAATGACCGGTTTGTTCCATGCCGATGATGAGCCTCTTTAATCGATGTTTCTGTTGTAGTTCGGTTATCCAGCGGCTTAATTTTTCAAAACCTTCGATAGAATTCGAAAACGAGAGATGCCGTTTTGAAATGACGATTCCTCGGAAATTTGTGGACTGTGCCACGTGAGTTTCTTTGGCCATGTCAATTCCTATGACAAGATGCGAGGTGGTAATTTGTTCAATCCATTGATTTTGTGCGTCTGACTGCTTAAACTTCATAGTAAGAGCGCCTCCTTGATGTGTTGTAGACAAACCCATCATACCGAGGCACTCCTTTTTTGATAAAGACTATTTCTTAGCCTCAACAGGAATGTTTAGTGCAACAGTCGTTTAGTTCAATACACTATTCCCTCTAAAGTATGCATTGACAGGAATATTCCTATGTGGTTATATTTGATATACGAGCAAAAAATATGCCAACTGGAGGGAAACGAAAGAATGAATCAGGAAGTTACAGCCTATATTGAAAATTTGCCAAAATGGCAGTCCAACATCAGCTCTGCACTGCGGAATCTAGTGCATGAGACAATTCCGGCGGTAGAAGAACGAATTCAGTATAAGAAGCCACATTTTCTGAAAAATGGACATTATGCTGCCGTTATTTCGCCTTCTAAAGATGCGATTGCATTTATGATTATGAATGCAAACGGAATAGAATTTCCAAAAGCATTCGATGGTCCTGCCGAACGAAAGTGGATCAAATTACGGGAAGGCGATTCTGCGGATCTTTCAATGTTGTCGGAGCTTCTCAAACAAGCTTCCGACACGCTGTAAAAGCCATAATCGGGAGGGAACCATGAATACGACAACCTTGAACGCACTTGCGGAACCCACCCGATTGAAGATCGTTGATCTTTTAAGTAACGGTCCCCTTTCAGTCGGTGAAGTAGCGGATCGACTTCAGCTTAAGCAACCTCAGGCATCCAAACATTTAAAATACTTGCATGAATCGGGTTTGGTTGACATGCGGCCGGATGCCAATAAGCGCATTTGCCACCTACGACTAGAACCGTTGATGGAATTAGACGGATGGCTGGGATCCTATCGCAAATTGTGGGTAGACCGCTTCGACCGATTAGCAGACTATCTAGAGGAATTGCAGAAGTCAAAGACAATACTTAGATCTGAGGAGGAGTAAGAATGAGCAACCCAAAAGGAGTTTTTCTGAAACGTGAATTTAACGCTCCGCGCGAGCTGGTGTACAAAGTGTGGACCGAGCCTGATCACTTCGGCAACTGGTGGGGCCCCCAGGGATTCACCATTGAAGTCGTTAAGATGGAAGTGCGTCCAAATGGAATGTTTATCGGATGTCAGAAGTCGCCGGACGGACAGCATGTCATGTGGGGCAAGTTTGTTTACCAAGAGGTTCAGCCACCTGAGAAGCTGATATGGGTCCAATCTTTCTCTGACGAAAATGGCAACACCATCCGCGCTCCGTTTAACCCACAATGGCCTCTTGAAATCTTGAACATCCTGACGCTTGAAGAAGTCGAAGGTAAAACTATCCTGACGCTTCAAGGCGGACCACTGAATGCGTCCGATGAGGAACAGGCCGCATACGATGCAATGGCACCGATGGCCGTACAAGGTATGGAGGGAACGTTCGAGCAACTGGCCAAGTATCTGTCCACACAATTATAAAAAAATTGATATCATCCACACTTTCCGCGTGCCAATAATGGTACGCGTTTATTTTGACGTGACTGCTATTCTGTCCGAAAGTTTAACCACAGAGGGAGCAGCTGCCACGGCGGCAGACTACTCCCTGATCGCTGAACTATGTTTCCCGTTAGCATTCCTGTAGAGGCTAAGAAATAGCCTTTGTCAAAAAAGGAGCGCCTCGGTATGATGGGTTTGTCTACAACACATCAAGGAGGCGCTCTTAAAGGGTTGAACGACCTGGTACGTCCTTCGGTTTTACATCATTCCATCGAATTCGGTTTGCTTCCAACTCTTCTGTGTACACCACTGCGTATAAGCGTATAACTGAAATTCCGCTTAGCTCCAGATGGACTTGTGAACTCAATCATATTGTAAGTGTAGCGGATGTGTTACTCTCGCAAAGAAAGAGCCATAATAAATAGCCGTTCCACCACACTCATCTTCCCGTTAGCTTAACATCAGAAGGCAAAAGCAAAAACCTCCCCGCAGCACCCTGCAGAGAGGTTCCCCCTAATAAAATATCTTCTCATCCCGCTTATCCTTAAGTATTTCCACCGCTTCTCGGAACCGCAAAGAGTGTATAATCCCCCGCTCCCGCAAATACTTCAAGCTATCCTGCAGATCCACATCATCCGTTAGATCAATCAACCACTGATACGTCGCCCTAGCCTTCTCCTCCGCCGCTATGTCCTCATATAGATCGGCAATCGGATCGCCTTTGGCTTGAATGTAGGTAGCCGTAAACGGTACGCCGCCTGCATTCTCATAAAACAAAGCGCTGTCATGAGCCACATAATGAGCACCTAGGCCAGCAGCCTTTAACACAGTAAGGCTTTTCGATTTACAATTTATAAGATTTTTTCCTTGTGAATATAAAGTCGCAACTCGATAACCAAAATCGCGTATCACGTTTGCTCAAAGAATTTTATGAAAATAAACTAAAGGTAAGCCAAGGCTGTCGTTTCAGAATGGCAGCCTCATTAATATTGTTAAGATAAAGGTCTGCGAACCAGCCATGCCTTACACTAGGTAGTCAATTTTCAGGAGAACTGTGAAACAGCGGCTATATAGTTAATATGACATTAAAGCAAGTTCCGCCATCCTCATTATCAGTAACGGTAATCAAACCATTATGTTTTTTGATAATACTATCAACAATCGAGAGCCCTAAGCCCGCACCCGCTACTTGGCGGGAACGCGATTTATCAACACGATAAAAAGGCTCAAATATATGCTTTTTATTGTTTTCAGAAATACCGACACCTGTATCTTTAATTTTAATTGAAACTTGTCCCTTGCTTAATCTGTTTACCATTACCTCAACCCTGCCGCCACCGTCCGTGTTGTACTTAATTCCATTTTCCACTAGGTTATAAAAGGCACGATACAATAAGTCCGTGTTTCCAGTAACGATACTATTATCACAGTCTAAGATCAGAGCAACATTTTTATCTTTAGCTATGTGAGAGAGCTCTGAAGTAATATCCTCAAAAACATCCTTTAAACAAATACTGCTAAACTCACCGTTATCATCCATATTCGTCATATCTAACAGGTTACCGACGAGACCTCTCAAGCGCTGGGTCTGCTTTTCAATAACAGAAATAAGTGTATCATATTCCTGTTTAGTATGATCCTCTTTCTTGTTAAATACATCAACCTTTGTTTGTAACACAGAAAGGGGTGTTCTAAGCTCGTGTGCAGCATTTACTGAAAATCTTCCCTGCATCATAAAAGCATTAGCCAGTTTGTCCGTCATTTCATTGAATGTGACAGTAAGCTCTGCAATTTCATCCTTTGTAGGCGGCACAGATAATGTTTCAGATAGATTATGCACATTTATGTTTTTCACCTGATCGTTTAGTGTATTAAGTGGTTTTAATGCCTTACCCGAAATATAGTAAGTTAAAAATCCACCGCCAACAATAACAAAAATCATATATATAATGCTCTGAAATCTAAAATCCATTCTTGCTTGTCGGGAATCTTCAGATGGAACGGGAGTGATTATACTGCTTGCCGGTGATTGCGGAATTTCATTAATTCGTCCATATTCGTCGATTTCTTTTGCCGGCATTACCAAATTCGCATCAATTCTTGAAGCCATTAGATAAGCTGATAAATTAAGTATAACGGTAAGGCCTACACAACAAACAGTCAAAAGTGCCACAATCATAGCCGTAAATCGCAAGCGAATTGGCGTTTTTTTAAGCATTATCATCACCAGCCATATCTGATAACAAGTATCCCTCGCCAATTTTCGTTCCAATGGGGTCATAGTTTAATATAGCTTTCAGCTTTTTTCGGAGAGTTGCAATATGAACCCGTATAGCACCACTAAAGCTATCCGCATTCTGATCCCAGATATGTTCAATCAGTTCTTCTTGGCTAACCACTTTATCCTTGTTAAGCAGGAAATATTCAAGCAATGCAAATTCTTTTTTTGTAAGTGATATTTCGTTTCCATTAGCAACTGCAATACGCTTTGATAAATCCACTTTAATTGCACCGCAGCAATGTATACTACTTTCTTGCACAAACCTTCGCCTTAACAAATTTCTTATTCTTGCTTCCAACTCAGCAAAATCAAATGGCTTCCCCAAATAATCATTTGCACCAATATTTAAGCCCATTACCTTGTCATTAACACTACTTCTTGCACTGAGAATAAGCACCTTTAATTCCGGCCTTTCATCTCGTATCCTAGCTAAGACCTCAAGCCCATCTAATTTTGGAAGGTTTAAGTCAAGTACAACCAAATCGTAATTTACTTCATATAAAAGCTCGTAAGCTGCTTCACCATTGTCACAAGTATCAACAGCATAACCATCTATTCTAAGGCCATCAGCAATCGCTTCTAGCAAATCAAGCTCGTCTTCTACAATAAGTATTCTCATACTTAAATCACCTCTTTCCTATTGTACCTAAGTATAGGTTAAATCTATGTTAAGTATTTCATTTAACATAAAGAAATTCACTTAACAGAGATTTAACATCGTTTGTTATACGATAGTTGCATTAAGTCTAGGAGGAACAAAAAATGTATATTTTAAAAACCGAAAATGGATGGGGATGCTATGAGAATATCAAATTTAGCTCGTAAAGAGATTCTTGTAGCTTTCTGCTTTCTTGCTCCGAGCTTGATTGGTTTTGCTCTATTTTATTTAATTCCGTTTGGTCAAAGTATTGTATTTTCTTTTGAGAATCCAAGCAGAGAGGCCGGGTTGTCACTTGCCAATTATGAGAGCCTAATAACTAGTTCCTCCTTTCAAACGGCAATGGGAAATACATTCTGGTTTACTATTATTGGCGTTCCCATTCTTATTATACTTTCGCTTGCTCTTGCCATGCTGCTTAACAAACGAGTCTTTTTACGAAACTGGCTGCGCACCTCATATGTGCTTCCGCTGGTTGTTCCAGTAGCCTCCATTGTGCTCGTATGGCAGATTCTATTTGATTGGAATGGTTTTTTAAATCAAGTATTGGAGTGGCTTGGAGTCGATCGGATCGATTGGATGAAATCAGAGTGGGCGCAAAGCGTCATTATCGTTATCTATGTATGGAAAAACATTGGCTATAACATGATTCTGTTCTTAGCTGGGCTACAAAATATTCCTGATCAATATTATGAGATAGCAAACCTAGAAGGAGCAAGCTGGGCTCGTAAGCTCCAGATCACCTTGATTTATTTATTGCCGACAGGATTTTTAGTTATACTGATGTCCATTCTGAACTCTTTCAAGGTATTTCGAGAAATCTATTTAGTTGCAGGTGACTATCCACATGACAGCATCTATATGCTTCAGCACTATATGAACAATATGTTCCTATCGCTCGATATTCAGAAGCTGTCGGCTGCAGCATGCTTGATGGTGCTCTGCATTCTAGCCATTGTGCTCATACTGTTCCAAGTTGAAAAAAAGTTCCGTTCGTTTATGGAGTAAAGGGAGGTGTGTAGATGAACAAACAACACATAAAAACACTGCTACTCACTATCTTCTTAACCGTAATCGCACTTGTTATGCTGTTTCCTGTTGTACTAACAATTGTAAGCTCCGTGATGACGGAGAAGGAAATTATGCTGAATTACGGCATGCTAGGTAGTACGCAGATAAATGATTTTGCGAATTTGAAGCTGATTCCAGATTGGGTTTCGTTCGAGCAATTTTTTAAGGTGCTGATTTCAACTTCACAATTTCTCCGTATGTTTTGGAATTCTGTATTCATGGTGGTTCCAATTATTATTGGTCAGGTCGTGGTGGCAACACTAGCGGCGTTTGCATTTGCAAAGCTGCGATTTCCTGGCAGAGACGCGTTATTTATTGTGTACCTAATAACGATGCTCATGCCGTTTCAGGTCACACTTGTACCGAATTACATTATGTCTGATCGATTGGGGCTTATTAATAGTCCGAGCTCCATTGTTTTACCAGGAATATTTGCGGCGTTTGGCGTATTCCTGCTCAGACAATTTATGCTCCAGATTCCAACTGCTTATATGGAGGCTGCCAAAATGGATGGAGCAGGTTATTTCCGTTCCTTTATTACGATGGTCCTGCCAATGGTGAAACCTGGCATGGCAGCGCTCGTTGTTCTGCTGTTTGCAGATTACTGGAATATGGTCGAGCAGCCACTGATCTTTCTACAGGATGCCGCTTTGCAGCCCTTGTCCATTTTTCTATCTCGCTTGCAGGAAGATGCGCTTGGGGTATCATTTGCCGCTGCGGTCTTGTATATGATGCCTATGATTCTCTTGTTTCTGCTTGCGGAACGGTATTTTATTGAGGGCATAGAGCTATCTGGAATAAAAGGATAGGGGAAATGAGATGACAAGCATATCTAAGCAACAACGTTTAACGGCTGTTTTGTTTATATTGTTCTTTGCGGTATTGGCGGGCTTGACTTTCTTTAGCAGTACACTCGAAACGATGATGCTGCCCAAAGTGATTACGGAGAAGCTAGCTTCTAAGCCATTAGTTCATCAGGTTAACGGGAGTGGCATTTTAACGCCTCGTAAGCAGGTAGAGTTGATGAATGAGAGTGGCTCCAAAATTTTGAAGGTGCATGTAAAAGAAAATGAAAAAGTTAAGAAGGGTCAAAGGCTCGTGACATTCGACAGCTCTGAACTCGATGAGCAGATATATCAAGAGGGAATGCTGCTTAAAAAGCAAAATATGAATCGGGAGGTGCTGAAGGAGAACTTAAAGAATGCTCTGCAAGGGGGTGATGAGCAAATCATTGCCAAAGCTAAGCAAGATTTCGAACTGGATAATATGGATCTTGAATTGGTGCAAAGAAAATTAAGCAAGCTGCGTAAAGAAAAAGCAGACAAGCAAACGCTCACAGCTCCCTTTGACGGTAAAATTACAAAGATCATTGATGAGGACAGCATGAATGTCTCACAAGGCGGGTCAATATTAACGCTTATGGATAGTGGAAAGGGCTTCGAATTTTCATTTGCTGTGAATTCGGGGAATACGGCATTATTCGAGAGGGGGTCCAAGGTTTCTATTCGATTGGAAAAAGACAATAAATTTGTTGACGGTAAAATTCAAGAGATAAAAACTGCATCTAAAGAAAACAATGAAGATTCCGGCGAAGATGCAACCATTGAATCCAGTTATCAGGTTGTCGTTTCCATCACTGATGATGTCCTTCAAGGCGGAGAACAAGTAAGTCTAGATATAAAGAAGGAATCGAATGAAAAAGGCTTTGTGCTACCAAAAAAATGGGTTCATAAAGATGCAACAGGTAGCTTTGTCTATGTAGTTGAGGAGAAGAAAAACTCGCTCGGCAATACGTTCAATGCACGCAAAGCTTATGTTTTAACAGGTGATTCAACCGAGGATGAAATCGTAGTAGTGAGCGGGTTAAGTCCAAAGGATGAGATCATTATTGAATCAAGTGAACCACTGCAGGAAGGTAATCGAATCCGAATATATTGAAGGGAATGAATGAATTTGAATAGAAAATGGATATTGGCCTTATTAGCAATGATAGTCGTATTATCGGGATGCTCTAGCAGCAACGTGGGATCAGGTGGAGGTGGAACATCTGATAAAGATTCAGGCCAAAATGGCAAAACGATTGAGATTGCACTGATGTCGGCACATCCTTATTTGGATGAAGCAATTAAGCAATATAAAAAAAAGCGTCCAGATATCAACATTGAACTTAAAGAGTATAAAGCTACACCTAAAATAGAGGAAAATACATCGAGTGAACCATTAACAAAGAGCGATATCGAGAAATATGTACAAACGGTCAGCACGCAGTTGATGTCTGGCAAAGGAGCAGACATTATCGTAATGAATGAATTGCCGAAGGACAAATATGTAGCCAAGAACATGCTGATGAATTTCTATGATCTGATGGACAAAGATTCTGACTTTGATCAAAATCAGTACTATCAGAATATCTTTAAACATTCCCAGAATGGAGATGGTTTGTATGCAATGCCTTTCTCATTTGCCCTTGACACATTTACGGGAAATAAAGATTTGTTAGAGAAAGCTAATATTGAAATTAATGATCAAACGTGGACATGGGATGATGTGAAAAAGGCCTTAATGCAGCTCAAGGAACAAGCTGGCGAGGATTATGTAGGATTTCAGAATCTATTCCCAGTTCAACTGTTATCGGAGTATATAGAGGCTAATTATGATAAGCTGATTAATCAAGGTCAAGCAAATTTTGATTCCGATCTGTTTCGAAATATGATGAAGCAAATCAAATCGATGTATGATGAAGATGTGCTTAGTGCCGAACCTAATTACGAATATGTCGAATCCTTGTTCGGCAATGCTAACATTCTGGATCCAACCACAGGCCTGTCACAAGTGCTTGATCCAAAGTTTAATATATACCAAAAGCCAACTGTAAATGGACAAAATAACGGAACGCCATTTAAGTCGTATTTCACTCTAGGCATGAACAGCAAATCTAAGGTTCAAGATGAAGCTTGGAATTTTATTAAATTCA
The DNA here is from genome assembly GCF_052114265.1 of Paenibacillus sp. MCAF9. Lineage (NCBI taxonomy): Bacteria > Bacillati > Bacillota > Bacilli > Caryophanales > Paenibacillaceae > Paenibacillus > Paenibacillus sp. MCAF9. Next base: position 25,887 of record NZ_JBFREL010000047.1, read on the forward strand.
TGCTTTCCGAGGAAATGCAAACTTCACCAATCGTAGGGGGTTTTGCGATGCACAAGGGAGTTGTAGAGAAACAGCTCAAGGATGCCAAGCAGCAGGCAATAGCGGGTACGCTTACTGGACAGAAGTTTGATGCTAGTACAATAGACAGCAAGATACAACAATTGCAAAAACTCATTGATGGAGCGAGTACAAATTTATCTAGTGATTTCAAGGTCATTTCCATTGCGGTTGAAGAATTTGATTCCTATATGAGCGGACAGAAATCAGTTGAAGATGTCAGTAAGTTGATTCAAAACCGAGTCAACACTTACATTAACGAGTAAATAAAACGACCTAATAGAGCTAGATAAGACGTGACATCCTATGTATCCAGATATGTATAAACGGGACAGATCCGGAGTCTCTCCCTGCACTAGAACACACAACCCAGCATTCAGTGAATGCTGGGTTGATGTGCTGCTTGTGCTATTTATGACACTTATAGTGATTTTGTCCTTTTGTGGTAACATTCATCACATTGCAAATGAATCTCAGTTTAATAAAATATCTTCTCATCCCGCTTATCCTTAAGTATTTCCACCGCTTCCCGGAACCGCAGAGAGTGTATAATTTCCCGCTCCCGCAAATACTTCAAGCTATCCTGCAGATCCACGTCGTCCGTTAGGTCAATCAGCCACTGATACGTCGCCCTAGCCTTCTCCTCCGCCGCTATGTCCTCATACAGATCCGCGATCGGATCGCCTTTCGCTTGAATATAGGTAGCCGTAAACGGTACGCCTCCCGCGTTCTCATAAAACAAAGCACTGTCGTGGGCCACATAAT
>NZ_JBFREL010000048.1:0-25085 GCF_052114265.1 Paenibacillus sp. MCAF9
TGGCGATGGCGGAGGGGAACCACGCGTTCCCATACCGAACACGACCGTTAAGCCCTCCAGCGCCAATGGTACTTAGACCGCAGGGTCTTGGGAGAGTAGGACGTCGCCAAGCACGAGAGACCTATCGCATGTGATGCGATAGGTTTTTTTGTCGTTTATGCGGTATGATAGGGTTATATCAAATTTGGAGGTGTTTCGAATTGGAAACGCGTATCGTTATTAAGCATACCGGTGTAGAACAATTTGACGAGACTATGGCTTTATCTCAATTTGCATTTCAATATGAACGTTCTGCTGCAGAGCTAGAACAAACGAAAGAGCAGTATGAGAGTGAGCCTACTGTAAGGTACGGAGCGTATGTCGATAATCAGTTGGCTGCGCAAGCTGCAGTGCTAAAGCTGCAAACCTATATCGGAGGCAAGGTTTTTGATATGGGAGGTGTTGCAGGTGTTGCGACATGGCCAGAGTTCAGGAGGCAGGGGCTAGTTGCTCAAATACTCATTCAATCACTGTTAGAGATGAAAGAGAACGGTCAAACAGTTTCTTTTCTTCATCCTTTTTCATTCAGCTTTTACCGTAAATTTGGATGGGAAACCTACACTGAACATAAAACCTATACGATTAAGACGGACATGCTTCCAGCAAGAATAGCATACGAGGGTAGTTTTGAGCGCATTACAGGAAACTATAGTTTGCTGAATGATGTCTATCAAGCCTATGCATCTCAATTTAATGGCTCATTGGTGCGTGACGACTTCTGGTGGAAGTATCGGATTAACAGAAGAAAACCAGGCCAGACTGCACTTTATTATGATAAGAGCGGAGCAGCACAAGGCTACGTCATTTACGAAGTTAAAAATAGCCGGTTAACGGTTCATGAGTTTGTTCATTTAAATGAGCCTGCAAGAGCTGCCATATGGTCATTTCTAGCACAGCATGATTCAATGATCGAAGAGCTGACGATAAAATTGCCATCTAACGATCGCCTTCCCTACTTGCTGAGCAATCCGAGAATAAAACAGGAAATCACACCTTATTTTATGGCTCGAATTGTGGATGCGGAAGCTTTTGTGAGCCAATATGATTTTAAGGCAGCAGATCATGCTGATGACATTCATATTCAACTGATCGACGCTCAAGCTCCATGGAATAATGGTCATTTTTCACTTCATATCGATGCGTCTGGGAAAGCTTCACTTCGTCGTAAGGACGATAGTGAAAAAATAGATGATGCAATTAAACTGGATATCGGTTCCTTTACGAGTGTGCTATTTGGGTATATTCAGTTAGAGCAATTAGCCCAATTCGCACGCATAGAAGGAGATATAGGATTGGTTAAACGCTTACAATCTCGTATTCCCGAACGAACTACGTATTTACCTGACTTTTTCTAAAGAAATAGCATGTTTTGAGACTTCCAAATCGAGTATAAAACAGGATGAACAAAGGTATTCATCAGCCTTGACAGCCTATACCCCCTCTGCTAATATTGCTAATAATATATGTGAGACGTACTTAAAATAAGGGAGGAACATACTCGTGTGGGAAACGAAATTCGCCAAAGAAGGGCTAACGTTTGACGACGTCCTGCTTATTCCGCGCAAATCAGAAGTGCTGCCTAGGGAAGTTGACATCTCGATTCGATTAAGCGAGGACATTAAGCTAAACATTCCGCTCATTAGCGCTGGTATGGACACCGTTACAGAAGCCGCATTGGCGATTGCAATTGCGCGTGAGGGTGGTATCGGCATTATCCATAAGAATATGTCGATTGCACAGCAAGCGGAGGAAGTTGACCGTGTAAAACGTTCGGAGAGCGGTGTAATTACAAATCCGTTTTCGCTTACGCCTGATCACCATGTTTACGACGCAGAAGAATTGATGGGAAAATACCGCATCTCAGGCGTACCGATTGTTGATCAAGATAAGAAGCTTGTAGGTATTTTGACCAACCGTGATTTGCGTTTCGTACATGATTATTCAATTAAGATAAATGAAGTTATGACTCGTAACAACCTTGTAACGGCACCTGTTGGCACAACGCTGCAGGAAGCGGAAGGCCTTCTTCAAAAGCACAAGATTGAGAAGCTGCCGCTGATTGATGAGTCCAATACACTTAAAGGTCTTATTACGATTAAAGATATTGAGAAAGCAATCCAATTCCCTAATGCGGCTAAAGATAAGCATGGTCGCTTGCTTTGCGGAGCAGCGGTTGGTATTTCGAAGGATACAATGGATCGTGCAGAAGCATTGGTTCAATCAGGAATTGATGTTCTTGTTGTAGACTCGGCACATGGTCACCACATTAATATTTTGGATGCAGTTCGTAAGCTACGTGCTACTTACCCAGACCTTACTATTATTGCAGGTAACGTTGCTACTGGCGATGCTACCCGTGATCTTATCGAAGCAGGCGCTTCCGTAGTTAAAGTAGGGATTGGTCCTGGATCGATCTGTACAACTCGCGTTATCGCTGGTATCGGTGTTCCACAAATTACTGCAATTTATGATTGCGCGTCAGTTGCTCGTGAATACAATATTCCGGTTATTGCAGACGGTGGTATTAAGTACTCCGGTGACATTACGAAAGCAATCGCATCTGGAGCAAGTGCGATTATGATCGGAAGCTTGTTCGCAGGTACAGCTGAAAGCCCTGGCGAAACTGAAATTTTCCAAGGACGCAGCTTTAAAGTCTACCGTGGAATGGGCTCGCTTGGCGCTATGAAGGAAGGAAGCAAGGATCGTTACTTCCAAGAGAACGAGAACAAGCTTGTTCCGGAAGGTATCGAAGGACGCGTTCCTTACAAAGGGCCGCTTGCTGACACTGTGCATCAATTGCTCGGCGGCTTGCGTTCAGGTATGGGCTATTGCGGTACAGCTTCTCTGGACGAGCTTAAGAACGATACACAATTCGTTCGTATTACAGGTTCTGGTCTTCGTGAAAGCCATCCACATGATGTGCAAATTACGAAAGAAGCACCAAACTATTCACTTTAAGCTATACTATCTAGATATGATAATAACAGACAAGGAAAGGCGACTGAGTCGCTGGCCCTTGTCTGTTTTTTTTATGAAGGATTACTCATTGTTCTGTAACCTGTTTGTGGTTTAATTGTTAGGCTTCGATATGTTACAATTAACAACGGACAAACCAAGTGGGAAAAGGGGAGACGACGTTGAAGGAAATGGTAAGGCCGGTTCGAATAAAGACGGTCATCGCTGCAAGTTTGGCGGTTTGGATGGTAATGCTGTCGCTTGGTTCTGCGGTAGCAATGGCGAATGGATATCAAGGAAGAGAAAGTACGAAAAACGATTTAGGCTTACAAGTGAAAGCTGCTATTCTAATTGATGCGGATTCAGGACAAGTTTTGTATGAAGTTAATGCAGAGGAGCCGCTCCCTGCAGCAAGTATGACGAAGTTAATGACGGAATATATCGTTCTTGAGGAAATTACGAATGAACGCCTATCCTGGGATGAGGTTATTACCACTAGTGCGGAAGCGGCCTCAACGCCATCGGATGGATCATCTGTATTTTTAGCTCAAGGAGATCAACATACGGTTAGAGATTTGTACAAAGCAATGGCAGTTGGTTCTGCGAATGATGCAACGATTGCATTAGCATCGCAAATCGCTGGAAGTGAGCAAGGGTTTGTTAAGAAGATGAATGAGGTAGCTGCGGAGTTGGGTCTTAAAACAGCTATTTTTACAAGTGCGACTGGTCTATCGGAGACAACTGTTATTTCTGCGACGGACATGGCGAAGCTAGCACAAATTATTTTGAGCAAGCACCCTGAATTTTTGGATTATTCTAAGCTGCAGGAATATAAATTCCGTGAACGCGACAAGGATCCAATCATCAACATTAACTGGATGCTCGGCACAAACGTGAATCAAAAGGGCCTTAAGCACTTAGCTTATGAAGGCGTTGACGGCATGAAAACAGGCTTCATTAATGCTGCTGGCTACAACTTCACGGGTACTGTAAAAAGAGGCGAGCAGCGTTTTATTAGCGTCGTTATGGATACTGCTACAAAGTCTGCTCGTTTCAATGAAACGGCTAAAATGTACAACTACGGTTTCAGCACTTTTGAGAAAAAGACGGTGCTTGCGCCAAAATCTGTGGTAGAAACAGCGAAAACGGTTAAGATTAAAAAGGGTAAAAAGAAAACCTTGCCGATCGTAACGGAAAAAGATATTACGTTTATGGTTAAAAAGGGCGTAGAGCCTAAAATCGAGGTTGTATCCAGCGACGTGAAGTCAGAAGCTGAGCTGGTAGCTCCAATTCCAGCAGGCACGGTTGTAGGTACAGTAACTTACAAGTACACGGATGCCGAAACGAAACAAGAGCTCAAAAAAACGGTTAACCTCGTTACAACGGAGGATGGAACGAAAGCAGGCTGGTTCCGCTTGATGTTCCGTGGAATTGGAGATTTTTTCTCAGGTTTATTTAATGGAATCGTCAATTTGTTCTAATCCGAGTAGAAAACAGGGGAATAAAGCAAATCAAGGCTTGTCGATTATTCTTGCATCCTGTAAAATCAATGGTTAGAACAACTGCGGTAATATACAAATTAATGGATGAAAATAGGAGGATTTTAGCATGGAAACAGGTACATCGCGCGTAAAACGCGGCATGGCAGAAATGCAAAAAGGCGGCGTCATTATGGACGTTATGAGCGCCGAGCAAGCGAAAGTAGCAGAAGCAGCAGGAGCAACAGCGGTAATGGCGCTTGAGCGCGTCCCTTCCGAAATTCGTGCAGCAGGCGGAGTAGCTCGTATGGCTGATCCGACAATTGTAGAAGAAGTAATGAAAGTTGTATCGATTCCAGTTATGGCAAAGGCTCGTATCGGGCATTATGTAGAAGCAAAAGTGCTCGAATCCATGGGCGTTGACTATATCGATGAGAGTGAAGTACTTACACCAGCGGATGAAGTATTCCACATCAGCAAGCATGAGTTTACAATTCCATTCGTATGCGGAGCAAAAGATCTTGGAGAGGCTTTGCGCCGTATTCAAGAGGGAGCAGCAATGCTTCGTACGAAAGGTGAGCCGGGAACAGGCAATATCGTAGAGGCTGTTCGTCACCTTCGCTTGATCAATGGACAAATTCGTAAAATTCAAGGTTTGTCGAAGGACGAGCTTTATCATGAAGCTAAGGTTCTTGGCGTAGCTTACGACTTGCTTCTGAACGTACATGAAACGGGTAAGCTTCCTGTCGTTAACTTCGCAGCAGGCGGAGTAGCTACTCCATCCGATGCAGCTTTGATGATGCATCTTGGAGCAGACGGCGTATTCGTAGGTTCTGGTATTTTCACATCAGAAAACCCAGAGAAATTCGCTCGTGCAATCGTTGAAGCAACGACACATTATCAAGATTACAAGCTAATTGCTGAAGTGTCGAAAAACTTGGGAGCAGCTATGAAGGGAATCGAAATTTCCAAGCTTAACTCCTCCGAGCGTATGCAAGACCGCGGTATCTAATAGTTGTAATATGCAGGTGCCGGCTTAGCGCGAATAGTGCTGCCGGCTCTTGCCCGTAAAGGAAGGCGAGTAGAGCGATGAAGATAGGCGTACTAGCGCTTCAAGGCGCAGTGGCAGAGCATATACGAAGCTTAGAAGCGGCGGGCGCAGAGGCGGTCGCCGTTAAGCGGGTTGAACAGCTAGAAGAGCTGCAAGGGCTTGTTATTCCGGGCGGCGAAAGCACGACGATCGGCAAGCTGATGCGCAATTATGGCTTCATGGAGGCTATTAAGGATTTCTCTGAACAAGGCAAACCATTGTTCGGCACTTGTGCTGGTCTTATCGTTTTGGCTGATGAAATAGAAGGCCAAGAGGATGCGCATTTGCGTCTTATGGATATGACCGTTGCAAGAAATGCATTCGGGCGTCAACAAGAAAGCTTTGAGACGGATTTGGATGTCAAAGGCATTGACGAACCGGTTCGCGCTGTATTTATCCGAGCTCCATTGATCAAAAAAGTCGGAGCAGGCGTAGACGTATTGTCTACATACCGAGATGAAATTGTAACAGCAAGACAGGGACATCTTCTAGCTGTATCGTATCATCCGGAGCTAACGGACGATTATAGGCTGCATGCATACTTCGTTGATATGGTGAAGGAAGCAGCTGCAAGCAAGGAATAAACGTTTACAATAATAAAATTACTCCCTTCAGAGAGGGGCTTTTGGATCGTGCTGGATGTAAAATTGTTAAGAAATGAATTTGAGAAGGTTGAGAAAGCGCTGCTTGATCGCGGAGCTTCCCTTGATCTTATTGCTAATTTTCCTGCGCTCGACACTAGGCGCCGTGATCTTATTCAAGAGACGGAGCAGCTGAAGAGCAGACGCAATACGGTTTCGCAGGATGTAGCTAAACTCAAACGCACAGGCGGCGACGCAGAATCGCTTATCCTTGAGATGAGAGAGGTTGGCGACCGCATTAAAGAGCTTGACGATGAACTTCGTGAGCTGGATGTACAAGTGATAGAGCTGACTCAAGCGATCCCTAACATTCCTAGCGATAGCGTGCCAGTCGGCAAGTCGGAGGAAGATAATGTAGAGCTGCGCAAAAATGGCGAGGTTCCAACCTTTGATTTTGAGCCCAAGCCACATTGGGAGCTTGCGCAATCACTCGGCATATTGGATTTCGAGCGTGCAGCAAAGGTAACGGGATCACGTTTCACGTTCTACCGCGGCCTTGGAGCTCGTCTTGAGCGTGCGCTGATCAGTTTTATGATGGATCTTCACAGCGATAAGCACGGTTATGAGGAAGTCTTGCCTCCATATATCGTTAATCGTGACAGCTTGATCGGTACGGGTCAGCTTCCGAAGTTTGAAGAGGATTTATTCAAAATTTCGGATTCGGATTATTTCCTTATTCCGACTGCAGAGGTACCAGTTACGAACCTGCACCGCGAAGAGATTTTGCCGATTGAAGAGCTTCCGAAATATTTTGTAGCTTACAGCTCGTGCTTCCGTTCAGAAGCAGGTTCTGCTGGGCGCGATACACGTGGTTTGATTCGTCAGCATCAGTTCAACAAGGTTGAATTGATCAAATTGACAAAACCGGAGGATTCATACGAAGAGCTGGAGAAAATGACCGCTAACGCGGAGAAGGTTTTGCAGCTACTAGGACTTCCTTACCGTGTTCTAACGCTTTGTACGGGAGATATGGGCTTCACAGCGGCTAAAACATATGACCTTGAAGTGTGGCTGCCAAGTGCAGGCACGTATCGTGAAATTTCATCCTGCTCAAATGTAGAGGATTTCCAAGCTCGCCGTGCGGGTATTCGTTTTCGCAGAGATACGAAGAGCAAGCCGGAATTCGTTCATACACTGAATGGTTCAGGACTTGCTGTAGGCCGTACTTTTGCGGCAATCATTGAGAACTTCCAGCAAGCGGACGGTTCTGTGACGATCCCAGAAGTACTGCGTCCGTATATGGGCGGCATTAGTTCAATCGATTCAACAATGCTTTAAAATTTTTTTTGCCACATGGTCAAAATATACTTGCATTTTTATTTTGACCTGTGGTATTATATTTCTTGTGACAAATGAACGATGGAGAGATACCGAAGCGGTCATAACGGGGCAGTCTTGAAAACTGTTAGGGCGCAAGCCCACGTGGGTTCGAGTCCCACTCTCTCCTCCATATTTTTTAAAATGTACATGACAAGCCCAGACGCTAAGCGTTTGGGCTTTTTTTTCATTCAATCCCCTCGTATAAAATAATGCCGCACTTCGCATGTTATACGATGTGGAGGTGCTTCATTTAATGGGTAAATCAGATGAACTGCAAATGAATCAAGAAAACTTGGCAGATGCTTGGCGTCAAACCTTGCCAGAGACGCTAAAAGACGCTGACCGCAGCAGAGTGCTGCCTGATGAGTCAGATTCCAAAGCGCTGCGCGTAACGATCGATACAGCCGGACATCAAATGTATTCGTTTGATTTTAAAGTTACTTATGTAGATAGCCGTGAAGTGAAGGTTGAGCTTATCGATGTGGAGAAAGACAAGGTATCCATCGATGAGCGTGGAGACATCATTCAAGAGCTGATACAAAATTACACTAGACATCTGCATGAATGTGCTCAAGCGCTGCAACGCTTGACGCATGCTTAGAGGAGAGAGCTGCTTATGACGAAGGCACAAGGAACGGCTGATAAAAACTTATCTAATGTGGTAGAAGCTTTGGAGGTTGAGGCGGTCAACAGCCATCAAGCTCAGCAATTGCAGCAGGACAAGAACGATCGAAGCAATCAGGATGACATGAACCATGATCATCCAACAGATTTAGAACATCAAAAAAATTAACGCTTCCCTCGAAGCCGATGAGATCTAAATAGGAGGAATCCAAATGTCGAAGCCAGACAGCATTCCGGTGCCGGAAAGCAATCCGCAAAATAATCGGAAGCGTAATGACGGAGGCGGGCAGCAAGAGCCGCTTTCTGGATCTAAGAAAACAAAGCAGCGTAATCATGTGGATCATCATAACCCGCAAGGATAGATCAATGTGCTGTTAAAAGCTAGTTCAAACGTCCCGTTTCAGTACGCTGAAACGGGATTTTTTGGATATAACTTCTAAATGAAGTTATTTTAGTATAGAATGGAGGTGCTCACAAAAAGATAGGGAGGAACATACTACATGAAGAATGTTCAAAAAATAGCGGTTCTTATGTTAGCCGTTATTTTAGTTGTTATTGCAGGCTGCAGCTCGGCTAAACCACCGAAGGAAGCTTTGCAGGCAGCTATGACGAAAATCAATGAAGCGGACTCATATGCAGTAAAAATGTCATTTGGCTTGGATGAATTGGAAGTTCCGCAAACGGCATCTTTGGAAGGCAACGCAGCTGCTACAGCAGCAATCGTAGGGATGATTAAAGATGCAACCATTACAGTTGATGCTGTATATAAGAAAAAACCGATGCGTACCGATATGAATATGCAAATCGTAGTGCCAGGCGACATGGAAATGAAGTTAACGGTACCTATGATTATGACTGAGGAAGCGCTGTATGTGAAAATACCGCAAGTTCCGATGCTGCCATTGCCGGAGACGATTACAAGTAAGTTTATTAAAATTGATCTCAAGGAGCTTGCTGAGAAAGAAGGCACGGCTAAGCTAGACCTTGCTGCACAACAAAAGTTAGGCAAAGAGCTCGGAGAAGTAATGCTTAAGCATTTTGACGAGAAAACATACTTCAGTCAGCCTAAGGCTGAGGCAGCTGGCCTGCCTGCTGATATGAAAGCAGATCAAATCATCGCTTTTGAGATTAATGAAAGCAACTACCCAAAAACAGTAGAAACCATCGTTAACCAAGTGCTGCCAGAGGTGCTAAATGTATTGCTTGCTAATGAAGCATCATTAAAGACTCTTCAGCTTGATAAGGCGAACATCGAGAAGATGAAGTCGGATCTTGAGACGAATAAAGCAGAGATTCTAACCACATTAAAAAATGATGTTAAAGTGAATACTCTGAAAGTAACGGGCGCTATCACAGATGGGTATCTTGCTTACCAATCGGGTAAGGTAAGCATTGAAGGCTCTGACAAAGAGAGCGGCCAGAAGATGAAGCTTGGCCTTCATTATGATGTTACTTACTCCGAGATTAATAAAGATGCGAAGTTCGAAGGTGAAATTCCGACGGATGCGATTACACTGGACGAATTGACACAGATGTTCCAACTGCCAGTTGGTCTGTAATAGAGTGAAAATGAAGCAGCTCCTGAGTGTCAGGAGCTGCTTTTTTAGTGAAGCGGGTGTTCTTACAAAGCGACAACCATCGATTTTTTTAGAAGCTCTTTCATCATTTGGGCAGCTTTTACCTTTACATTCAAGCAAGCGGAAATTTCAAGCTGATAATTGCCACTCAGCAGCTCGCTGCGCAGTTGTTCAGCTGTTTCGCAAATGTTATCTACATGATTAACAACGCTGCCGAATTGCAGAGGCTGATGTGAGTCGCTTCCTGCAATGACCTTTAAGCCAAGTTGATCTGCGAATTGTCGAACCTGATCAGCCATGCCGAAACCATATTGGTATAAATCTTTTGCATTTATATCAAGTGCATCGAGGCGTCTGAGTGTGTCAGCATCATGGTGAGTGAGCGGCGTGCTTTCTCTCATGGGATGAGCACCAATTCGAAGCAAGGGATAGCCGTCGGTGCGGTTCATCAGCTCTTCTAAAGCGATAAAGCTATCTTTTGCGGTATGGGGCTCAAGCTGCTGCCGCAGATCACGAATGTGGCTGCGGTTTCCAATGATTAGAATATGGCCTTTATTCGCTATATCAACCTCCATGCCAGAGAAAACCTTCAAGCCCTCCACGACATAATAATCACCTTTGTATTCAAAATGATGATCCAGCTGATCCATCATATCGGCAAAGTGAAGCGTGTTAAAATGCTCGGTCAACGCCACCGCGTGCAGACCGTTTTCTTTGGCTTCGCGAGCCATGGAAAGGAAGTAGTCGAGTGAAAAATGTGTTTTCTTTGACAGCTTGCCATGTGTATGCAAATCGATGCTCATCATTAGTGTGTTATCTCCATTCCATTATGTAGTTTTAAAAGGAAATGAATTGTCCAAAAGCAACCAGCCCGATCATATAGAACAGGGAGCAGCTTAAAAAAATAAAATCATGCGGTCGAACCTGCATATGCGCAAGCTTAAGCTTCTTCGTCTCAGGGCTGACAAGCGAATAGGTAAAGCCGCGCACCTCCAATGCTTCGACCGTCGTTCTCGTTCGCTTAGCAGTATTCAGAATGAGCGGATAAAAGGCATAAACGCTAATCTTCGCCATGTATATAATTGAACGCCAGCGAAGAAAACCCTTATTGCGGGGAGCGCGGCCGCGCAATCGGAATGAGTGAATAAGGTTATGGTACTCCTCAATTAGAATCGGAAGCATCCTATAGCCGTAGGACACACCAAAGCTGAATTGTCCAGGCATCCCCATACTAAGCAGGGCGTCACTCAGCTTCTCGGGATCCATGCTGGAGAACACGGCAATGCTGGCCAGCGAGATGATTAATATTTTTAATGTTAAGGTCAATAACGGCCATACGCCCGCTAGACTCCCTCCGAAGAAGATGGAGCCGAAAAAAATATAACTAATCTCACTTACCAGGCCGACGCCCATAATAAGTAGAACAAGTGGACTAACCTTTGAAGATAAAGTAAGGACAAGCATTGGAATAAGCAAGCCAAGCAGAATGGCTTTATTATGAAAGAACCAAGGCGCTATGGCGAAAAAAGAATACCAAATCAGGAGGATACGCGGATCAAAGCGCGACAGAAAGGTCGATTGTCTGCCGAAAGCGGTACGCATCAGCTCAATTTTAATTTGTTCTACGCTCAGCTTGTCGAGCATGCTTTGTTTAATTGCTTCCAACCGTAATCTCCTCCTGCTCAAATGGGTTTGACGGATTTATATTTCTGATGAGCCGCGCGGTGAATTCATTGACAGATAGGCAAGGCGGCTCGAAACCCAGTCTTTGACTAAGCAAAGCGATTTGCGGCGCAATGAGGCCTGCTTGTTTGAGAATGGCAACATGGCTGAATAACGAGCGTTCATCTGTATCGAGTGCGACGCAGCCATCGTGCATAACGATAACGCGATTTGCCCATTCGGCAACCAGCTGCATATCATGTGTCGCTATGATGGTCGTTTTTACATGATCCTGCAGCTGCGCCAGCATTTCAGTCATTTCACGGCGGCTTGCTGCATCAAGGCTGGCTGTCGGTTCATCCAACAGCATGACAGTGGGACGCATGGCGAGTCCGATCGCTAATGTCGCTCTGCGCTGCTGTCCGCCGCTGAGCAGTCTTCCATCTCGATCCTGCAGGGCGGTTAACCGCAGCCTCTCCAGAATTTCATCAACAAAAGGGTGATAATCAGCAATTCCTCGGGCTTTTAGAAAATATTCAACATCCTTGCGGACGGAATCTTCAATAAACATCTCCTCTGGATTCTGATAAATATAGGAGACGAAATCAGACAGCAGTTCAGGTGAAGATTGCTTCGTAATATGCCCGCATACAGTTAAGAGTCCTTCCGTAGGGCGCCGAATACCCGAAAGGAGCTTGAGCAGCGTTGATTTGCCAGCGCCATTATTGCCGACAAGAGCAATACGATCGCCTTCATAAAAGCTGATGCTCATGTTCCGAATGACGGGATGCATCGTTCTTGCAATGGTTTTGTAGCTATAGGAGACATTTGCAAACGTAATAAGGGGCTGCTTAATAAGTTCATTATTAGAAATAGGCTTATCCGTTAGGACATCTGAAAGCGTGATTGACGATTTAAGCATCTTCTCAAAATAAGCGACTGCTTCATCGATGGTGATTGGGTATGGTGATGAATCCTCACTTTTTGCTTTTCCGGAAGCAGCCTCTAGTGTACAAACAGCAAGCGTAACCTGCGGCGGTAATATATGCAGTTCAGCAAGCTCATCAACCGCAGATAATGCCTCATGAACAGGCTTCACCCAGCGTATTGTGCCGCTATCCATAAGTACGACCCTATTGCAATAGTCTGCAATAAACTCGGTATGGTGTTCAATGACGATGATTGTTTTGCCATGCTTTTCATTCAGCAGCTTAAGTTTGTCGTAGATGAGCCTAGCATGAAAGGGATCTAGCTGCGCCACGGGCTCATCGATAATAATAATTTCTGGATCGAGGGATAAAGCGCCAGCAAGCGCCGTAAGATGCTTTTGTCCGCCGCTTAGCTGCCAAATCCACTGATCCTTCAAATGATCAATGCCAAGCATGGACAAAGCTCGAAGCCCGCGTTCACGGTAATCGCTGAAGCCATAATTAAGTGGAGCAAAGCAGGCTTCGTCATAGACGGTCGGCCGAACGAGCTGGTTCTCAAAATCCTGAAACACGTAAGCGACCTTGCGTGACAAGGAGGATACCGTTTCCTCGGCAGCTATTAGCCCTGCAACTTCAATGGAGCCGTCTAAATCGCCGACATAATAGTTTGGAATAAGGCCGTTTAAACATTTGCAAAGCGTTGACTTGCCACTGCCATTCGTACCTGCTATAGCGATAAACTCGCCGGGTTGAACAGTAAGCTGAATGTTGTGGAGCGCCATGTTTTCCGCTCCTGGATATTGAAATTGAATGTCCTGCAGTTTAATGATGGGAGCCGCCTGCTGCGGCCCCTGCTGGTTGGCTTGGAAGGATGAAGGTCTCAAAGCTTAACATCCTCCGTCGTGCGTGCAGATTTGGATTTGGCACGAAATGCTGCGATGAGTGTCAGTATGAGCACTAATGCGGCTGCAGCAGCACTAATCCAGATAAATCCACTGCCATATTGCTCGATAAATTCTGGCTCCCATACAGCAAAGTTAATATCAGACTCGGACAAAAATTCTGCAACGATCCCGATAAAAACAAATATAATAGCGGTAATGAGCAGCCGCGGCGTTATTAGCTGTCCGAAGGATATAGAAACTCTGCTGTCGCGTGGTTTTATGCCGAGAAGCGGTTCGATTTTTCCATATAGACGCGGTACGAGAAATAAAGTAGGCAGCAGGGAGAAAAAGATGCCGGTTATGAGCATAGCGTTAAGGAAACCTACGCCTTCGATAAGCAATATGCTTTCGGGAATGCCTGGAACAGCTTCAAGCTCTTCAATCCCAAACCAAACCTTGCTGATGTCGACAATCGCACCAAGCATCTGGTCAATACCTACTGCAACGAACGAAGCGAGTGCGAGCTGTTTACGATTTCGTGGATCGCTAACGAGCAGGCCAGCTATGTACATGGCAATCGTAAATTCTATGAATTTTTCCAATTCTCCGAGTCCGCCGAATTGTCCAAGCAGCAGTTCACCGAATATAACCTCGCCGAAGGATGCGCCAAGTGCAGCATACAGTGGATTAAATAGAATACAGAGCGTTAATGGGATAAAAGCGAAATATTCGACCTTCAGCTCAATCGGACCAAGCTTTAGCTCAGGAATAAGTTCAGAGAACATGTTGGAAATACCGTACAAGGACATCGATAAAATGAATACCATTAGCTTCTGCGATTGCGTTAGCTCATAACGGCGCTTAGGCGCTGTAACCATTGTGATTCCTCCTAATTTGTTTTTGAGGCGGAATGCGTCTCGAATGCCTCGATTCAAAACGAATTCTTCTACAATATAGAGATCGAATGTTATCAGATCATCAACAAATTATTTCGATTACGTAAAATAAATTACATAAAAATAAATATGAAATAAAATTATCATTTTTAATCAAAAGGTGATATACTCCGTTTAGAAAATAAGCTGCGAAGTTGGTATAGGCAGGAGGAAATAAAGATGACGGCTTTTCATTTGGATATGGACTTGGATAATATGTCAAAAAGCCACCAATCCATTGCGAATTACGTGGTGGGTGCACTGCAGCAGATTCCTTATTGTACAGAAGAAGATATTGCGATGGCTGTAGGTGTCAGTACGGCAACGGTATCGCGATTTTGGCGGACGATTGGGTTTGCTAATTTGAAGGCTTTTAAGAAAACGCTGCTGCAAAGCGAGCATGCGACGCCTGCCCATAAGATGAAGAAAATCTTGAATAAGGTAGATCATGAAGAGGCTGATATTGTAAGTGAAATGCTGGAGATTGCAGCAGCTAACGTAGAGGTTACTTCAAAGCGTGTAGAACGTGAGCAGTTTCATCAAGCGGTGGAGGCTATTCATAAGGCTAGAAAAGTGTATGTATTTGGAACGGGAGCCGCAGCTAGCTTGATCGAGCTCATCCGATTTCGTCTGAATCGGATAAACGTGCAAATCGAAGGTATGGCGGGGAGTGGCAGCGAGCTGCTTGAAACGCTTGTTCATGCTGATTCCAGCGATGTGCTGCTTATGTTCGGCTTTGTCAGGCGCTCACCTGAATTAACGGTACTGCTTGAGCATGCCAAAGAGGCAGGCTACACTACAGTACTGATTACGGATTTGCTCGTATCCGATATGCTGGAGCAGAGCGATCTCGTGCTGCAGGTTGATCGGGGGGAACTGGAGGGCTTTCATTCGATGGCAGCGCCAGTTGCGCTTCTTGATGCACTGTCAGTAGCCGTTACAAAGCGGCGCGGGCAGCAGGCGTTTGACCAATTGGACCGCTTGCATGTGATGAGAAAAAAATATAGCTCGCAGCTTCCTAAATAATAGAACCGCCGGAACGATTTGCGTCCCGGCGGTTCTATGTTTTACTTGAAGAAACGAATGGTTAGTGGGTAGCGATAGCCATTGCCCTCTGAAGCACGCATAGACCCGATGATGGTAAATGCAATCCAGAAAATAAACAAAAGCGGTGTAGTAATAATTCCGATGAGAACAAAAATGAGCAAACCGGAAATAATGGAATAAATCATATTGCTGATCTGAAAATTGAGTGATTCCTTGCCATGCATATCCACATAGCTGGATTGATCCTTCTTCAGAAGCCAAATGATAAGTGGTCCAAGAATGTTGCCGAGCGGAATAATTACACCGCTAAAAGCAAGCAGATGGCAAAGCATGCCGTACGTTTTTTCTTCCTTATGAAGTCCGAAAGATTGATTCATTGTGTATTGCCTCCCTTAAATTGAAAACCGCCGATTAATGTGACTTATGTACTTATACGTTAACGCAGCGATAAGATATGCATAAATATATCACCGATTAGCTATTATGGGAATCCATTCCTAAAATGATGTTGTAATCGATGGTGGTCAACTATATACTAATACATAGATAATCGATGCATAGGAATGCGATACATAAACAGGAGGGCGTTATGAAAATTAATAAGGAGCTTATGAAAGGCAGTACCGTTATTCTTATTTTGACACTGCTTGACCGTAAGGAAATGTATGGCTATGAAATGACCAAAGAAATTGAAAAAAGCTCGAGCGGTGTGTTTACTTTTAAAGAAGGGACGCTTTATCCGATCTTACATACGCTTGAGGTGGAACAGCTGGTTGAATCGTACTGGAATGAAGAAGGCAGCCGCAAACGGAAATATTATCGCATCACAGCGCGTGGAAGAGGGCAGCTGGAGGAGAAGAAACAGGAGTGGACGCTGTTTCGGAAGACGGTAGACCGCGTAATCGGGGAGGGCCATGCATGAATAACAAACCTGTTCAGTATGAGTCGATTCAGGAATACTTAGTGCAGGTTTGCAGACATGTAAAAGCAAGAGATGTGCATCGTGACATCAAGGTTGAAATGCAGAACCATCTGGACGAGCTGGTGGAGGATAAGCTAAACGAAGGGTTATCAGAGGAAGAGGCGGTTCGTGCTGCTCTCGTCCAGATGGGTGATCCTGATCAGATCGGCAAGCAGCTTCATGCAGCGCATAAGCCGGTTATGGAATGGGGATTAGCCGCACTTGTCGCAATTATGGTGGGTATTGGCCTGCTTGCTATGTATGCAATGGAGTTCGCTTATAGTGATCAAAATATGTATAGCGGGTTTCAATTTTTTCTTAAGAAGGCAGTTTTCACAGCGATAGGCATCGTGTTCATCATTGGTATTTATTTTTTGGACTATCGAAAATGGGAAAAGTATTCGTGGTACATTTATAGCGGAACAATTTTTTTGATGGTATCCTGCATTTTTTACGGAGTAGAAATCAATGGTTCGAAAAACTGGATCACAATCGGGTCTTTTACCGTTGATGTATATGGCACTTCTCCTTATTTATTTATGATTGCTTTTGCAGGAACGCTGCTTGTTAAGCATAAGGAGAAGCAAGGACTATTCAGAAATTCACTTTACTTCGGAAAAATGGCGCTTTTATATGCGATCGGGCCCGCTATACTGTATTACAAAGCAAACTCCAATCTTAATTTTATTATATATTTCTTTGGACTGACCGTATTAATGCTGTTTGTTGCAAAAACGTACAAGCTGTTTATAACCAGTGTGGGTTCAATCCTAACAGCAGGAACGGTGTTTATTATAAAAATAAATGATCCAGTTCGCTATAGATCCATATGGGAACGATACACCGCATTTCTAAATCCTACTGCTTCCCCTGATGATAAAAACTATTATCTCCAGAAATCCTTGGAATCTATTCGATTGGGAGGGATGTGGGGACAAGGGTTTGGCGTTGAGAACCGAATGTTTCGCTATGTTTATAGTGAAATGGTGTTTACTTATTTGATCTACAGTCTTGGCTTGGTTTTTGGTATTGCTATAGTGCTGTTAGCCGTATTGCTGATTGTTAAAGTGATTGGCATGGCAAAATCACTCAAGGATGTATATGCTAGAGGTTTGGTCGTTGGCTCATTTTCAATTATTGGCTTTCATTTCGTCTGGAACATTCTGATGTCGTTTGGGCTGCTGCCTATGAATAGCATGACGATGCCTTTCATATCGTATGGCGGTACAAATGCTATTATTGAATTAATGGTCATGGGATTGCTGCTAAGCGTCAATCGGAGAAAAAATATGATCAGCTTACTAAATCGCGAGCCATCAAGATAAAAAAAGGGCTATCCTATTGTAGAATATCTACAGTAGGATAGCCCTCTTGATTAGAAGCTGCCTGGAGCGGGTGGACGGGTAGGGTAATTTTGCTGATTGTTTTTGGAAACGCCAATGAACAGGAATAGGGCTGTAGTAAGATGCATGATCATGCCGAGAATAGGTATCCATGCTAATACAGATGTAATGATCCCCAAAATACTGCCTACAACTGGCTTATTATGCTGCGAGCAAAGAACAAGCGTTACGATATGAAGAATGAGCGTTGCAAATAATAGCGTGTATCCAGATAAAATGACTAGGGTGCCACCCAGCAAGGGAATTCCTAAGATGCCTTCAATAATAGCAGTGACTAGTAAAAGCGTACCTGCAGCTTTCATTTTATTTTCCTCCTATTTCTATATTTAAATCATTCTATGGGGCAGTTTTTGTTTTCTGTTTATCTTTGTACGCAGCAAAAGCGATCCCGGTTACATGCTTTCAAGCAAAAAGGCAGCTATCCATAGGAGAGCAGCTGGTTTTCAAAGAAAACAGCCCTACCGAACGATACGGCAAGGCTTATATCATTATACGATGCTTATTTCAGAAACTTGCCGATAATTCCACCAAGCCCACTGTTGCTGTCATGTCCTCCTTGGCTGCCGCCAAAGGTGTTGTTGAATGCGCTGCTCTGCGTTTGCGGTTGGTAACGGTTGTCATCCATACCGAATTTCACGCCGCTCTCACGTTCAAATGGCTGTATAATAACAACCTGATTAGGGTCACTGAATTCGTACATATAAGATTCCCCGGAGGTTTGGCCAATAAGCGTTTTCCAATTGACATCGATCTTCACACTTGGGGAAGGACCTGTCCAAGCAACGATGGCATCAGGATCTACACGGCAAGGACCTTGCAAAACCAGTGGATTGCCTTTGGTTTTTACGGCAACCTGTGCTCCCTGTCCGTTGTAAGTAAGTTTGGATGTAAACAAGCCGCGCTGGGAGAGGACACCCGTTCCAATGATAGTAACGCCATAATGACAAGTGTCAGTAAATGCGAGCAGATCCTCACTCTCAACACTTACGCTTTGCCATGGTCCGCCTTGCTCTAAATTAATGATTGTAACATGAGAGTTCTCATCCGCGAGATATACGATGCCTTGTCCTTCGACTTCCATAATCTCTAAGTTTTCTCCCGTTACTTTACGCATGCCATGGTTGATCACTTGTCCGATAACATTTCCGGAATTTGTTCCTAACAACCGCTTAGAATATTTGAATTTCTTGTTATAGGCTTGATCAGCAACCATCGATCCTTTTTTGGCAAAAAACTGGCCTTGTCCTTCTGCTTTTAAAAATAATTCCCGTTCGACCTGGAATTGAAACGGCATGCGGGGTAACCTCCATATAATATATAAAATGAAATTATAGCTGCTTCATTAATAAGTAAGCTGTTACATTGCCCCGTAATGCGCACATATGCCCGCTAGATCTAGCGATAAGCCTGTTCCAATAGCATTAAATTTCCATTCATTTCCGTGGCGATATACTTCGCCAGCTAGGATGGAGATTGAGGTAGAGTAGTCCTCGGATAAATCAAATCGGCAAATCTCGGCTCCGTTTGCTTGGTTCACGACACGGATATAGGCATTGGAAACTTGTCCAAAGTTTTGGTTTTTGCGAATAGCTTCATCAATTGTAACGGTAAATACGATTTTTTGGATATCCAATGCTACTCTGGATAATTGAATTTCAACTGTCTCATCGTCACCGCTGCCTTGTCCATCACGGTTATCACCCTTGTAGCGTGTTGATCCATCGGGGCTCACGAGATTGTTGTAGAAAACGATATGACTAGTGGAAGAAACCGTGTTTGTCTGATTCAGCATAAACACCTCTGCATCTAGGTCATAGCTCTGGCCTTGCAGGTTATTTGTGTCCCATCCAAGTCCGATTTTCAATAAATCAAGCCCTGCATTATTTTTGGTCAAATCCAGCTTCTGTCCTTTGGTAAGGATAAGCCCACCATTAGGACTGGCTTGAGGAGCGGGAGCTGCGCCAAAAGCGTTATTTATTGATCCGCCCTGAATACCCCCTTGTTGGATACCGCCTTGCTGAATACCGCCCTGTTGAATGCCGCCTTGGCCTCCAAGAATGTTGGATGGTCTTCCTGGCGGATTTAAATTAATTCCCATATGAACTGCCTCCTCAATGCATAATAAAAAAGCTGTTTTTTCGACAATATTTTTTGGTTAAAACTGTATGTTTTGTAGAACGATATGAAACTATTTGTAGTATAGCAGATTGGAATGGAAGATTATAGCGTTGTATGACGAAATTACGAGTAGAGAAAAGAGCCTCACTTCAATAGTGAGACTTCTTAAGAAGCTTTAAGAGGATCGTCTTTTTTTTTGATCATAGAGGGATGCTTACTTAGTGAAAATTTCAGCACTATAGGTTGAAATACACTTATTTATCTCATTACGTATGTAGGCATGCGAATAAGCAATCTCGTCTTCAAAACCACGACAATTATAGCAATAGCTGATCTGTTCAGCAGTGTTCTTATACATGCACAGAGTAATGCTTTTCTGAAGGAGCTGCTGTGTATTTGTTGTTAAATCTGTTTTTATTTTTGCAATCATAATGTCTGCTGCCCTAGTAAAAATAGATCGTAAAGTTCGCGCTTTTCTCTCAAGCTCGCGTCTATTTCGTTCAACAATAACGAGAGCTAGTGGAAGGATAATCGCTTTGTGAAGAAGCTGCATCTCATCGTGAGCAGGTGGATGGTACAGGTATGAATTGTTTACTTTGGACAACGGCATGGCCATTTGTAAATCACCTCATGCACATTATATGCGAACAAACGTTCTGTAGTCAATGTATCCTGACCAGTTGTCTTATAAAAATTATTCGACACTAGTCTAATTGGTGCGGTGTAGATGAAAACAAAAAAAGCTTATTGCCGGCATTAGCAATAAGCTTTATATATTCGTGAAAGAAATGGCGCGCCCGAGAGGGCTCGAACCTCCCACCTAACGTTTAGGAAACGTTTGCTCTATCCGGATGAGCTACGGACGCGCAGCAACATTGATTATAGCATGGGTGCTTTAGGTGAAGCAAGATTAACCATTTTAGTGTAAGACTATTGTATTTTTTTGTCGAATAACTGTGCTTTTATGGTGGAAACAAGAGGATAAAAAGCTTGTAAAGGCGAATAGAGGTAAGGATAACGAGTTTGATCGGCTGGAGGATTGTTCGAATGCTTGAATTCCAAAATGAACCGCAATCGTTTCGATTGGATTTATCGCCTGAACAAATGCTTAAGGTGATTTTTGAATATACCGCTAAAATAGCGAATGAAAAGAAGCTGGATGCTGTCCTTATCTTAATGGCCAATATGGGCAGAGAGATGGTCGTTGCAGATCGGTGCACCGTCTGGTTGATTGATGCTGCTCGCAATGAGCTGTTTACAGCGGTAGCTCACGGGGCTTGCGAGATACGGATTCCTTACGGCAGCGGGCTGGTAGGAAGTGCTATAAGCACGGGGCAATCTATTTTTATTGATGACGCCTATGAAGATCCAAGGCACAATCCGGATAACGACTTAAAGACCGGTTATCGGACGAAATCGATTATGACGATCCCTTTTCACAATAATCAAGGAGAAGTAATCGGTGCCTATCAAGCTATAAATAAATTAACAGAGAAGCAGATATTTTCGATGAAAGATATGGAATACTTATCGCTTGCTGCCTCTTACTCAGGCAAGTCGCTTGAGTCCATCATGCTGTATGAGGAAATAATAGAGACGCAAAAAGAGATTATTTTGGCAATGGGAAAAATCGGTGAAGGTCGCTCGCAAGAAACGGGCAATCATGTAAAACGGGTTGCTCAATATTCATATGTTTTGGCAAAAGGACTAGGCATGAGTGATTCTGAAGCAGACATGCTGCGCAGTGCATCTCCCATGCATGATATCGGCAAAGTAGCTATTCCGGATGCTGTGTTGAAAAAACCAGGGAAGCTAACCGCAGAAGAGTATGAGCAGATTAAGGAGCATGCCATTATCGGTTACCGATTATTGCACAATTCCAAGAGACCGCTGCTGCAGGCTGCGGCGATCGTGGCTTGGCAGCATCATGAAAAGTGGGACGGTACCGGATATCCGCAAGGCCTTAAGGGTGAGGCTATTCATATATATGGGCGAATTACTGCGCTGGCAGATGTATTTGATGCTTTAAGCAGCGCAAGAATGTACAAAGAGGCTTGGGGGATGGATCGCATTTTGGGACTGATCAAAGAAGAACGGGGGAGACATTTTGACCCTCAGGTGGTAGATGCTTTTTTTAAACAGCTGCCGCTTCTTTTGGAAATAAGAGATCGTGATGCTGATTGGCTGGAGAAGGAATAGAAGCTGTTTGCAGACCTTGTTGGGGTGAGCCCAATGAGGTCTTTTTTTAAAAAAATTCGGAGTCGTCCAAGCCTTGATTTAATAAATATAGGGTGCTTGCTTGTACTTTGCTTGAAAGGCTAGGTATTTACCGTGTTCGAAAATCATTTTGGACATAGACTGATTTAGTTATTATAAACACTTTATAAGCTGGAGCGGATTACAAGCTAAATAGCGGAGGGTGATAAAACGTCTATGAACAAAAGGCTTCAAGGACAGAAAATAAATGAAGCGATTTACAAGTTGGAATCAGCGAAAAATTTAATTAAAACGAAACACTTAAAACACGCTGAGCAGCAAATACATGAAGCAGTCGCTTCAATGGGCAGCATTGTTCATAAAAAACGGAAGAAAAATGCAAAATCTGATCTTAATGGAGGTGTATAGAGTTGGCGCGTAAACGGTCGAAATGCTTAAGAAAACTAAACTTAGCGATTGTTGAGCTGCGGAAGGCCAGAAGGCTTACACGTAGAGATAAAATTAGAAGAGCTAAAGTTGATGTGAAGGACTCTATCATAATCCTCAATAGTGCTTTGAAATGCCTGGGCGGCCATTCTTCAAAACCGAGTAAAAGAGTAAAAAGGTGCGTAAGGGGGCCAAGAGGGTATAAAGGGTCGAAGGGAGATAGAGGACCTCGAGGTTTGAGGGGGCATAGAGGTTTTCGTGGAGCGGATGGAGATACAGGTGCAAAAGGAGCAACCGGGGCAACGGGAGCTGCGGGCAGTCCTGGAGCAGCAGGTGCTGTTGGGTCAACAGGTGCCACGGGAGCTACAGGAACTACAGGAGCCACTGGAGTAGGCTTAAATGGTATTGTTGCATTTAATCCACTCGCAGCACCTGGCTATCAAGAAGGCCAAGTGGTTACGTTTAATGGGAGCACGTATGTTGCAAATACATCTTCTCCAGTAGGAACACCCGGTATTTCGCCGGACTATACGCTGCTTGCAGCAAGAGGAGTAACTGGTGCTTCTGGTGCTACAGGTGCGGGAGTAGCAGGCGCAACTGGTCCGACAGGTGCAACGGGAGTAGGTCTAGACGGCGT
This sequence comes from Paenibacillus sp. MCAF9, assembly GCF_052114265.1. Taxonomy (NCBI): domain Bacteria; kingdom Bacillati; phylum Bacillota; class Bacilli; order Caryophanales; family Paenibacillaceae; genus Paenibacillus; species Paenibacillus sp. MCAF9. The sequence continues at coordinate 22,944 of NZ_JBFREL010000048.1, forward strand.
CGTGGCTTATGATTCACTCGCAGCACCGGGGTATACAGTAGGTCAGGTCGTAACGTTTAACGGAAGGACCTATATGGTGAATACGGCGCCGCCAACAGGCACACCAGGTACTTCGCCAGATTATACGATGCTTGCAGCGAGTGGTGCTACAGGTGCAACTGGCGCGGGAGTAACGGGAGCAACAGGAACAACGGGATCTACTGGTGCGACAGGAGTCGGTCTAGGCGGAGCAGTAGCATTTAATCCACTCGCAGCACCGGGCTATCCTCTTGGTCAAGTTGTGACGTTTAACGGTAGCACTTATATCGTAAATACAGTTCCGCCAACAGGCACACCAGGTACGTCACCGGATTATACACTGCTTGCGGCGAGTGGTACTACAGGAGCAACCGGCGCGACTGGAGCGGGAGCAACGGGTGCAACGGGGTCTACCGGTGCGACAGGAGTCGGTCTAGGCGGAGCAGTAGTATTTGATCCACTCGCAGCACCGGGCTATCCTCTTGGTCAAGTTGTGACGTTTAACGGTAGCACTTATATCGTGAATACAGCTCCGCCAACAGGCACACCTGGAACTTCACCGGATTATACACTGCTTGCGGCGAGTGGTGCAACAGGTGCAACTGGCGCGACTGGAGCGGGAGTAACGGGTGCAACCGGAACAGACGGAGTAACAGGTGTAACAGGTTCCACAGGAGCAACTGGATCTGTCGGTGCAACAGGTGCGACAGGAGTAGGAGTAACAGGAGCGACAGGAACGACGGGATCTATCGGAGCTACAGGAGTCGGACTAAGCGGAATTGTAGTATTTGATCCACTCGCAGCACCAGGCTATCCAGTAGGTCAGGTCGTAACGTTTAATGGAAGCACGTATATCGTGAATACGGCGCCGCCAACAGGCACACCGGGAACTTCGCCAGATTATACGCTGCTTGCGGCGAGTGGTGCAACAGGTGCAACGGGAGCTACGGGAGCGGGAGCAACAGGTGCAACGGGAACAGATGGAGCAACGGGTGCAACGGGATCGACAGGTCCAACGGGAGCTGTTGGTGCAACAGGTGCGACAGGAGTAGGAGTAACAGGAGCGTCAGGAACGACGGGATCTACCGGAGCTACAGGAGTCGGTCTGAGTGGAATTGTAGTATTTGATCCACTCGCAGCGCCAGGCTATCCAGTAGGTCAGGTCGTAACGTTTAATGGAAGCACCTATATCGTAAACACGGCACCACCAACGGGCACACCAGGTACTTCGCCAGATTACACGCTGCTTGCAGCGAGTGGTACAACAGGTGCAACGGGAGCGGGTGAAACAGGTGCGACCGGATCTACCGGTGCAACAGGAGTTGGTCTAAGCGGGATCGTGGTATTTGATCCACTCGCAGCGCCAGGCTATCCAGTAGGTCAGGTCGTAACGTTTAATGGAAGCACGTATATCGTGAATACGGCGCCGCCAACAGGCACACCTGGAACTTCACCGGATTATACGCTGATTGCAGCGAGTGGTGCTACAGGAGCAACTGGTGCTACGGGAGCAGGAGAAACAGGTGCTACTGGATCTACAGGAGCAACAGGAGTTGGTCTAAGTGGGATCGTGGTATTTGATCCACTCGCGGCGCCAGGCTATCCAGTAGGTCAGGTCGTAACGTTTAATGGAAGCACGTATATCGTGAATACGGCGCCGCCAACAGGCACACCGGGAACATCGCCAGATTATATGCTGCTTGCGGCGAGTGGTGCTACAGGAGCAACTGGTGCTACGGGAGCAGGAGAAACAGGTACGACCGGGGCGACCGGGGCGACTGGATTACCAGGAACGACGGGTGCAACTGGAGCCGACGGTGTAACTGGAGCGACAGGAACTGCTGGAGCAACAGGTGCTACAGGAGCAACAGGAGCCGACGGYGTAACTGGTGCGACAGGAACWGCTGGGRCAACAGGYGCGACAGGAGTAGCAGGAGCAACGGGTGCAACAGGCTCCACAGGAGCAACAGGAGCCGACGGCGTAACTGGTGCGACAGGAACAGCTGGGACAACAGGAGCGACAGGAATAGCAGGAGCAACGGGTGCAACGGGCTCCACAGGAGCAACAGGAGCCGACGGTGTAACTGGAGCGACAGGAACTGCTGGGGCAACAGGTGCGACAGG
>NZ_JBFREL010000049.1:0-24830 GCF_052114265.1 Paenibacillus sp. MCAF9
TCCGTCCGTTTGACTGAATAAGCAGTGTCTGGATATTGAGGAAAACCTCCCCAAATTCTATGGGGTGGTTATTTGTCATGCTTTTTTACCAGTATAGCACCCTTCGTTTTCTTCATTAATAATTAAATATTGACAGCCTATTGGCTGGTATAGTTCAATTGGTTGGGGGGTTATAAATTGAAAGATTCCAATGTAGATGAGCAAAGTCACGAGTACTATTATAAAAGTTAAGCTCAACCTCAATATATTAGATGACTGAAGTTGTTTGTTCTGAACTTGCTTTTCCAGAAAGCCAATACGTTTTTTAAGCTCCTGAATCTCTTTCTCCAATGGTAATCCTCACTTAATACCACATAGCTGAATTGCCTTTACGCTTTGCTTTTTCGGGGTTTAAAAAAAGTGGAATGGCGTCGTGTAAAATTATTTTAAAATGATGTGGCTTTTTACCTCCCTTCGGTGTCTAATGAATTGTAAGTTTAGGAGGAGGTACTACTGGTGTCACGAGCTCAAGACAAAAAGAAAATCCCTGTTCTTCCGGAGGAGCAGGAGCACATCCAGCATTTCGAAGCCATTTATAATCAATATCGAGATAGAATTCGAAATTATATTGCAGTAAAGACAAATTCGGCAACTGCCGATGACTTAACGCAACAAGCTTTTTTAAAAGCAATGGAAAACTTTCACTTGTTTAAGTGTAACTCCAGTATATTTACTTGGCTATTCAAAATCGCGCAAAATATTGTGAAAAACGAGTATCGTACGAGATCACGAAATAAAGAAATGGTGCACGAAGTAATCGATTTTCAGTCCCAATCGATATCCCTCGATATTGCTAGAGATGTCGATATCCGTCTTGATATTAGTGCTGCATTAGCCCGATTGAATGAATTAGATCAGCAAATCATATCATTGCGTTTTTTCGTCGATTGCACTTTATTGGAAATATCCAAAATCATCGGGATGCCTGAAAGCGCAGTCAAGAACAGACTCTATCGTGCCTTAAACAAACTAAAAAAAGAATTAAAAGAATGGGGTGACATCACAATCATGTCTATTAAAGAATTGGTATCAATTGTGGATAAAAGCAAGGCTCCCTCCAAGAATGATGGTATGAACAAGGTATACCATGACTTATTTGAAGAGTTGAAAAGCAATGTAGATCGAATTATTACAACCTATCGTCATCGACCTTCTCAGAAAATCGCTATTGAGATCTATCCGGATCTGCCCACTTTTCATCAAGCAATAAACGAGCCGGATGCGCCCAATTGGTTTATGGGAACCTATGAAGACAATAAAATTAAAATCGTATCCCCACTCAACCCAGGCCCTGAACATACGTATCAATCGGTACTACGGCACACTATAAGCTTGTTTACGATGTGGTTAGTGAAAGATATCAATCCGTTGGCACCGAAATGGCTTACACACGGGCTCGGCGGGCATGAAGCCAAACAAATGTCACAAGAATATATCCAGTATAGCACCTCCGAAGCGATTCAAAATAACGCTGTCCCTAGCTTTCAAGCATTAACTAATGATACCTGGGATTTCGAGAAGATAGGGGGATATGGATTCTCGCACTTGCTAGTAGAATATCTCATCCATTCATACAGTTTAGATGCGCTCAACAAATTCATACGCGATGCCACTGATTTTCAAGGCGCATTTCAAGTATCGGAAGCTGAGCTGCACGGGATGTGGGTGCAATATTTAAAATCTAGGCTATGTTAAATTTTGATACTAGTATTTGACCATAACAAAACCACCTTCGAAAAGGTGGTTTTGTTATGGTCTCCCATAGCTTAACAGTACACTATACATTGTTCTATCTAGTAAAGCCTTATAGCCCCAATCATTAAACTATCCTCCCCGTTAGTTCAACGAGGTAAGAGATTGTTTTCAAAAATGATAATGGCTACTTCTAAAGGTTTCTCCACCTTGTTATTCAGTGGCTCAACACTTAGAAACTCTGCAAACCCCGCCAGCGCAGCAAATTGAGTGCCTCCCGATTGTCTCCTACCGTCTCGCAGAAACGCATTTTGGAGGCAACATCGGGCGAGCCAAAGGCGGTGAGTAAACAGTACCACTGGCACTCCGATTTTAGTGATCAGAAAAGGGTAGGAATCGGAGGACACGATACGGCATCGATGAATCGCGGATCGATACCATAGAAGTACCAGTATGATCCGCTCCATCTATACCCAGCAACACCGTCCATATCGACAGATGTCGGATAAAACCAGAAGTTCTCGCCAGACCTAAGCCAAATATAAGTGTACTGGTAAACGCAGTCGACGATATAAGAAACAGCGGGTTTCGGCGGGATGAATGCGGGAGGAGGTGACTGCGGCGGTTTTCTCATGGGTCCTATATTTCGCATTTGAACCATAACATCACTCCTAACGGAAGATATTCATGATATTACATGAAAGTGTATCTTATACTATGTAGGTGAATAACCACTTGACTATACGCATGCCTAGTCATAACCATTTTGCACGGTCAACCGCTGCAATTTCTGTCCTGAAGCTTAAACTCCAGGGAATAGCTGTTATTATGTGTACGATTTCCATTTCACAGGGTACTTAAAAATTTCTCAAATTATTGGCTGAACTCTCCTGCCCGTTAGCTTAGCAAAAAATGGGAGCAGCCGCCACAGCCATAGGTATGTTCAAGTATCGTTACCCGTTACCTCAAAAGATCTTGATAATTTGGGGGGAAATCATTCTTATCTGGTCCTCTAACATGTTCAAAATTTTTAAGCTCAACTCCAGCTGGCGACATTCGATATATAAAAACATCTTCACCGACAGGAATATGAGGTCCAACTGTTGGACGTACATCAAGAGTAATCAAAAAATCAAAACCACGGAAGCCATTAACCCTTTTTATATCCTTCACATCAACAAAATAAGGATAAATATCGGGTGAACCTGGTACAGAAAATACATCCGAATACGCCTCAGCAAGTTTCTCTCTCATATGAGGAAGCAAAAGCAATACGAGCATATCTTGAAGTTGCAATTCTTTTGAGTCCTTAAGTGGCTTCTCATCAACAGCATTACAAAATTGCATTCCAACCAATGAGAATAGAATTACAAAGCATATTATTACCCTCAAGAACCTCGACCCTTCCTTTACCTTAATCCACCAAACATAGATTAATCTTTCCAGAAAAGAGAGGTGTATTCATTAAACTAACCTGCTCGTTAGCTCAACGAGGCTGCCGTACATTTCCGACAGTCTTGTCCTGATGATTGCTACACTATAGTGTCCCGTTAATTGAATAATGGTTCGCTTCTATCCTAAACTGAATCCATTCGATACCTGTAACTTTTGTTTTAGTGGTTAGTCCACTAAATTCCCAAATTCCCGATTCTGAATTGGAAGGACCAGTAACCTCCCATTCATAAGCCAATTTGTGAGCACTTACTAGGGTTGAGAAAACGGCATGAGAAATATCATCCTTATTTATGGATGTGCTAAAACCAACATCATATAAAGCCGAATCCTTCCAATAACGTTCACAGGATAAAAGGACAGCATTCGTCTCACAAACCTCTTCGAATCTTGAGAGTAATTTTCGAGCCTTTTCCTCTGTATTCACTTTGAAAAACGCATGCCAATGAATGCTTTTATACATCTAGATACCCCAATCATTGAATAAGATGCAATGGTAGTTTAACGATTCGGCCTGTTGTCATTGAAGTATCGTTTCCCGTTACTTCAATTCCTGGAAACGTTACCAAATATAATAACCTGAGTGTTTTTTGTTATTTATTAAAATCATGGTTATTGAAACAGCACCCCATATAATATATATCCCTAGAAATACTGGTAATGAGAGGATACCCTTGTTTTCAAAAATTCCCATTATAATAAAAGTCATTCCTAATAAGATGTGTGGGAATATCAATCCTTTTTGGAATGAGGCCAGCTCATCCTCATTCAATATATCTATTACGGATTTTCTAAGAAGAAATTTAAGTTTTAAAAAATGACAATCCCCGATTACAAGCATCCAAATACCTAGAAAAATTTGTGCATACATTCCCTTACCTCCTTTCTTAACATATTACCATTTTTTATAAACTCTGTTGTTAAGCAAATCTGCCCGTTAGCGTAATGTCATCAAGTGAAATGTGCTCTTTTAGAATAAACTTCAAACTAACAGCTAATTGATAGTAAACTCCGCCGCCAAAAAGTAAGTATCGTAGTCGCCTGCTTTTCTAAAATCGAGTATATCTTTCACTATTCGGTATTCACCAGTAACCAGTCTTCCATAGAGCCAATTCCAATCAACTGTCCATTCGCTAACATTTGAAGACTCCAAGCCATGTCCAATACTATTAAATCCGTAATTACCATCTATAGTAACAGGGACTTGATACCAACTACCCTCCATTTTCTTTTCCAACAAAAAATATTCACCATAAATACATTGCTTACCAGAGTTATTATCAAATACTACAGTCAATTCAGTAGTGGTGACCGTTCCTTTCTTAACAGACATCGTTACTCCTTCAAGGTCGTTGATAGTTTTATATTTTGTAAGTTCCCAATCAGTAATTTCTCCTGTATTAGTCTCTTCATTAGCATTAGAGCATCCGACTATTAGGATAAGACAAAGTACGATGCACAGAGTAAGAACAGACGAACAAGATAACTTCTTCATTTAGAAACCACCCTCATTTGTTATAAATCCGTTTCAACATAAAAACGAGTTCGTCAGCAGTTTTGTTGCGTTAAACAGCCTGTTCGTTTAATAATCGCTCCTCGTTTAACCCAAACACAGCTTTAAATGTCTTACTCCCATCCATATTAGAATGGACACAATCAAGCTTCCATTAAGAGTACCGCTATTTCGTGCTATGAATGACGCTGCAATATACGAAAAAAGAACCTTCAAGCTGCTCCATAAGCGGCTGAAGGTTCTTTCGTATTTAAATATGCAAGCGATCAAGCAGCCTGAAAATCATGGCCGCGGCTTCCGCTCGGCTTGCTGCACGATCGGAACGGAACGTTAGATCGGTATAGCCCGTTATAATACCTTCCGAAACCGCACGGTTGATGGACTCCTTCGCCCATGCCGGGATAGCAGCTGCGTCTTTAAATGTCATTTCCGCACTTGCTTGCTGCTGCTCGTTAGCCTTTAAAGCATTCGCAATCATGACAGACATCTCAGCCCGTGTAATCGTTTGATTTGGCTTGAAAAGCATCTTCCCTTTTTGCTCGTAGCCTTTCAAAATACCCGCTTGCACAGCAGCAGCTACGTCAGCTCCAGCCCATGCTGGAATGTCGCTGTTATCCGCAAAGCTTGCAGCTCCTGAAGCCGCTGGCAGTCCCAGAGCTTGCACGATCATTTTGGCAAAGGCAGCACGGGTAACCTTCTCTTCTGGATGGAATGTCCCATCCTCAAAGCCTTGAATTACATTCATGCCAAGCAAGCGATCCGCAAATGGTGCCACCCAGTGTGTTGTCGCATCGGAGAACAGCTTTGCTTCTGCTTGGAAAACCGCAAATTTAGTAAAGTGGTTCACCTTTGCTGAAATTGTACCATCTGCTTTGACAGTGCCGCCAACATAAATCCAACGCTTTTGCAGCTCGTTATAGTAATAAATGGCCGCTTTTTTGCCAGATTGGACTTGATCCTTCTTGTAGTTGAAGCTAATTTCCACCGGTTTGTTGAATTGGTTGCCTGCTGTGCTTTGGAATTCGACCACCGGACTAAGCGCCTCAAGCGTCCCAGCCGACGGTGCCTCATTCGCCCCTACAACCTTAGCGCTTATTTTTCCGTTAACAGCTGCAGCGCCTGCAGGCACATTAAAGCTGATAATATCTTTAATTGCGCCATCAGTCCCTTTCGACGCATCCAAGTCTACTTCTACAGAAGTAGCAGGAGCCGGGGGAGGCGTCACGATTGGTCCTGGACCTGGATCTGTGTTGCCATCGTCTTTTGGCTCTCTCGTTACAAAGATAGGATTCGAATAAAACCAAAGATCCTTGTAGTTGCGATCGTTAATTTCATTAAACCGTTTCATATAACGGATATCAAGATCCGCAATCGTTGTATCGTCTTCTGTTCTGACGTCAATGAGCGGCTCGCCGTTTTCAGTTTCGCCAGCTACATTTTCGCCAAGATTAGTGCCTCTTAGTCTAAAATACTGATCTTTGTAAGCTGGATCGAGATCATACGTAATGACATTGTAGCCTTCCGCGTCTGTTGTCCAGTCTTCGCTCGTGAATCTGGCAATGACCTTCGTTGAGTCATTCGTTTCTTTGTTGTATTCATCCGTACCAGGCTTAACCTCACCTGTAACATCACCGGCTATCAAATCTACGTGGTCAACCTTAACGGCATTTGTCACGTCACTTTGGTAAATATATTTGTCATTGATTGCTGGGTTTTCACTTTTAATCACGGCGTAATTGTTTGTCTGCGGGCTTTTGAAACGAATAGTCAGCTTAAGCGCATCGCCATCCTTCACCTTCAAGTTTTGCCCCATTTCGCCTTTGTTTGCACCGTTAGTAATCGTGAAATCTAGCGCATTAATCAGATCACCTGTTGTCGAAAATGATTTGCCTGAACGCATGCCGTCCAGCACAGCTGCCATGTTGCTGCCTTCTACCCATGTATAATTTTTGGAATATTCACCCGGCGCGTAGCCACTGGAATAAAGACCTTGCGATACTTTGAAATGGGAATCCGAGTTGGTGAAATTCCAAAACCGGCGACCTTCTCCAAGCAGCGCGTCCCACACCCCGCCAACCTTAGCAATCATATAGTCGGAGCCGCCGTACGTCTTGGTCTTGGGATTATTTTGATTCAAGCCGGCTCTATCTGGCTCCATCTGATTGCCTGGCATGCCCTCCATCCCAAAAAAGATGTTTGGCGCTATATTGTTAAAATCCCGTATATCGGAAATTCGAAAAATTGCATTGCCATTGACAAGCTTTCTGGATGGATGATTAATGATCATATAGCTGGAATCTGCATAATTTGTTTTCAACCACTTCACAGCATCGCGCGCCGTATCCGCATTTAGTGCAGGTCGCGTTGGGTACTGCAATTTCCACTCTGCTACGACTACCGGGTCAAACATGCTCTCCGGGCGATCCGTATACAAATATTCAAAAAGGCTCGTTGCCTTTAAGCTGCTTTCTTCGCTATCCGCTAATATGCCTGCTCCGACATGATCGTAGGTTGGCATATCCCACTCAAACCCTGAAAAAATAATTTTATCCTTGTACTTTCCTGCGTCTTTTAGTTTATTAATGATGTTTACCTGATATTTATTAACAGCATCTTTAAATAATATCGGAGAAGGAAGCGAGTTTCCTTCATCATCCCGCTTTGAAGTTCTCAGATGATCAGATAAATTCATCCAGTCCATCCCATAGGTTTCAAAAGCTTGATCGAGCACCGTCTGAACTGATTGCTGCGCATCATCTGAAACGTAGGTATGGGCATGGTATTCCCCTGCCATCCATTTTCCAGTGCCTGAAGTCCCAGCCGACTGGTTGCCGGCTTCTGCGAATGTTGTTGTCAACGCTATATTTTGCCCTGCAAAGCTTGCTGTTAAAATAAAAGCTGCTGCCAGCTTGGCCCACTTATTAGATAACATGTTATAATCCTCCGTTATAATGTTATAATTGCCATCTGCCTATATCATGTTAGCTATGCCGCTAATGCTGACCTCCTATTACGATTGATTTGAACAGCTCCACCCAAATGACCACATGTCTAAAATAAGAGATTGCTCAGGCTCTGTCTATGCTTTTGTAGCAAACGATATAATTTCTTAACATTAGAGATTGGAGCAAAAAAATCTATTCACATAGGAGCTTCGTTGTAGACTGGCCCCAACTATAAAAAAACAGCGGCAGTCGTGGACGAGAAAAAAAGTCCTAGACTGCTGCTGTATTATTTAGCTAATGTTATCCGTTCCCGTTTACCGCACATGCGTTCAATCAGGATTTCCCGGAAAACGCCCGTGTCTTATTCAATCCTATCTCTCCGACCGACTCAGCGCCCCGACCAGCTCTACAAAGTGGCGCCCGCGCTCTTCAAAGTTGCTGTATTGGTCAAACGCAGTGCAGGCAGGGCTCAGCAGCACCGTGTCGCCCGGTGCGGCCAGCTTGTGCGCATGCGCCACAGCCTCAGCCAAGCCTTCGCAACGGAAAATAGGCGGGCAACTCGGCACGCTGCGCGCTGCAGCCTCGATTTGACTGGCCGCTTCGCCGATCAACAGCAACACCTTGACATGATCAGGCAGCAGCCTAGCCATCTCGTCAAAAGGTACGTTCTTATCTCTCCCGCCGGCAATCAGCAGCACTCGGGCCTCGTGAGCGTGCAGCGTCGCGACGGTACGGGCGGGGCTGGATCCGATTGAATTGTTGTAGTAATGCACGCCGTCCACAGTGGCCACCCACTGGTTTCGGTGCTCCACGCCGGCAAATGTGCGTACCGTCTCCAGAATTGCCTCGTCCGGCACGGTCCCCCTCACGGCGGTCATGGCAGCCATAACGTTTTCCACGTTATACCACCCTGGCAAACGAATGTCACTGATAGGTACCAGACCATCGATCACTCCATCGCAGACCGTGTGCCCGCCGAAATACTTGGTCTGCCCCCGCCCGCGCAGTGCGGCGGTAGCCGGGTTGTCGCCGTTAAGAACGGCAAGGTCGTCAGCGCTCTGAAAATCCAGCAGGCGGCGCTTGGCGGCAGTATATTCATCCATGTCGCGGTGCCAGTCGAGGTGATTGGGCGAGAGGTTGGTCATGACCGCCACATGGGGAGAGCGCGTCATGTCCATCAGCTGGAAGCTGGATAGCTCGACCGCGCACACGTCCAGCGGCGACATCTCGCCCACGCGCGTCAGCAGTGGCGTGCCAATGTTGCCTCCCAGATGAACTGTACGCCCCCCGTTTGCCAGCATGTCTGCAATTAACGACGTGGTGGTGGTCTTACCGTCCGAACCGGTCACGCCGAAAATAGGACAAGGGCACAACGCAAAAAACTCCTCCATCTCACTGGTCACACGGCTGCCGCCAGCGCGGGCCGAGTCCAGCGCCGGATGGTCTGGGCGCATGCCCGGAGTGCGGAACACGATATCGCCCCCAACGCGATCCAGGTAATTCTCCCCTAGGCGGAACTCGGCGCCTAGATCGTCCCACTCCTCCCGGGGCAGGGCTGGATTGCGGTCGCGAACGGTGACGCGCGCCCCTGCGGAGCACAGCATGCGAATCAGCGGTGAGTTGCTGACGCCGGCGCCGATGATGGTCACGTCCTGGCCAGCCAGCGATTGGATATAGTTGTCAAAAGCAGGATTCATAAGCACCTCCGCTTAAAGAATATCATTAAGTCAAATATACCACATATTGGAACCGCCTTGCCTGCCCGTTAGCCGTTCATTCAGCGCAATAATAAGCACATAAAGGATGAATTTTTTTCTTTTGACAATGAATGCGCCTCAAAAACTAGAAATAAAAAATAGGACTAGAAACTAGCCCCATTCCCCTAAATATAAATTAAACGACCCAAATAGATCAAGAAACTACACTATCTACTTTTGGCCGAAATCCAAAACCAAGCAGCGCAAAGATAAGGAAGGCCGCACCTAAAAACAGAAAAATACTATGAACAGAAACATAACGAATCCCATAACCGCCAAGCGTCGGGCCCATGATGCTTCCAATACTAAAGTGAATCGAAGCGATCACATTCGCCGCAGGCAATATCGCCCGAGGCAGTATATCAGCTGCATAAGCGAGACCTAAAGAGTAAAACGAACCAACCACTCCGCCAGCAATAGCAAATAATACAAAGAGCAGCGCAATATTATCTCCAGCGACAGGTATGGTGAAAAACACGAGAGCACCTACCACTGCACATCCAATCAACACCGGCTTCCTGCCGATTCGGTCACTCCAAATGCCAAGCGGCAGCTGAAGAATTAAAGCCCCGACTCCGAATGCCATAAGCAGAAGCGAAATCCAATGCTGGCTCAGGTTGATCCGCAAACCATACAACGGAAAGTTGCTATTCATAGAAGCTTCCATCAGTCCATATAAGAAGCCAGGTATAAGGACAAACCACGCGAGGCGGTAGGTTTTTACAAAGCGATTCTCAGACGCAGTTCCTCGCGCTGCCCGCTCCGGCATTTCATTTTTCATACGCAGCACAAGCATCAGTACAGTTACAAAAAATAAACTCGACACTAAGAATGGAACCGCCCTTCCAAGTGGCAGAAGATTGATGCCCAGCGGCCCTAAGCTGAAGCCGAGTCCATAAGCCATACCGTACAGCGAAATAAATTTCCCCCGTCGATCGGCTGGACTTGAGCTTACGATCCATAACTGTGTCGCATAATGAAGCGAGCTATCGCCGACACCAACCAGCAAACGCAAGACGAACCATATCGCCAACGAATGTGTAAATGGAAACAGTAGATTAGCAAGTGTAACTAATGAAATGCCGACTAAAATGACTTTTTTGTACCCGAAACGCATGACAGGCTTCTCAACGAAAAACATTGTGCAAAAAATTCCGATATACATTGCAGCTGAATTAATCCCGTTCATATCTGACGATACGCCTGAATCCTCCAGCATAATCGAAAGCAATGGCAGCAGCAGCCCTTGACTCATACCTGCTACTACAACAACTAAAAGCAATGTGGTTAAACGAACATGGAAAGAAGGCGAAGCTGAAGCACTTGATGACAAACTTGTTGCACTCCCTTTATTAAAACTATCATTCTGATTTTCTCCTTACACATTGTATACCTGACAGTAAAGACTGACAACCGCTCATTCATTGGCAGCGTCTCTCGCAATCACCTGTGGTGATTCAGAATTGCTAGGTGCAACGATAAGTGATAGATTTTTCTCCCTAAACTACAGGAAAAATCCCCCTTTATTTTTACTCCTTTCCCCCTCAGAATAAAAGTTGTTTCCTCTTGGATTAGTCTCCTATTTGCCTATCAAGTTTTCTTACTCCATTGCAAGAAGAGCCCGACTCTATTGTACCTCTCGGTTTTTCGCCACACTCTAAGTACATCCCATTTATACGGTTAGGAGGTGATGTTTTTAAGAGATTGAATGTAATCGCTTACAAAAAAGGTAGTGGTCAGAAGCTTTATATTGAGAAGGGAGATAGTTGACGATGACAAATTATTTGCGATCAACAAAACGAATGATGAAAGCTCTTTTAGCTGCCCTTGCGGCACTGCTAGTATTGACTGGATTACCCTTAGGAATGGATAGAGTAGAGGCAGCAACGGCTCGCAACAAAATAATCGTAGGCTACTGGCATAATTTTGACAACTTCTCTACCAATATTCGTTTAAGAGATATTTCTCCGGATTACGATGTAATCCAGGTCGCTTTTGCCGAACCAACAGGTGGCGCACATACTGGCAATATGGTGTTCACGCCTTACAACGCAACAATTAGCGAATTTCAGTCTGATGTTGCTTTCCTTAAAGCAAGAGGACAAAAGGTGCTCATATCCATCGGCGGCGCTAACGGTGCAGTGGAGCTTACTACACCTCAGGCCAAAACAACATTTGTGAACACGATGAAGGGTATTATTAATTTATATGGATTTGACGGCCTCGATATTGACCTTGAAGGCAGCTCTCTTGCCCTTAACACAGGAGACACCAACTTCAAAGCTCCTACCACCCCAAAAATAGTAAATTTAATTTCCGCTACGCGTGAAATATTAAATAGCTATAGTCCAGATTTCCTTCTGACCATGGCACCGGAAACAGCCTACGTTCAGGGTGGAGCAGGAAACTATACAGGACTTTGGGGAGCATACCTCCCTGTCATCTACGATCTTCGAAATGAGCTGGATTACCTGCATGTTCAGCATTATAATACGGGTCCCATGTTAGGCCTTGATGGTAAAGCCTATTCTCAAGGTACGCCTGACTTCCATGTGGCTATGGCTGAAATGCTGCTTGTTGGATTTCCAGTCGGAGGCAACCCGAATAATATGTTTCCGGCGCTTCGTCCAGATCAAATCGTCATTGGTTTGCCCGCTTCACCACAAGCAGCTGGCGGAGGTTATACGACACCGGCTAACGTGCAGAAAGCTCTTGATTATCTTATAAAAGGTATCCCTTTCGGCGGAACCTACGTTCTTCGCAATACCGCTGGTTACCCTGATTTGAAAGGATTGATGACCTGGTCTATCAACTGGGATAAATATACGAACAATCTATTTTCTACGAGTCACCGTACCTATCTCGATCAATATGGTTCGGGTGGAGGTGACGTTACGGCTCCGTCAGTACCAGCAAATCTTCAATTAACCGCCAAAACGTCCACAAGTGCGAGCCTTTCTTGGAGTGCATCTACCGATGATCGAGGAGTAACGGGATATATCGTCTCCTATGGTTCAATTTCAACAACCGTTACAGGTACAAGCACAACAATTAGCGGTTTGACACCTAACACGGCGTATTCATTTACTGTAAAGGCAAGAGATGCAGCAGGCAATATTTCTGGCGCGAGCAACGTGATTAATGTAACTACTGATGCACCCGTTGTGGATGTAATAGCACCTTCAGTACCTGCTAATTTACGCACGACAAGTACAAGTGCATCCAGTGTCAACTTAGCATGGAACGCTTCGACGGATAACGTTAATGTAACCGGTTATACCGTGACTTACGGTACAACAAACGTGAATGCAACGGGGACAAGCGCAGCAATTAGCGGATTAACCCCTAACACTGCCTATACCTTTACAGTGAAGGCATATGATGCAGCAGGCAATGTGTCTGGCGCAAGTACGCCAATTACGGTCACTACAAGCGCCGCAAATGTTTGCACCGTACAGCAATGGAACACCGACACAGCCTATACAGGCGGACAGCGTGCTTCCTACAACGGCTCTGAATACGAAGCTAAATGGTGGACAAAAGGAGAGCGCCCAGATATTAGCAGCGTGTGGAAATTAATTGGTCCATGCGGCAATGCAGGACCAGCGGATACTACAGCGCCAACTGCGCCAAACAATCTTCAAGCAACAGGTGCTACTGCTTCTACCATTAGTCTTTCATGGGGAGCATCAACGGATAATGTTGGAGTTACCGGTTACACCATTTATTATGGCTCTTCCAGCCTCAATGTTGCTGGAATTACAGCTACCGTTAGCGGTCTTACAGCAAACACAGCCTATAGCTTTACAGTGAAAGCAAAGGATGCTGCAGGAAATTTGTCGGCAGCTAGCAACGTACTTCAAGCCTCAACAACAGCTGGCTCTGGTGGAACAACGACTTGGGCTGCACAAACAAGCTATGTTGCTGGTAGTACAGTAACCTACGCAGGCCTCTCCTATGTTTGTCTCCAGCCTCATACCTCACTGGTTGGCTGGGAGCCGCCAAATGTGCAATCTTTGTGGCGGCTTCAATAGTACCGTAAGAAAAGGGACTATGGGCGCAATAACCCATAGTCCCTTCCTGTTTATATATCTTATATTACATTTCTAATTGAAGTTTACGGGTATTCAGCATGCCCTCCAGCCCAGTAGGATCGTTGCTTACTTTATATTGTACAAACGCTTCAGCTTTATCGGATGTACGAATGCGCAGCGGCTTCGTCTCCATATTTACTAACTGAAGCACAACATCAGCAACGGATTCAGAAGTTTGAGGAACGGAGTTTCGCTTGGAAAAGGTATTAATAATGGTGTCATACGTTTGTTTATATTCATCATCTGGAATACCGCCTGTTTTTTCAATATGTGCAAAAACAGTATTGTTGAAATGGGTCCCAATTGCTCCAGGCTCCAGCAGGGTCACATCAATATTAAAAGCAGGCTTGTAATAGGTCGCTAAGCTCTCCAACAACCCTTCAACTGCAAACTTGCTTGCGCAATAAATTTCATTTAATGGTTGTCCGACCAATCCCCCTACGCTTGTCGTTGCAATCAAATGCCCGGAGTTTGATTTGCGAAGAAGCGGCAAACCCGCACGAATCGTATGCATAACCCCGTACACATTCGTATCAAAAACAGCTTGAATTTCCTCGAAAGTAGCTTGGCCCAGTGCACGTAATAGCCCAAATCCTGCATTGCAAAATAAAACATCCATATAACCATGTTTTTGCTTAATGACCTCAAATGCCTGCTCTAATGATTCCGGTTTAGTTACTTCCATTTCAATGAAATGTAGATTGGGCTGATCGCTATACTTTGTTTGATCACGTTCTGCATGCCGAGTTCCAGCGTATACGATCCATCCTTTTTCAGCAAATTTTAATGCTGTTGCAAGACCTATTCCGGATGAGGCGCCTGTAATAGCAATAATTTTATTCATGCCTGATTCTCCTTTTTTGAAAATATGGAAGCGATCTGTGCAGTATGATGCCGATTATGCCAAATGAATCTTTGAAGCGCAGCATCTAGACTCATGGCGCCGTGAGTTGGACTTGTAAACGTTCGTTGAAAATCTGATGATTGTAAAGATCGGAGAATTGCTGTAAACCGATCATGAACGGATTCTAGGAGATTCAGCGATGTTTCGAGCGGTGTTTCATAATCGCTTAATTCCGCCCATAAATCTTCTCTATACGAGCTAGCCGTGGGATTATCCTCCGTTAGCGCTCTCTTGAAACGGATAAAAGCATTCATATCGTTGTCAGCCATATGGTGAACAACCTGCCTGACGGTCCAACTGCCCGGACGGTATTGTAAAAGCAGCTGCTCAGACGTTAAATTTTGTACCGTGTTCCGCAGAATCGAAGATATTTGCGGCACATCCTCAATCCAGCTTTGCCGAAGCTCGGTCGTTACATGCTGTATGAGTTCGAACTGCCCAATAGGATAACGTAAATCATTCATATGCACACCCTCCATTCTTTAATTAGCCTTCAATAAACATAGGAATTTCCATATGGTTAGGATTAGAAATCCATTGTGACAATACACTTCTCGTTGGCGCTCCCATAATAAAATTCAAATCATTGTCGGGATGCAAACTTAGCTGCGGTTCTAATTCTCACGTTATCACCTCACTATTGTTACCGCGTTTTCCTTGAATATTTATATTTGCTGAATGTCTTATTGCTCTTGCATTTTTTATGCTTGTTGCTTCTAATAATTTGTTTAAAATATAGACTGGAGTGTTGGCGTTTTGGGCTAATGACAGCCAAACATAGGGCTCTTTTGTCTCAAAAAGGGATTGAAACTCTTCAAGTGTTAAATCATTGCGGCTCGTATATTTAGCAGCGTCCACCACAGTAAGCAATCTTTGCAATCTGTCTGCATCCATATTCCTTTTTATAGCCGCTTCGAGTAATCTTCGCTTTTCAGGTGATGACGGCTGTTTATAAATCAAGCTCTCCATCATCCATTTATGATTATCGTATTTGTTAAACAGCAGCTCCATTTCTTCATGGCCAAAGGATAGTTGAGTGTAGACGTCTATCGCTAGTGTCAATAAGGCTTCGTCTACTATCTCTGCTAATCTCCACAAGACATCGTAGTCTTGTTTGGAATGACCTAAATCCATAATAGCAATATTCCTATCTATAAGGGAAAAAGCGATTTGCTTCGGGAGAGGTTTATCGTATAACGAGATCAGGTTTTTCCAAGCCTCCTCCTCCCCATCCGTATTCTTAGCTTCATTGTAAATTTCAAATAATATGTCTTCCGTTAATTCTATTTCCATTTGATTAGAATGTAACAATTGTTCGATAAAAGGATTCATTTTACTCCACTCCTTTCATTACAGTTTATTATTAAATGTAACAAAGAAATATTAATGTGAGTGTTTTCCATCATACTTTTCGATATAGCTAATGAAAGAGGCGAGGTCAAATAAATGAAGGAGGTGCAATCATGCGATGTACATCAAAAAACTTTATTATACGTTTGCAAAAACAAAAAGAAGACGCTCTTGAATATGTCATTGAACAATATTCAGGCTTCGTACACGCCATTGCTTTTAAAATTCTCTCTGGTATTAACGCGGATGGGATTAATGAATGTGTCAATGATGTGTTTTTAGCTGTTTGGCAAAATTCTAAACAATTTAAAGGTGAACCTGAGGACTTTAAAAAATGGATTGGTATGATGACGAAATATAAAGCAATTGATCTTTTTCGTAAGTTTGAAAAACAACATGCACGAGAGTATAGTGACGAGCTGCTTGAACAAAAACCTGGACAGGAAGACTTGCAGGAGCAGCTATTAAAAAAAGAGGAAAGGAATACGTTGTTGCTAGCTATTAGCCAGCTGGAAAGTATAGATCGGAATATTTTTATGATGAAATATTACTTACAATTATCCCATTCAGAAATTGCCGAATCACTGAATGTATCAAAAGCGGTGGTTGAAAATCGTCTTTACCGCGGAAAGAAAAAGTTAGCAACAACTATTCATATGAAGGAGCGGTTTATATGACTAATAGCTATAAAGGTTGGATGAATTTAGATGTAGAAAACATTGAACCCGTTGAATTGTCATCCAGCCAAAAAGCGAATCTAAAACATAACATCCTAAAAAATACAGCTAAAAAGAAGCCCAATACATGGATACGCCAAGTAACTGCCGCAGCCATTATTGGCATTATTACAATTTTAACGATCTCCTTTACTGTTCCAACCTTTGCTTCACAAATACCTTTTATGCAAAATATTATAGGTTATTTTAATAACGAGGATACGATGCTTGAACGTTTCGATGAATTTGCAACAGACATCAGACAAGTGCAAACGAGTAACGGTATCTCATTAATGATTGAAGAAGCCGTATATGATGGAACGTCCATTTCCGTATCCTATGCGCTAGAAACCAATACTGATTTAGGACCTGACCCGCATATCGCAAACCAAATTGATGTTAAAGGCTCAAAAAGCATGGTTGCTCACGGTTCTCTTAAAAAGATGAACGACATGACTTATGTAGGCATTGCAAAAATAGTCCCTCATTTCAATAGTGCAGCGCCTGATGAAATTGAAATAACATGGGAGCCAAAAGCCTTACTCGATCGGAATGCGAATATCGAGGTGAAAGGAGATTGGGCATTTCGCTTTAAGCTTTTAAAACTTGAAGGCGACTTAGAGCTCGTAAACGAAATGATCTCAAAGCATGACGTTACAGTTAGATTTACCTCTATTGAACAAAACGACATGTCCACAATAATCCGTTACGAGTCTTTTGTAGAGTCTGAAGTTTTGAAAGAGTGGTCAGACTTCACTGTGCAATTTGATAAAATACAAGATAATCTTGGTCATACGTATATCGTAGATGGGAATGGAGGTCAAAGTAAAGATTATGGAAGATCTTATAGTTCTAGTGCTTCAGTGAAAACCATTAATAAAGCCGCAACATCCATTACAATTGTTCCAATTATCTACTTCTCACTCGGCTCTGGTAAAGGGGTAGAAACAAAAGAAATGGACCCTGTTACCATTAGTTTAAACTAACCCATCAAAAGGCCCTTGTGTATTCCTATACACAAGGGTCTTTCGATGGGTTAGTTCCGTATTATACTGAAGCCTCCGGTTAGTTTAAAGCCAGCCAGAGGAAGTATTCAACATAACGTTCATTTACTTTATTCGTTTGGACATCGGATGAAGAACGTTCTAATGAATCGTGGAGAGCTTATTATGGCGAAAAGAGCCGTTTAAAGATGCTAACGAATCTCAGCAACGCTATTAGACAATTTTGACTAAGAAAAGAGACTATTTTAGAGGAATAAGGTTGCTTGTGTTCGTTACATTTTCTAAAGAGAGAAATGAAGTCAAATAACGTTGTTTAGATTCGTTACATTAAGTGATGGTCGAGTATTCTGAGCAAATCAGTCGATAAAATAAACATTCTACCGACTATGTCGGCAGCCTGTGCTCATTTCACTATCCTATATTGAATATAACAATCATAAATTTCCAAGTGCAAAAAACCAGTAACACTCATCTATCAGCTATTCGCGAAGGCGGTTAAGAAGAGCTAATGCCATTTCTCTCGCGGCTGCAACAATTTCTTCGTCCGTACGCTCCGTTCCACTGGCGGCCATCAATGCTGAGTTAATACTGAGAAAGGCCATTCTCACGAGTAATTTCCGTGTGGGATCAGCGTCCTTGCCAGCCACAAGCTCAGCCACTGCCCCAAGGCTGTCACGGATTTGACCACCGGGATTGCTAACCACGCTCCGCATGAGATTGGGATTCGCATTTACGAAGCGGATGCCGCGCAGCTTGTCCACAGAAGTAGAATCCACCCAACGAAGCACCGTTCGCTCCAGAAGGTCTGGACTCGGCTCTTGGCTGACGACCCATGCGAGAAGTTCCGCCGCCTCGTTACCGCGGGAGGACATCATTGAATTTACGATGTCATTTTTGCTTTTGAAATGGTAGTATAGCGCGGCCTTGCTGATCCCGAGTTGCTCAGCGATTTCACGAAGTGATGTCGCCTCAAACCCTTTAGTAGTGAAAAGCTCCAAAGCTACACGCTGAGCTTCCGCTTTTGTTTCACTGCCCGTCCGTTTCACTGACTCACTCATACTCATGATTGTCACACTCCTTGCCTTTCACTCATTTTAGCCATAACTCATCATACTTGACAACTTACCTGTCGGCAAGTAAAGTCTATTTTATAGTTAACATTTCAATTTTTCTTCATCACAGTTTGAACGCTCGGTAATCGAGCCGTCATGAAAACAACCATAAGGAGGATATCCTAGTGTCTAACATCGTTCTACCAATATCTCCACTACCAGCAGCTTGTACTCTGGATAGGTACTTGTTATGAATCATATCATTATTGAGTTCATCTGTTTATTTCTTGCAGGCATCCTTGCTGGTGAAGAGCTCGTCATTCGCTATGGGGTGCACATGTCTCTGGCTGGTCTAGACGACCAGTCTCAAATTAAAGTTCGTCAAGCACTAATACTTAAACTGCGTGTGCTGGTGCCCGCTATCTTTTTACCTACGGCCGTGTCGGGAGTTGTAGTATTAGTACTGAGCGGCTCCGAGCCAGGTTTGTTCTTCCGCTGGGCTGGCGTTCTGGCTTTACTCCTCTTCATCCTGGTCACGCTCATAGGCACTGTCCCCATCAACAAGGGTGCGCTCGAATGGAAGCCCGACGCGCCGCCTAGCAACTGGAAGTCATTAATTCGCCGCTGGGAGCTGCTTGATGTAGTTCGTTCATCGGCAGCAGTCTTGGCATTTGCATGCTTCTTGACAGCTGTTGCACTGCAGTACTCGAGCCTGCAATAACAAGCTTTAGACTCATTTTAGCGAAAAAGGCAATGACTGCTTCGGACATGGAAAAAGTCCTAGCTGCCATTGCCTTTTAAAATCAGATAACAGCTGGTTCAACTATTTAGCAGCCGCTTTCTGCTTAAAGTAAGTGAATCCAGTAGTTGCATTTTCCACCTTCATTAGCTTCTAGTACACCATTATTTAACTCAATGACTCTTCTAGAAGCGATATTACTTTCCACACAAGACAGCATAACATCCTTTATTCCCATGCTTTCTGCGTTTTTTAGGAGTTCATTTAACATGACCGTGCCGTAGCCTTTTCCTCGTTTGCTTGGTCTGATCGTATACCCTATATGCCCGCCTGATATTTTTAAGTTATCATTCAAATAATGCCTTAGCTTTCCGTAGCCAACGGGATATGAATCAACGAATAACCAGAAAACAGTCTGGGGAACGTGCTGAGGTAAGAGATCAATGCCTTGCGAGATCGCTATGTTTTTTCGAATAAACGCAGGAAATTGACTATAATCGATATCATAAGCACTATTCACAAACCCATTTTCTCCAGGGCCTATTTCTACTAGCATGTCAAAAATATCACGTCCATCATCTACGCTTGCTGCTTTTAGTTCAATCATCTTCTTTAGGCCTCCTATTTATATATTCCGCCATCTACTAGTCTCTTAATCTACAATTATTTCACGCGTTATAAATGGGCCAATTCCAATATTTCTCACCCTGACATATGATAAACCGATCAAACCATTGCTCAAAATTCATATGCATCGGCCTCGCATCATAAAATTGATCAATATGGCCTTTGACCATTAAGTAATGGTCTGAGCCTTCGTTAAAAGCTTTTAAATGAATAACAATGTCATCCTGATAAATATAAGCTACTTTCAAATAACCTTCATTAGGCTCCTCGTACGTTACTCCAAATGTATCCTGCCACCCGTATAAGTAGGCCTCTCCTCCGTACTCCGGATGGTCAAAGAGTGAGCAGCCATTCGTTATTCTAAGGAAATTCAAATAATCCTGAGGAAGTTTACAACCCAGTTTTTCCTGAAAAAGCATTAAATCTTCTTCCCTTGCAGGGGGTCTAAATGTACATTTGGCCTCGTATAGCTCACCTTCACGCAGCTGTAAGCTTAATAACCCGTCGCCCGCCTCTAATCTTTGCCTTAAGGAAGTAATGGTTTTCTTAATGATGTTGCCTTGAATCATCGAGCACCTCCATAACTGCGAAGCAGATCATATGCCATATTTCCAAACTTTCTAATGTCGTATAAGTAATCATACCCGCTCGAATCCTGCAGCTGGTTATACATGCGAACCACTACGGCATCGCAGCTCGGAATGACCAGACAGGCGCAGCCTGTAATTCCAAGAACTTGATAAGCGTCACTCGGCAGAAGCTCGCCAATTTGATTTAAGGGAGTATCACTTTGCAGCCACCATATAAAACCGTTTCGAGGCAGGTGAGATGGAACAGTGAGTGGCGTATGCAGCGAAGTAACTCTTGCAAAAACAGGTTGCGGCAGCAACTGTTTTCCTTTTATATTGCCATTTTTAAGATGCATATGTCCCCACATAGCTAGATCGCGCGCACTAACGAACAAATTGCTTTGATCACCCGCATCACTATCGTTTGGCCCCACCCACGTATCTTCATCATCGTAATAATTATATATAAGCTGCTCAGCTGCTTTTGTTCTCCAGCCCGTTTCCTTTAACCCATATTGATTAAATACATGACTCGCCATAAAAGAACTTAAGTTTTGCCCCGATATATGCCTAACTAATTGAAAAAGCATGCCAATTCCCGTATTGCGGTATGCCCATCCATATCCAGCAGGGAACTCTCTTGTTATCTTCCCGTTCTCTTCGATTAATCCATGGGTATGCGTAAGCAAGTGCCTCAACGTTACCCCTCGCGCTGCATCCTTATAATCATTGAGATACTGCTCGATTTCATCATCCACGCTGCCTATTTTCCCTTGCTCTATTAATAAGCTGACAGCAAGCGCTAGATACGTTTTACGGATTGATGCTACATTGAACTGCGTTTTTTCATCCACGAGTCTCGATGCATCTGATGCTTCATGTGTACCGGAATACCACTCGTTTACAACAACATCGTTCTGAATGATATAAGTTGCGGCAGCTGTGGCGCCGATACTTTGTTGAATAGCATAGACATACTCATTCAGGCTTTGAAAATGATTCGTTGCCATTTCCTTCACATAATCCTCTCCTGCTTCAGAGTTGATTTACCAATTCTGATTAACAATAATCCGCCGCTCTTGTATTGTCAAATAAACCCAATAAAGCGATTTCCAACAGTAATAAACAACTATAGCCATTGTTTCTATCCCATTCGGTTCACGATTGCTATAGGATAAATAGATAATGTGAAAGACATTGAAAGGATGATTGTGACATGCTGCATATTCCTGCCGTACATACTGTATTTCATAAGGAAACGCTTTTTGAAGCCATGGCCTTATTATATGATATCGGTACACCGCTAAAGAGCCAATTCGTGTCCAATGGCTTGAATGATACCTATTCGGTGGAGACGAATACCGGCAAATTTATATTGCGAATTTATAAGCATTTGTGGCGAGCAGAATCCGATATCCGTTTTGAGCTGGATTTGTTAACCTATCTTAAAAACTGCATCCTGCCGGTTTCCTATCCAATCCAAAGACGAGATGGCGAATGGTTGACTGAGCTTGATGCACCGGAAGGCACTCGTTATGCTGTGCTATTCTCTTATGCGGATGGGGCCGGGAAACTTAATGTCGATACAAGCCAAGCTTACGGCAGCGCTATAGCGCAGCTTCATCATGCCATGGATTTCTATGAGCCCAAACATGAACGGTTTGAGCTTGATGCTGCCCATTTGCTCGACGAGCCTCTTCGGGCGATGCTTCCGTTTTTGCAGCATCGCCCGAACGATGCAGCGTTTGTTCAAGAAACAGCCGGCAGGCTGAAAGCTCGCCTTGCAGAAGCCGCGAATGGTGCATATGACTGGGGAGTATGCCACGGGGATCTGCATGGCTGGAACGTCTTTCACTCGGATGACGGCAGCATGACACACTTTGACTTTGACTGCTGCGGCGTAGGCTGGCGCTCGTATGATCTTTCTGTTTATTTATGGGATCGCGTCCATGGCAGATCGGATAGTGAGAGCTTTGAGGATGAATGCTGGGATGCTTTTCTGGAAGCCTATACGAAGGAACGCCCGCTAAGCGAGCAAGATCTCGCGATGATTCCCGTATTCGTAGCCGTCAGACAGCTTTGGCTGATCGGACTTCATACAGGCGGAAGCGCCGTTTGGGGATCTTGGCAGGATGATGGTTACTTTGACGGGAAGCTTAAGTTTTTGGCGGCTTGGGTAAAGGCGCATAACCTATAATGCGATGAAAGAAAAGGAGCTGCTTGCGGCTCCTTTCTTCTTTTATACGATTACGGAAATGCTTCTTGTAAAATAAAATGAATGCTTGCCTGTTTACATTCGAATATCGATATGCTATCTTATTTCTACAAATATAGAAATAACGACTGCAAGAAAGGTGAAGCCACAATGACAGAAGATCATGCGGACGTACGTCAAGCTGTAAAAGTATATAAGGCGCTCGGCGAGCCTACCCGTCTGAAAATAGCTCTGCTGCTTACTGAGGAGAAAAATTTATGCTGCTCCGATATTGGCACAAAGCTGGAATCTGTAGCCGGCTCTACCCTCTCACATCACTTGAAGCAATTGACGGAAAGCGGATTGCTAGATCTCCGTAAGGACGGTACGTATATCTACTACAGTGTGAACCGCGAAATGGCTCGAAAGTATGCGCCATATTTGTTGGAGTAATTTTTTTAGGTTATATTTCTATAGATTTAGAAATATAAAAACAGTGGAGTGGAGAGAGGAGTATTTTTTTATATGTCTAACGCGTGGAAAATTTACATGCTGGCTATAATTAGCTTTTTGGTTGGAACGTCAGAATTTATTATTGCGGGTATTTTGGATAAGGTCGCGGGCGACATAGGTGTATCCGTATCTGCAGCAGGCCAGCTGATTACCGTTTTCTCGCTAGCTTACGCTATTGGCACGCCGATTCTTATGGCAGTTACGGCGCGTGTTGAGCGGCGTCAGCTGCTCCTCTACTCATTAGGTGTATTCGCGATCGGCAATCTTATTGCCGTTGCTTTGCCTGGATTTGAGTTTTTGATCGTGTCCCGCGTTGTCCTCGCGCTCAGCACAGGGGTGTTTGTCGTTACCGCTTTGACCGTCGCTTCTAAGCTTGCACCTGTTGATAAACAGGGTAGTGCCATTGCGACGCTCGTTATGGGCTTTAGCACAGCATTAATTGTTGGTGTCCCTCTAGGCAGGGTTGTCGCTTCTGCATACGACTGGCACCTCATCTTCGGAGCAATCGGACTGTTGGGCTTGCTCGCAATGCTGCTCATTTTATTCACTATTCCAAAAACAGATGGTGAAGAGCCCGTTCCACTTCGCAGCCAGCTTGCTCTCTTGAAGCAGCCGAAAATTGTCACAGCACTGACGGTCACCTTCTTGTGGATCGGCGGTTATTCCATCGTTTACACTTATATTTCACCATTCCTGCTTAGCGTAACGAAGCTGAGTGAACAGGGCGTGAGCATCGGACTATTTGCATTCGGTATCGCCAGCCTGATCGGGTCTAAATTTGGCGGCTACAGCACCGATAAATGGGGAGCGCCACGAACATTAGTCAGCGGCATGCTGTTCCATACGATAGCACTTGTTCTACTCTCGTTGGCTGGACAGTCTCCGGTGATCGTATTTCCTCTGCTTATGATCTGGGCCTTTACCGCTTGGTCATCCGGTCCAACTCAGCAGTACCATCTGATGTCACTAGCTCCAGAAGCTTCGGGTATTATGCTAAGCTTGAACAGCTCTGTACTTCAGCTAGGTATGGCTGCAGGAGCCGGGCTTGGCGGTGTTGTCGTTGAGCAAGTATCGCTCACCTCTATCAGCTGGATTGGAGCTACAGGCGTCATTCTCGCTGCTGCTACAGCCGCAACCTCCTTCGGGTTCTCCCGCGCGCGTTCCCGCCGGAAGATAGCTGAGAGCAGCTTAGCAAAGACCAGTGCATAAACTTTAGCAGCTTTGCTTTGATCATTGATTAAAGTCACTCCTATTTTTAAAAAATGGGGCTCTCTCAAAAGTCATTTTGCGATTTTTTTGAGCACTAATTAGATCTTATTTTCTTTGAGAAAAAGGACCTCAAGCTCCACTATACAGTGGAATTTGAGGTCCTTTCATTTGAAAACGGAGATGTTCCCCTGTCATGCGAAGACATTTGCGGCAGCGCCTGCAGCAGCTTCATCTAAGCGCAGAAATGCACTTATTTAACCAAATCTTCTTCAAATCTGCTCAATTAGAGGTATTTGTACACCTATTTGCATCATATCAAGTTGAGTCCGTATACTTGTGTAAAAAGCTAGCATCTCAAAAAAAGAGAGCCATAGCCAAAATCCTCGTTTAGAATGGAGTTGTCGAGACAACATTCAATGGAGGGATTATGGTATGACTCAGTATCAGATTAACGTAGATTC
>NZ_JBFREL010000050.1:0-24718 GCF_052114265.1 Paenibacillus sp. MCAF9
TACTTGCGAACATCTACCTGAATTACTTCGATTTGTTGTGGGAGAAGTATGGCAAAGAAGTCGGAGAACTGACGCGGTATGCAGACGACTTTGTCGTGGTATGCAAAACAAGGAAAGATGCGCAACATGCGTTTCAACTTATACAAACGATTATGGAGCGATTGGAACTGACCTTGCATCCGGAGAAAACGCGAATTGTGGGACTATGGACGGGTAAAGAAGGATTTGACTTCCTCGGCATGCACCACCGGAAGACGAAAGCGGAAACGGGACAAAAGCGCGTCTATTACACGACCCAACAATGGCTCTGCATAAAAGCAGAGAAGCATGTGAGGGAGGTAGTGAAAGACCGACTTGCTCCGCCAAAGATGCGGCACGTTTCGTTTCAAGAACACGTGGATTGGCTCAACCTGAGAATACAAGGCTGGAAGAACTACTATGCGACACCGTACAGTACCAAATGGATGACCAAACTAGATTGGTACATCCGCCAACGGCTAACCAAATGGTACACAAAGAAGCGCCAGCGAAGTAACTGGCGCGGTTCAGGACATGAAGTAAAGATTCTTAGCCAAATGCATGGTTTAAAGACGCTTGTATAACTCGCACGCACATGAATGACGAACATCGGAAAGCCGTATGAGGGAAAACCTCATGTACGGTTTGATGAGGAGGGGCTGAAATGAATTTCAGTCCTTTACTCTAGACAGGATTGGAATTTTACTTGGACAGCTTTATGCTGTATTGCTCATCCAAGAATTTGAGCCGCAAGACGTTGGCAAGCTATGAACAGACGCTAAAACTATTCATCATGTATCTGGACAATCAATTCGGTATTGACGATGTGAAGAAAGTGCAATCGGGACATATTCGGCAATACATCAAGTATGTAAGGGAGCGGGGCAAATACACAGTAGTCAACAAGGAAGAATCAAAAGGGAAAAACCATCCCGAAAGCAGAAGTGATTTCAAGAAAGAAGTCAGTATGACAACGATAGCGAATTACGTTCGTAACATCAAAGTATTCTTCAACTTCTTGTATCAGGTGGAACGGGAAATACCGAAAAATCCCGTTGAAAACATCGAGAATCCGAAAGTCGAGAGGAAGGTTAAAAAGATTCTCACGCCAGAGGACATAAAGAAGGTCATTAATCAATTCGAAAGGGAAACCTTTCATGGATACCGCAACTACGTTATTACTCGCTTATTGCTGGATACGGGTATGCGGGTTGGCGAGTGTCTGAACCTTCAAGCTGAAAATTTTGATTTCAAACACAAAAGCATTCTTATTACCAATCCAAAAAATAGGCAACAACGCTACGTTTACTTTTCGTTCAAGTCAGCCAATGAAATGAAACACTGGATGAGGTTTAAAGACCGCTATTCAGATAGTCCCTTTTTATTTCCTACTACCAGAGGAACGCAATTAGAAATACGTAATTTTGAACGCGCATTGCGTAAAGCGGGGGAAAGAGTCAAAATCCATATTCATCCACACTTGTTACGCAACAACTTTGCTAAATACTATATCTTGAATAATGGTGACTGGTTTAGCCTTTGCCGTATCCTTGGACATAGTTCAGTTGATGTTACTCAAAAAGCATACTTAGACTTCACTGATGATGAAATAGCCAAGAAATATCAGAAGCATAGTCCGCTTGCTAATTTGGAGATATAGCCTATGGATAATCGTAATACAGTCTTTTTGGTAATACAGGACGTAGATGCCGCCTCCGAGCTAATTGAAGCCGCAAGGAGGGATTGTAAGCTTGCATTAGAGCATGGGTGGCACAAACATCCCCTTAGACGCAAAGCCATAATCAAGGAAATTGAAAGCCTACGAACGGTTAGGAAAGTCATATTAGAGCGGTTTGCTAAGAAGGAATGCACATATAGTGTTATACACGATTTTAAAGCCGTAGCCGCCCATTATGAGCTTCTGGTCGTGAAGGAAGACGAATCGTGCGTAGATGTTGTTGGGAAGTCAATACAAAGCCTACTTGCTTATGGTCATGAATATGATAATAAAACCGTTGAAGCTCTACAAAACGTACAGGAGCAGGTATTAGTGGAGTTATCAAGGATACGTATTCAGAAGGGGTATATGCCTTCCTGATGATGTAAAGAAGGCAGGAGCAGGATTGATTTTCTAATCTTCCCGCCGCTGAAAATGAGGAGCTTTATGTTAGGCTCCTTTTACTTTGCTCAAAAGTTGAGCAATAGGTGTTACTAGAACCTACGGAGAAATCAAATCGGAATTAGAAATATAGTTAGAGAGTGTATAGCCTGCTATAATGTTTAATGTTGGATTACATTGTAATATCAAATATAAAGGGGTAGATTTTGTATGCGAACTAACCATATTTTATTAGTTCTGCTATGTTTGATGATATTAACTGCATGTTCATCTGAATATGAGAAACAAATAAAAATAGGCGAGCAAGCCTTATCGGAAAAGAAATACGATTCAGCAATAACAGCATTTTCAAGCGCTTTAGAAGAGAAACCAAATGAGAAACAAGCAAGTGAGTTTCTTATTGAAGCAAAGCAACAACAAATTATTTCTGAGGTTGAAGTAGTAATCAGTGAATCTAAAATAGCAATGGAAGCAAAAAAATATGATGTTGCGGAAATCGCTCTATTAACGGCAAGAGATAAATATAGAAATGAATCATTCATTAAACCACAATTAACTGAAATAACCGACTTACTGAATGTTATTGACATTAAAATGGGAATCTCTGATGCGATAACTGCTAAAGAAGCTTCAAATTTTCTGCTAGCAGAAACGCTAATAACTAAAGTATTAAATCATGCAGAGTTACAGATGAAAGATAAGGAATTAGCTGGAAAATACTTAGTGGAAATAAAATTCAGAAAAAACTTAGCATATTTAAAAAGTGTCGCTTTTTCAGAAGAAAAATTTGATGAAGCGGCTAAATTAATAGCAAGCTCAATAAACGAAGTGACGCAAACTGATGATAGCGATTTTATAACCGAATCAAGAAAATGGTATGTAGAAGTGATGATGGAAATCGCTAATGATGGTGTAAAATTAGGGCATTATGATTTTGCTTATGTGTATATTGACTTAGTATTTATGGTTGAGCCGAATAATGAAGATGCCATTGAATTAAGAAATCAAGTTAATCAATTGGTGATGGAAGATACAAAGAAAAAAGAGCAAGAAGAACTGAAACAACAAATGACCGATTATTTAAGTGCTTATATTAATTCCATAAGCAGAGTCAATGAAGCGATTGAAGAACATAACTCAAAAATCATTAGTTCACTACGTACGCAAATGATGATGATTCAACTGCCATCAGACGATTTTATAGAATTATCATCTTATTGGAAGGCGACTCTTGATGCTTCGTACAATGTAGCAGGATTGTATGAAAAGATTAATAGAAGTAAATCATCGGCATCATTAAGTGAAGTATTAACAGGGAAAACTGATAGCAAAAGTTATGTAAATGAATACACTCAAATCAATGAGCAAATCAAAATAGCCTATACTAATATGGGAAAAGGAAACGAAGAAGTAAAGCGTTTAAGGGAAGAGTATAATATTACGCAATGATATTTGAATAGCATAATAAAATGAAGAATGTTAGTAACAAAACGATAAGAATTATAGAAGCATACTACCTGACATTTTAATTTCACATATTATGTAGCATTTCAATTATTAGCAGAAGCAGTTATATAAAATAAATGAGGCTCTCCATTATCAATGGAGGGCTTTTTCTATGTTCTTATTGCTTTTTTTGCCGCCAAATTCCCGCTTGGTGAAAGTGCAAACTTTTCGAACTCGATTGGTAAATATACATATAGACAGGATGAAAACAAGCTGCATTCATGCGAAGCATTATTTATGGCATTGGCAGAAGATTATGTAATAAGCAGGTGTTTAACGCTCATTTCTCACCTGTATTCCTCCGAGGAGATGACCTACTTCTCATCTCCTCATACTAACAAATGAAAGGAACTAAACTGATGCAAATCGTTGAAGCAAGAAACATGATTACTTTTGGTGGGCTTAATGCGTATAGAGCAAAAGAGAGAGGATTATTTAACAATTCATATGACTATTATCTGGACCTTGAATCGCTTTCCATGGCTCTAGGTCTATCATATAAAAGTTGTAAGGAGTCACTTGAAATGGTGGCAAAGGCATCGCTTATATTTGTTTATTTAGAAAATGGAAGTAGAAAGCTGGCTATTCGAGTAAAGGATATGAAGCTGGTTTATTCCTGCTTTACCGAACGAATTGATTCGCATTTGATAGGCGTAATCAAGAGCAAAGTAAAGGGACTACTTGAAGAAATCGAATTGGAAAGGGGGAAAAGAAAATGAACGAGTATTCAAAAACACAATTAACGGTAAGGGTTGAGGACTATATTTATCGTTTTATCAAGATACAAGCTGTTCACGAAGGACTGACTATGGCTGAGTATTTAACAACGCTAGTCGATGATGAAATTGCGAGAAATTTTGATGCTACTACGAAGCATGATAAATACATTAATCAAAATCGTCGAGTAAAGTAATCGTATAAAGATTCAGTATATAGCGGTTCTAATAGGCAGGGCGCTATATATACGAATTGGCTACATAGGCAAGGATAGTACATATTTTATCAGTCTTCCCGCTAAATTTTTTAGGCGGGGAAAAGTAGAGAAATACATAACGAGATAAAAATAAGAAATGGAAATGAAGGGACAAGCAGAATGAGTACAGTGCGTGAGTTATTTGATGAAGCAGATAAAAAGTTGAAAAGAAGCAGAGTGAACAGAGTGATAGATGGGAATGGGGAAGAACGAACCGATTGCATAGTAATAACCCCTGATATGCAGGAAGCGGCTAAGAGAAGAAAAGAGATAGAAACTTATAGGAACAGGACGGACAATCCATTTACATTGGTGCATATGGAAGGGGCTAGGGATTTGGCAATGTTAAAGGCGCTAAATACAAAGGAGTTAGGTTATTTTCTGCTTTTGCAAACATATATGGATTACTCCAACATGCTCAAAATGTCGCTACATGCAAGACTACCTATGACAGAAAAGGAGCTAGCAGAGGTACTTAGGATTAGAGATAAAAGAACATATTCAAAATTGCTCAATAAATTTATGGAACTAGGGTTAATACAGAGCAAAAAAATTACGCTTTTCAAGCAAGAATATAAAGCGTTTTACATCAACAAGGACTATTGTTTAAGAGGCAGTAGTCAAACGAACAAGCTAGTGAAGGTTTTCATTAACGCTATGCAGGAACTTTACAGTCAGAAGGACATAAAGCCCGCTGACATTGGCTTTTTGTATCGCTTACTTCCGTATATGCACTATGAAAGCAATCACCTTGTAAGGTATCCCTACGAACCGGAGTTTGCAAAAGCAGATGCACTATCCCTTAGGGATATTGTAGAAGTTACTGGCATGGATGAAAAGAATGTAAAGGAACATCTTAGAATCAAGTTGACTGGTTTGCATGTTTTCGGCTCATTCAAGGCTGGAAAGAATAGTGTTTATAAGGTCAACTCATCATTATTTTATCGTGGAGTAGCGTCGGAATTAGTGAAAGCAGACTTTATTTTGACGAAACAGAGCCGCAGCTAATGGCTCTCTTCCTGTCACTCATGGCATTATAAACTCAATCTAGGGGTATTTTTGCAGGAATAAACCACTATCAAGGGGTATTTTTGCAATTAGGAAAAGAGCCTTAGCCCAAGAGCCACAAGGGATTTCAGCGTTATGTAAAATTAGTATCTCTCTTATCTTATAGATAAGGATTTAATTTATCTATATTGGTATTGAATAAAATATA
Organism: Paenibacillus sp. MCAF9; assembly: GCF_052114265.1. NCBI lineage: Bacteria > Bacillati > Bacillota > Bacilli > Caryophanales > Paenibacillaceae > Paenibacillus > Paenibacillus sp. MCAF9. The sequence goes on from NZ_JBFREL010000050.1 coordinate 5,833, forward strand.
GCGTAAGCAACAAGTTTTCTGACAAGCATCTTCCTATCAAGTTGAGGTTAGATGCTTAGCCCCCTGCTAAGGGATAAAGAACCTACATTGGCAAGGTAAAGCAGTAAGAAGAATATTAAAGCTGTTATAGATTCATTGCTGACGCACTAGTTAATACCTTGCTAATGTACCCGCTTGTCGCCCCGCTCCTGCGGAATCAATATGAACGGGGCATGTTGGTAAAGCTTTTTTCATTGGCAAGACAACATCTTATATGTATCCCCGTTCGGGGGAATAACCTGCCGATAGTGCTAAGAAAGCACTGTAATGAACTTTAATCGTCCGGACAATCGTTAGCGTCGAATATTAGAATGTATGTTGTAGATTGCTTAAACGAGAAGTGAATGAGTGAATACAAAATTTGAAGCGGGCAGGATTGATAAGTAGCGGTTTTACCATACATGTTCCTTGCCAATGCGGAAACATTAAGATTTCAAGGTTGCACCGCTTCTACAAGAAGAAAATTGAACGGGACGAAAAGCGATAAGCGCGTCAATAAATAATGGTTAACCTTACTTGCCTTGCCAATGTAAAACTACACGTAAGCTTAACTCACTTCTAATCGGTTAAAGGGCAAACCTTAAGAAGTGAATATACGAGATAGAAAATAAGGGAATGACATTGGCAAGTAAGATTAAGCTAATGAATTTGTATATCGCCTTGCTTATGATATTACGTTACACATAACCATAATGAGAAGGAGACAAGAACATGAAGTATTATAAAGCTATAGGTGCAAGCACGGCGGGAAGAATCATGAGCAGTAAGGAAATTGACCAGTTGGCGGCACAATCGCTAAGCAAGCCTAATCCATCCGCTAATACACCTGTTGCCCCTGCCGATAAAGAAAAGAGTAAGCCGATAGTTAAATCAGTAGTGAAGCGAGTAGTGGAGCCAAGTGAACCGTTTGCCCATTTGCAAGCGAAACCAGTGAAGCCAACTGATTCAAAGAAGGCACTAAAACCATTTGCTCATCTTGCGGAGAGCTAAAACGATAATTGCGTAAAATACGACTAATAGTGTGGTCACAAAATATAAACTCATCCGCAACTATCAATTAAGATGTTGACTTGCACTAGAAGGAAATTGACAAAAAAGGTCGAATTGTAGGAAAAGAGGTAATATCATCAAGATAAGGAATCAGGTGAGGGAATGGATAGACAAGCTGACCACTCAATTAAAGGTTTTTTATATCAGTTTTTACTAACCATTAAGGTTATATTCGACTCTCCACTTGATGCGGAGATTACGTGTGAAGGTATAGAGGACATTGATATCAGTGACGATGGTACTATTGAAGTTGTCCAGTGCAAATATCATGAAACCGTTGAAAACTTCACATTAAGTAGCATTTATAAGCCATTATTATTAATGATGAAGCATTTTATGGAGTTTCCTGAATTAACGACACTCAATTATCGATTATACGCTTTCTTTCCAAACGAACAGTTGGGTATTAAGCCATTAGATAAAGCTCTATGTAATGAGATATTAAGTAGTAGAGACAGGCGTTACCGTTCATATATACAGCAGGTTCAGGGTATTGACATAGAAGCTTTCCTCGCAAAATTCCAGTTTCATATTGGTCATAGATATGAAGAGATGATTGGACTTATCAATACAGCATTGACCAACGAAGGATTCAAACAAGAAGAAATCGACAACTTAGTCCTTCCCAATCTAATCCATTACATAAGTGAAAAAAGTATTAGGAGCACTGTTGATGAGAGAAAAACTACAAAACGTCTCATCTTACAGAAGCTTAAACATCAAAGAAAGTTGCTGGTTAGTAAATGGGTTAAAGAGTACGCCAGCTTCGACACATTGATTAAGAGTAAGAGAGGTTTACTACATGAGCCACTAAATAATCGTCTAAGACGTCGTGCTTTCATATTCAATAAATTCCTATCGGAAAAGACAGACCATATAGTTACTTTTATTAAAGAAATATTACAAAAGTATTATACATCGGATTTATCTAGATACGAGCCTATTGTTTGCCTACATCTCAGCGAGGAAGGTTTTAACAATATCCGTAAGATACTATATCATCAGGAAATACTAGCTTGGGATGGGTATGTTGCTGATGAATTTATTCCAACTCGATTTATTAACTCGCCTCCTGTTGTTACATTAGGAAAAAAGATAGTCAGGCGTGATTGCCATATAAAAATCATTAATCGAAATAACATGAATGTGTTATCCGCTCTTCATAATATTGATGATTACTATGTGTTAGATAATGATGTAGCAGAGGTTGCAATTCCTGAGCCAAGGAAAGAGGTTTTAAATTTTACTTCTTTTAATTATCTGAATTATATATTCCAACTTCGAAGGAGCTATGAACATGAGTGAGCCAGTAGGTAAAGTTATTTATAGTTCTCCACAATCAGTATGGGTTGAAATCAATGAGGCGTCTGTTTTTGAGAAAAACAAAAAGAATCTTCAAGTAGGGAAATTTTTGAGTATTGATGATGGTAATTTAAATAAAGTCATCTGTTCAATTCAAAACATAAAGGCAAAAGAAGTGAACAGTCAAGAAGCTTCTACAGTTGATTACGGGAGATTTGTCGTTGAAACTCAACCAATAGGGACCATACAGGGCGATGTGTTTAAGAGAGGTAGTAATTCCTTGCCGATACCATTGGAGGACGTACATGTACTTGACGATGACATAATTAAAACGATATTTTCACGAAATGATGATTTTAATTTCGAATTTGGTACACTTCTCCAAAACGATTCAGTACCTTTGTTTATTGACGGTGATAAATTTTTCGGGAAACATATTGCAGTAGTAGGTTCTACCGGTTCTGGAAAGTCGTGTACTGTAGCGAGGATTTTACAAAATGCTGTGGGCATCAATGAAAACATGAACAAACACAAAGTAGCTCAAAAGAACTCCCATATTATTATATTTGATATGCACTCGGAGTATAAAAAAGCGTTTACTTTAGCTGGACATGAAGGCTTTACTCTTAACTATCTGGACGTATCTACTCTAAAGTTGCCATATTGGCTAATGAACTCTGAGGAACTAGAGAATCTATTCATTGAAAGTAATGAGGGTAATTCTCATAATCAAATCTCTATACTTAGGAAAGCGATTATTCTAAACAAAGAAAAGTATAACCGTGATATACCGAAAGTCGATTATGATACTCCTGTTTATTTTAGCATAAAGGAAGTTTACAACTATATTTATAATAGTAATGTTGCTACTAAAGATGCAAACACTGGAGAACTGCAAATTGTGAATCCAGTTCAAGGGCTAGATAGCGAAGAGTATCAACTTTTTGAAAACATTCAGTTTAGGCCTAAGGATAGAGGAAAGATAAACGATGGTCCATTTGCAACAGAATTTGACAGGTTCGTTATCAGGTTAAATACTACTCTTAATGACAAGAGAATTAAGTTTATTACTGAGCCTTTGAAAGAAAATCGAACTGAATTTAAGACAGAGGATTTTACAGAAATTTTGAAGCAATTTATAGGGTACATCAACAAATCAAACGTATCTATAATTGATTTAAGTGGCGTTCCATTTGAAGTACTTAGTATTACCGTTAGTCTAATTTCTCGTATAATTTTTGATTTTTCCTTCCATTACTCAAAAATTAAAAATGAAGCAAATGCTTTAAACGATAACCCAATTCTGATTGTATTTGAAGAAGCGCACAATTATATTCCGAGGAGTACAGAATCTTCATATAAATCTGTAAAAAGGTCTGTTGAAAGAATAGCAAAAGAAGGTAGGAAATATGGGCTTGGTTCTATGATTGTTAGTCAAAGGCCTTCTGAGATATCGGAAACTATTCTTGCCCAATGTAATAATTTTGTCGCTCTAAGACTTACTAATCCTAATGACCAGAACTTTGTAAAAAGACTTTTGCCAGATAGTATCGCTTCAATAAGTGATGTACTACCTTCGCTTGGAAAAGGACAATGTCTTTTGGTTGGTGACAGCGTTCCTATACCAGCCTTAGTTCAACTAAATATGCCTAATCCTGCTCCTTCTTCTGATGATATCCCATTTGTCAAGGAGTGGGATACTTTGTGGAAGGATATCACTTTTGAAGATGTGATTAGACGGTGGAAAAAGGAATAGGGTAACAAGAGAATTTAAAACTATCGTGAAGATAGATAAGCATACGACTGGATATGTGAAGAGAGTTGCATAATTAAGCTTCGAATAACTCTCCGATTTTTTTTAGACCCGTTTTTAACTTATAATGAGAATAGGGAATGATTCAGTTTTAGGACCCCTATACACTATGGAAAAGGCTTATTGCATAAGTGAGCCGGCGTCAGGTAAAATGGAGCAGGTTTGATGTTTTTACGTTGAATAACGCCCATGGGGCCACTTCTTCTATCGTATTTTATGTGAATCATTAAAAGGAGAACAAGGAAGCAAAACCAATAGGGAATATATTTCATGGTATTGGAGTCAGACTGAATCATGAATCGGGAAAAACGATACGCAGTAGCCAGCTATTATGTGTTGACAATGAGTGGAAATAGCATTAATGTTTTAGTAAGGCAATATTGCCCATGAATAATTCAACGGGATACCGATAAATATCGGAGAAGTTGGATTTGTTTATTCAGAAGAATCTTATAACCACAAGGCGTTTCCCTTTTACATCAGCAAATCAAAGCCTACTAATAGCGAGTTCATCGCGATGGTGGCTGATAAGCTGAGGATTGAGCATAAAGTTAGCTGAATGTAGAAGGGAGAATCGTTAAAGGAAAACTCGTTTTTAATAACTATCCGTAATCTAGTTATTGTGTGACTTCATACCTTTCAACTAGGTCATTTTAAATTCGATATGATTTGAATCCACTGCTTTATTGGGCTTTAAACCCCATAAGAGGAGTGGATTTTTTTTGAGGAAATTAATAGGATTGTAGAATTAATAATAATTTCTGAATGGTAAGGTGGTAACTATGTACAAAGGAATTGAGATTAATGGAGTTGTCTTCTCAAATGATGAAAAAGACATTAATCATGATGAATTTTTAGATGCTTTCATTCAGTTTATAGAGGCAAAAGGCTGGAACTTCGGTGGAGGAACAAAGGAAGTTAATAGTGAAGATGAGTAAGATAAAAATGTCACTGATTTCTTCTATAAGATTCTTTTAAATTGACTTATTTCGAATGTGATAAAGATGAGTGAACATCGCAGCACGTGTGTCGTTTTTTTAGAAGTAGTTGAAAGTGATCTATAATGGTTTGGATTGTGTGAAGAAAAAAAGAAATATTTGGGGTGCGGAAGATATAAGAAAGCCATTCAATTACCTTAAACAAATTGAAGATTTTTAAGGACAGACTATCGTGAAAACGCGTTATCTGTCCTATTTGACTTTATAGTAGAGTTAGTTTTGTTGACAAATTTACTCTTTCTATTAATCGTCTCCTCACGACTAAATTCTCTCCATAGAGTCTATGGCAAGAATAGTGCTTGAATAATTAAATTCTTAGCTTATTTCATGTTTAAAAGCAATTATTCAATAAAACTCATTTATGGATAAAATATGGTATAATATAACTATGTTTAAAGAGCTTATTCCTACTAACGATCTATAAAAACTGATAACCAAGGAGAACTGCATATGTCTATATTAAACATATTATTTGGTCAAAAAAGAACAATTCAAAATCCAACATTCATTAAGGATTTTTCAAAAGATAGTTTGCAACTTGCAAATCTTAATGATCTGCTAAATAAGGTTTCAGATGGAGATAAAAAAGATAACATTGAGAAAGACATTAAGCTACTAAAATATGGGCTAGATGGTGAAAACAATGTATATTTCGAATTGAAGCATTCATTCCTCCCTATCATTTGCTTGCATGATGTAAGAGTTGTTTATGAAGATTATGTTGCACAGCTTGATTTTGTAGTCATATCAAATAAATTTACATGTATCTTAGAAACAAAAAAGTTGAGTGGAAATATAAACATAGATCAGGATGGAAATTTTATTAGAACGATTAAGAATAGGTATGGGAAGGAATATAAAGAAGGAATCTATAGCCCGGTAACTCAAAATAAAAGACATGTTGATATACTTAAACATCTACTGTCAAAAGAGCTGAAAATCAATAATATGCCTATCTTATCACTTGTTGTTATGGCAAACCCAAAAACAATAATAAAGAAATATAAATGTCCAGCAGAAGTAGAGAAAACTCTTATAAAGTACGATCAGATTAAAACCACTTTAGAAAAGTATCAAAATGATAAATCGAACCAGTACGATTTGGGTGAGAAGGAAATGCTCGATATTGCGAATCTGCTTATCAAAGTAAACTCCCCGATTGAAATGGATTTAATTACAAAATACCAAATTTCAGATGATACCTATGCAAGAAAAGATGATCAGATTTTAAGAGAAGAATTGATGGCATACAGATTGAAAACATCTAGAGAAGAAAATGTGAAAGCGTATTATATTTTTAATAACAATGAAATGGAAGATATTATATCCAAATATCCAAGATCAGAAGAGGAACTATTGGAGGTAAAGGGATTTGGAAAGGTTAAGGTTGAAAAGTATGGAGGTGCTATTTTAAGTTTTTTTAAACAATAGCTAAGATTAAAATCATTGAAATGGAAATTGAAAATAAGGATTTATTATTCTGGGAGGATTGAGGAAATTTCATGAAAAAAAGCTTAGGAATTATATTATCATTCATACTTTTTTTATTAGTAGTAATGCCTACACTTACTTCAGCTCACTCAGGTCGTACGGATAGTAATGGAGGACATAATTGTTCAGCAAAATCTAAGTCCAAAGGTTTATGCTCTGGTTATCATTATCATAATGGTGGATCAAGCAATAAAAGTACAAACGTTTCCAGCACTTCTACCAAAATTACTAAGGTAAAAGTTATAAGTAATGAATATCCTCCAGCTCCACATTGTATAAAGCTAAAAGATACTTATAAATCAACTGATACATATTTTAATTATTACGAACGTAACTGGGATTGTAACCGCTATACAATTGATGGCGAAGTATTCACTTATCTAGATTTAAATTTATATGTTAACAACAAATATATGAATCTTAATAGCCAACTAATTAGCGTCAAAAATTCAAGTTACATCTCTGTTAGGGATTTTTCGAATTCTTTTAAATTTAGTATTGAGCAAGATAAAGTAGGAAATGTAATTTTAAAGAAAGATAAGATAATAATTAAAATAACTACAGATGACAAAAAGATTTTATTAAATGATAAATATACTGGTGTAAAAGCTATTAAAGCTGAAGGCTATTATTACATTCCATTACGTTCTGCAATGGCGTTGATAGATGGTAAAATTAATTCAATTGAGAATTCGAAAATATATTTATCTTATTAGTCATTTAATTATGCTGGCTAAGAAGAAATATCATGTAAGTTTTTAGAAAGAATCATAGCAATAAAAATCCACTGATCTTTTGATCAGTGGTTTTTTTGATTAATTCAGCTGCAATATGTGGGGGAACAAAACGAAATTCACTTAATCAGAAATAATCAGAGAAATACGGACGCTCCTGATTAATCAATTGCTCCAGTTTACGGATGGACGCGTCATCGGCCTGCATACGGCCAATACGTGCAAGATAAGTTGGCCGCTTGTAACCCATTAACATCGTCGTTAAAGCGGGAATGTCGATAACTACCGATGGTGCGATGCCGCCATGGGTCATATGGCCTTTTCCGTTTGTGTCAACCGTGAGGGTGAAGGTTCCTTGATTCCATTCAAGCATTGGATCATGGAGATTGATAACTATTCTGCTTTCCTTTTCCTGCATTTCAAATGGATATTGCTCGATGAACAATACGATATCTACAATTCGTGCCATGTAATAAGGAGCAATGGTTTCTTTAATATCCCCGTCGTCCAATATAAATGCAAGAGGCTCATCCTTATAGATATCCCCTTTTACAAGAGTAATCATTGAGAAATGGGCACTGACAAAGTTCCATAATCCAGTGCGTGCCTCTTCGTTAATATAGATCATTTCTTTCATGTGAAAGATCTCTTCGGCAATCCAATACAGCAAATACCCCATAGGTGAGTCGTTATTGTCGTAATAGATCGCTACAGTCATATCATCTAAATCCCAGCGCAAATACTCTTCCCAAGCGAGCTCGTTTCGCAGCATAGCACCATGGTGCAAGCGGGCAAATTGCTCATATATTGTTTTGATGTCAGGATGTTCAATGGTTACACGTTCAACATGACCAGGTACGTTTTTTAGCTTAGGCAGCTGAGTGTCCGGAACCTCAAAAGAAATTTTATCGGAAATGATCTCCCAGCCTTTGCGTCTGTAATAAGGAATTGAGTAGGGGTATAAGTAAGAGATCGATTGTTTCCGCTCACGCATTTTGCTTAAGGCAAGCAGCATGAGTTTATTCATCAAGCCCAAATTGGCATATTCGGGATAGGTTCCGACTCCTGTCAGTCCACCCATTTCATAAATATGTCCGTAGATGTTTACCTGAAAGGGATATACAGCAAGCTGAGATATAAGTTTATCGCCATCAAACCACCCTTGAACATCAGCATACTGAAGTACGGGAAGTTTTGCCTTTGCAATCTCTCTATTTTCCCAGCCAAAGGTTTGTAAATCGCGATTGGTCACTTGAAAAACATAGCGCAATAAATTGTTGAATTGCTCGCCATGCTGGGTTTCGATTTTTTTTAACTTGAGTCTGTCATGCAATTTCCGTCGACTCATAGGTGACGACCTCCATTTATTTAAACATATCCAAGTATTTTACCATCCCTTAGAAGTGCAAACAAATTAGCCCTATTTGGAAGGGAATGAAGCACATGATTCGAATTTGCTGATTCAAAATGTTTATTGGCGAATGGTGAAAAGTTTTCTATATGCTGAGGATGTCCTACAATTGATCTGATTAATCAAAAACAGACATGGATGTGAGTTAAGTGAATGCCGAGCTTGGAGGAGTTGGATTTTAAGTTAAATTGGATTTTTCAAAAAAAAAAAAGGCCATCAAGGATGCCTCAGTTGTAAACAACTCTTCGGTTTAAATAAACGTTGCTGCCATATTTCTTGATTAAACCATGCGATTCTGCTTTTATAAAGCTATGAATTTCTTTAAGGCGCTGCGTTTGTGGCTGGATTGTCTCTTTTACTTTTCCATCTACGGTAACATCGAATACAATTTTCATGATTGCACCTCATTTCTTTTGGTTAATTTCATAATAGTGCTGTTGTATGATGAGATCATAAATTGAAATGCGGACAATTGTAATTTTTTTTGGAAAGCATCATCGCTATGTAAAATATCCAAGGAGAGGTGACAGGATGAGAGCCGTTTACGCAGGAAGTTTTGACCCGATTACACTCGGGCATGTGTCCGTTATAGAGAGAGCCTTTCAATTATTTAGTGAGGTTCATATTATAGTCGCCAATAATCGATCAAAAAAACATCATTTTACGATTGAGCAGCGTACGGAACTGGTCGCTTTATCTGTGCCAAAGGATGATAAAATCCATATTATTCCTTATGAAGGCATTGTGGCTGACTATATAAATGAGCATGATATTAACGTAGTCATACGGGGAATTAGAAATGCAACTGACCTAGAATATGAACTGCAGCTTGAGCAATATATTCGTAATACTACGTTGGCGGATACGATTTATTTATCTCCTTACACGCATTACATGCAAACGAGCAGCTCGCTCGTTAGAATGTTTCTTATGTCTGATAAGACGGAGCTGGCAGCTTCGTATATGGTTCCAAAAGCGTATGCGCAAATGCTTGATTACGTGGATTATACCTAGTTTTTACAAATTTATCATAAAAAAAACCGCCAAGCTAGGATCAAAACGATCCGAACATGAGCGGTTTTAATTATGATTGTTGTATAAAACTAGCTTTGTGGCTTTGGCGGACGAGGACGTTTCTGCTTGAACCTAGTAGCAACGTAGTTCCGTTTGCGGTCGCGAAAAAAAGTCCAGCCCGCGATAAAACCTGCACCTGCAGCGAACATGATAAATCCAAGTAAAAATTTGAGCCAATCAAAATCTGGCGTAATGGTTTCATTTCCGAATTCAGAGAAATACACGAATACCGAATCTTTCATTTTCAGAAAACCGAAGCAAGCAAGTAAGCCTGGAATAACGAGCATGAGGATAGCAATAAAGCGAGCAGCAACTAATTTCATAAATACAGTGTCTCCTTATCGGTCAAAATATACAGTTAGCTCTATCATACCTTTTTACGTGTAGAGTGTCTATTTCGTAAAACGACGATGTTTTCGTCATTAAAAACAGGTACAATAGGGATGGATGACATGTTACAATGCGAATGGGCATCTTTGAGAGTTATATGAATAGGCAAAAAAAGTATATAGTTATGGTTATTAGAAGGGAATGATTTTATGGCTATACAGGTAGATGTAGCAGTGCTCGGAGGCGGGCCTGGCGGTTATACAGCAGCCATTCGTGCTGCACAACTAGGAAAATCGGTTGCCATTATCGAAATGGACAAGCTTGGCGGCACATGCCTACATAAAGGATGTATTCCGAGTAAATCGCTGCTCCGAAGCGCTGAGGTATATTCAACGCTGCTTGAAGCAAGCTCATTTGGCATCCAAGTGGCAGATGGGGCGATATCACTCAACTATGGCAAAGTACAAGAGCGTAAGGATCAAACCGTAGAGCAGCTCTATCGTGGACTTCAAAGCCTAATGAAAAAGAATGGCATTCAAATTATTCAAGGCAAAGGCAGAGTCATCGGTCCTTCAATCTTCTCTCCAAAAAGTGGCTCATTAGCCGTTGAGCTGCCGGACGGTGAAATGGAATCAGTTGTATCCACTAATCTCATTATTGCTACAGGATCTCGTCCTCGTACACTGCCTGGTTTAACACCAGACGGCGAATATATAATGACCAGTGATGAAGCGTTAGTTATGGACAAACTGCCAAAATCCGTTATTATTGTCGGCGGCGGGGTTATCGGCGTTGAATGGGCTTCGCTTTTGCATGATTTTGGCGTTCAAGTTATTTTGGTTGAAGCGGGCTCCCGCCTTTTGCCTGGTGAAGATACAGAGGTTTCAGCTGAGCTGACAAGAGTGCTGCGTGGACGCGGTGTACGTGTGCTGACTGGCGTTCAACTGCAGACCGATCAATACAAAGGTGAAAACGGTGAAGTGTCTATCGTTGCAGCTACCCAAGATGGTGACGTAATATTGACTGCAGAAAAGCTATTGGTATCTGTAGGACGCCAAGCGAATGTGGAAAACATGGGTCTCGAAAATACCGATGTTCGCACATCGAGCGGTGTGATCGAGGTCAATGCGTTCGGTCAAACGAGCGAGCCACATATTTATGCCATTGGCGATGTGGTTGGCGGCGTTCAACTCGCTCATGCTGCTGCGCATGAGGGCATAATTGCTGCTGAGCATATTTGCGGTGAGAAACCCGTTGCGATTGAGGCTCATTTGATACCAAGGTGCATCTATTCCCGTCCGGAAATTGCTTCTTACGGCTTGACAGAGGATGGAGCACGCGCGAAAGGGCATGACATAAAGACGGGTAAAATTCCGTTTCAAGCGATTGGCAAGGCTATTGTTTTAGGAGAGAAAGAAGGATTCGTCAAGGTAATCGCTGATCGGAAGACCAACGATATTGTTGGTGTTCATATGATTGGAGCTCATGCAACGGATCTAATATCCGAAGCAGCACTCGCTGGAATTCTGAACGCAACACCTTGGGAAGTTGGCCAAATGATTCATCCTCATCCGACGCTTTCAGAGGCGCTGGGAGAAGCGATGCTCGCCGTAGATGATCGAGCGATATCGTTCTAATGAAGACTGTTTTCTTTTTGGTTCAATTGGAGTTATAATATATATGATCAAGTCTTAGTACCAGGTTATAATAGCGCGCAAAAGGAGGAACACCTTATGACCCAATCTGCTTCTACTGGGCAAAATGTTCGTCATTTGGAATTAGGGCTTAGCGATGAGCAAGCAATTGATATGTACGCAACGATGGTGACTGCTCGCAAGTTTGATGAGCGTATGCTGCTGCTGCAGCGTGCAGGGAAAATCAATTTTCACGTATCAGGTGTAGGACAAGAGGTAGCACAGGTTGCTGCTGCGTATGCACTTAATCGAGAAACAGATTATTTTTTACCTTATTATCGGGACTATGGCTTCGTGCTCTCTGTTGGTATGACACTGCGTGATTTGTTGCTGTCGGTTTTCGCCAAAGCGGAAGATCCGAATAGCGGCGGACGCCAGATGCCTGGCCACTTTGGCTCGAAGAAGCTGCGAATCGTAACGGGCTCAAGTCCAGTAACAACGCAGGTTCCTCATGCGGTAGGCATAGCGCTTGCGGCAAAAATGAAAAACAAGCCTCTTGTTAGCTTTGTTACATTTGGTGAAGGTTCGAGCAATCAAGGCGATTTCCATGAGGGCTGCAACTTTGCTGGAGTACATAAGCTGCCTGTTATTTTCATGTGCGAAAATAACCAATATGCAATCTCAGTTCCTATTCACAAGCAATTAGCAGGTACAGTTGCCGATCGTGCACTTGGTTATGGTTTCCCTGGATATCAGGTTGACGGTAACGATGCGCTTGAGATGTACCGTGTTGTGAAGGAGGCGCGTGAGCGCGCAATTGCAGGCGAAGGTCCAACATTGATTGAAGCAATGATGTACCGTATTTCACCACACTCTACTTCAGATAACGATCTCGCTTATCGTACGAAGGAAGAAGTTGATTCCAACCGTGCGAAAGATGGCATCCCAAAATATAAGCAATATCTGATTGATTGCGAGATATGGTCCGAAGAGCTTGAAACTGAGCTTCAAGCCAAAATTCGCAAGATGCTTGACGAGGCTACTGAATATGGCGATAAAGCGCCGTTCCCGACGCCGGAATCTACATTGCTGCACGTTTATGCGGATGATGCTGATCAAGGAGGAACGGAATAATGGCAGTTATTGAATATATTGATGCAATTCGCCAAGGGATGAAGGAAGAAATGGAACGAGACGAAGATGTCTTCGTTCTGGGTGAGGATGTTGGTCTTAAAGGCGGCGTCTTTACAACAACCAAAGGATTGCTGGAGCAATTCGGCGAGGATCGTGTTCTTGATACTCCGCTTGCAGAGTCAGCCATTGCAGGTGTTGCAATCGGCGCAGCGATGTATGGCATGAAGCCCATTGCTGAAATGCAATATTCAGATTTTATGTTTCCGGCCACCAATCAAATTATTAGCGAAGCGGCCAAAATCCGTTACCGCTCGAACAATGATTGGACTTGCCCGCTCGTAATTCGCGCTCCTATTGGCGGCGGTGTTTTTGGAGGACTGTACCATTCACAATGTACGGAGTCGGTATTTTTCGGTACACCTGGTCTGAAAATTGTTGCTCCATACCGTGCATACGATGCGAAAGGGCTTCTAAAAGCAGCTGTGCGCGATCCGGACCCTGTATTGTTTTTTGAGAATAAAAAATGCTACAAGCTCATTATGGATGAAGTTCCAGAAGAGGACTATATTGTTCCTATTGGCAAAGCGAATGTTCTTCGCGAAGGCGATGACATTACGGTTATCGGTTATAGTCTGCCTCTTCATTTTGTCGAGCAGGCGGCTGCAGATCTAGCGACTGAGGGCATTAGCGCTCATATTCTCGATCTACGGACGCTGCAGCCTCTGGACAAAGAAGGCATTCTTGAAGCGGTGAGAAAAACAGGCAAGGTGCTTATTATCCATGAGGACAATAAGACTGGCGGCGTAGGTGCAGAAGTTTCAGCGATCATCGCAGAAGAGCTGCTTTATGAGCTTGATGCTCCGATTATGAGACTATGTGGACCAGACGTGCCAGCGATGCCTATCAACCCGCCGGGCGAGAAGTTTTTTATGCTCAACAAAGATAAAGTAAAAGAAGCAATGCGACAGCTAGCGCTTTATTAAAATATAAGAAGTCTAAAGTACTAAGCTTATATGTCACCGCGAAACGTATGCTGCGCCGCCGAAGGACGGCGGTAGCCGTTTACGCCTCGGCCAGTAGGGAGATGTGAATTATGAAAACTATGACGGAAATCGTCGTGCCTCAACTAGCAGAATCACTTGTATCAGCTACCATCGATAAATGGCTGAAGCAGCCTGGCGATTGGGTTGATGTTTACGAGCCTGTCTGCGAGATTATTACAGATAAAGTGAATGCCGAACTGCCTTCCACTGTAGCCGGCAAGCTTGTTCGTATCCTTGTTGGCAAGGGGGAGACCGTTCCAGTCGGCACTCCAATCTGCATAATTGAAACAGAAGGTTCTGCTGAGGATGCCGGAATTGGGGCTGCGGAATCCCAGACGGCTACACCAAGAGAGGCAACTACCACACAAGTAAGTGAAATAGATTTGCAAGACGCTCCAATGCGCAATCGTTTCTCACCGGCTGTACAGCAGCTGGCAGCTGAACACTCCATTCGTCTTACCGATGTTCCAGGAACCGGTTTAGGCGGACGTATCACACGTAAAGACGTACTTGCCTATGTAGCAGCTGGTGGAAATCAAGCTTCTAACGGGAATGCTGCTGTGCCTGCAGCCAGAACTGTAGATGCTGCTGCGCAGGTGCGTTCTTCTGGTCTGCATTTGACGGAAACGCCAAGGTTCCCAAAAATCGAAGTGGAAGGAGCATCGGGAGCTGGTCGTGGTGATAGCTTCATTGATGTAACGCCAATTCGGAATACGATTGCTCGCAACATGAGACAAAGCGTAAGTGAAATACCGCATGCATGGACTATGATTGAAGTAGACGTAACGAATCTTGTTCTTCTGCGCAATAAGCTTAAGGATGATTTCATGAAGCGCGAAGGCATTAATTTGACGTATTTGGCATTCCTGCTCAAAGCTGTCGTTAATGCAATCAAAGATGTGCCAATCATGAATTCCATGTGGGCTGTTGATAAAATCATAGTGAAGCGAGATATTAACATCGCGCTGGCGGTTGGTACAGAGGATTCTGTCCTAACACCTGTTATCAAAAATGCTGATCACAAAAACGTAGCCGGTCTTGCCAAAGAAATTGAAGAGCTTGCTCGTAAAACGAGAGAAGGTAAACTGACGCTGTCTGATATGCAGGGCGGAACGTTTACTGTTAACAATACAGGCTCCTTCGGTTCTATATTGTCATATCCGATTATTAACTATCCGCAGGCTGCCATTCTAACGTTTGAATCCATTGTGAAGCGTCCCGTTGTCATAAATGATATGATCGCTGTTCGTTCAATGGCTAACTTATGTTTGTCACTTGATCATCGGATTTTGGACGGCGTTATTTGTGGTCGTTTCTTACAGCGTGTGAAGGATAATCTAGAGAGCTTTAATCTAGAAAGCAAATTGTATTAGAAAAGGGGAGCACGATCATGGCTGAAGCGGATAACGCAAAAAGCTTGAGACGGCTGGATGCCCAATATATAGGCATGCTCGATTACGCGGAAGCGTGGGAGCTGCAAAAAACATATATAAAGCAAATTGATAAGGAGGAGCGCAATCAGTCGCTGCTCCTTCTTCAGCATCCGCCTACGTATACGATGGGTTCTGACAAACATCCTGAGCACCTTCTGCTTGATGAGGCAGAGCTTAAGGAACGAGGTATCGCTTTTTATCAAATCGACCGCGGCGGGGATATTACTTATCATGGCCCTGGCCAGCTGGTCGGCTATCCACTTCTTTATCTAGATGCAGTAGGCCTTAATTTGCATGCCTATTTGCGGAGCCTTGAGCAAGTCATTATTAATTGGCTGAGCGAGTATGGTATAGAAGCGGGCAGAAAGCCGGAATATACAGGAGTATGGGTCGGTGATCTGAAAATAGCGGCCATAGGCGTAAAATTTAATAAAGCCCGCCATCAGCGGGGCTTTATTACGAGTCATGGATTCGCTCTTAATATTAAATCTGGCATTGCCGAAGAAGGATTTAGTGGGATTATTCCTTGCGGTATCCAGCAGTTCGGCGTAACATCCTTTAATGATTTAACAGGGCTTGATTTATCGGTTGAGGAAGCGGCGAACCAATTGCTCCCTCATTTTGTGAAAGAATTCAGATGTGAATTGGACCTAGTAAAGAAATAGTGATCCAAGACCAGCTAGCAAGGATGATAAAACTAATGCCGATACGAGAACGATGGCAACAATTCGAATCAATCGCTGTCTGCGCATATGAAAAACCCCTTTCTTGATTTGGAACGTCATAGCTTGCTATGAGCTTGTCATTTACTCTATTGTATACGAAAGTTATGGACGGAGGAAACGTTAATGATTACAAAAGATCGTTTAGTGAATGAATTTATGGAATTGGTGAAGATAGATAGCGAAACAAAACACGAGCAGGAAATAAGCCGTGTGCTAAAGCAAAAGTTTGAAGCGCTTGGCTTGCAAATTAGCGAAGATGATGCAGCAGTTAAAACTGGGCATGGAGCAGGGAATTTATTTGCAATATGGGAAGCAGAGGGAGCAGCATCTGCACCAACGATTTTTTTTACATGCCATATGGACACAGTAACACCTGGTGTTGGCATCAAGCCGCAGCTTGACGCTGATGGTTATATAAGAAGCGATGGAACAACGATTCTTGGCGCTGATGATAAAGCAGGCATTTCTGCCATTTTTGAAGCAATCCGAGTCGTTAAGGAGCAGTCCATTCCGCATGGGCGCATTCAATTCGTCATTACGGTAGGAGAAGAATCAGGTCTACTTGGCGCACGCTCGCTGGATGCATCGAAGCTGGAAGCTAAGTTTGGATACGCGCTTGATTCGAATGGCGCCGTTGGTGATATAGCAGTAGCAGCACCGACACAGGCGAAAGTTACGATCAAAATGTATGGTCGTTCAGCACATGCTGGCGTTAATCCTGAGGATGGGATCAGTGCCATTCAAGTTGCTGCAAAAGCAATTGCAAGAATGCCGCTTGGACGTATAGATAAAGAAACAACGGCGAACATCGGTCGATTCGAGGGCGGTGGCGCTACAAATATTGTGTGTGATTTTGTGACGCTGTATGCTGAGGCGAGAAGCATTGTACAGCATAAGCTGGACAATCAGATTGTTGCGATGCGGAAAGCGGTTGAGAGTGCTGCAGAGGAGTTTGGTGCACGAGGAGAGCTTGAAAGTGAAATCATTTACCCTGCTTATCAATACGATGATGCAGATCCAGTAGTACAGCTCGCCAAAAAAGCAATCACAGCAATCGGACGTACACCGCGTACGTTCCATTCTGGTGGGGGAAGCGATGCAAATATTTTTAACGGCTTAGGCATTCCTACAGTCAATCTAGCTGTTGGCTATGAGCATATTCATACGACGAAAGAACAGATCAAGGTTGATGATTTAGTGAAGACGACTGAGCTTGTCGTTGAAATTATTAAACAAGCGTCTGAAGCACAATAGTTTTAGCGGAGGTCGTAAGAAGCAATAGCTTCGATTGGCCCTGCCGTAAAATGACAGAAAGCCCTTCGATCCTGCGGCTCAGTTTTGGCTGATCGCGGAAGGAGGGTTTTTGTCTAAATGCATGCGTCCGTGACATGATTAATTCGTTTTTTCCAAAGGAACACGGCGTACGCTGATGACATTTGTATATTCGGACATGGGTGTTCTTGATAAGGATGAAGCAGAAAGCTTGCGCAGCTGATGTTTTATTTCCCAGCCTTTTCCTACTAAGCGCAAGTGATTGAGTGCAACATATTGTTTCATATTAATCTCCCCTGTCGATTTGATATAATGATAGTTATGCAGAGGCAGGACAAGTTATGCGAAAGAATCAAATTCAATTTTAAGGAGCGAATACGAGTGGAAGAGCAGCAAAGAGCTGAGTTGTGGCGTGAGGAAACGATTAAGACCGAGCCTATTTTTGAAGGTAAAATGATTACGCTGCAGGTTGATACCGTCACGCTTGCAGACGGCAGAACCGCAACTAGAGAAATCGTAAAACACCCGGGTGCAGCAGCAGTTATGGCGCTTTTGGACGGAAAGCTGCTAGTAGTGGAGCAATTTCGCAAGCCTCTGGAAAAATTCCAAATCGAGATTCCTGCTGGCAAGCTTGACCCTGGCGAAGATCCGATGACAGCAGCAGCTCGTGAGCTTGAAGAAGAGACGGGTTACCGCTCTGATGATTTGACTCTCCTTAGCGCTTTCTATACATCACCAGGGTTTGCAGATGAGAAGCTGTATATTTATTTCACTGATAAAGTGGAGCAGGGCGTAATCAATCCTGACGACGATGAAGACTTGAAGGTTGAAGCCATCACTCTCGAGCAAGCTGAAGCCTATATCCAAGAAGGCCGTATTAGCGACGCCAAAACGATCCTAGCCGTCTACGCTTGGAAACTATACACTTTGACAGGTCGGTTCTAACCGACCCTGTCTTCCCACAACATACCCGTCATACCTCTCTCAAACCCCTCATATAATGAAAAGTAAGACAACCCCTTGGGTAATTTAGTGATTTTTTAAATTTATAGGAATGTAGAGCTGTAGAGATGTAGAGATGTACATCTGTAGAGCTGTAGAGCTGTAGAGCTGTAGAGATGTAGAACTTTAGAACAGTAGAGCTATGGAACTCTGGGAGCCTGGTACGGTAGATCTGTAGATCTGTAGATCTGTAGATCTGTAGATCTTTAAATCTTTAAATCTGTAAATTTGTACAATAGTAACTCTGTGAACTGTATAACTGCAGAACTCAAGAACTCAATAACTCAATAACTCAATAACTCAATAACTCAAGAACTCAAGAACTCAAGAACTCAAGAACTCAAGAACTCAAGAACTCAAGAACTCAAGAACTCAAGAACTCAAGAACTCAAGAACTCAAG
>NZ_JBFREL010000051.1:0-23631 GCF_052114265.1 Paenibacillus sp. MCAF9
TTTTCGCACTTCAGGGTTCCCCAGAAGGATTCTATGGGACTGTTATCGATGCATCTCCCTACGCGAGACATGCTATGGGTTATTTTTTTCCCAAATAACTTTTTGAACCGTAGAGAAGTGTATTGAAAGCCTCGGTCACTATGCAACATGGGCTTTCTATTCATGTAGCCAAAAAGATGAGTTAGAAACAATTCTACATCAAGGCTGCTTGACTCTGATGAGAGACACATGTATTCCTTTCGAGTAACTTCTTCTGTAATCCAATTAGGCTTGTCGTAATATGGATCAGTAATAACAGCCTTTGTATAAGGTATCATCGAGCCCCTTTTCTAATTAAGTCATACAGGAATTTCAGTTAATATCATATTTACAAACTTTGTAAATAACACCTTATGTAGAGTATTCGCGAAAGCCTCAAGCTCTCCTCCCTCTATGGAGTATCATTTTCCTCTTAAATACGCTTGTTTCCTTAGGTTTTGAACATTTTTCTTTCGTACGAGACAAATAATAAATGGAATAAGGTTGTAGAAGATGCAGAATATGTGGCGGAGATAGTGGTTGAACTTCTTCTTTATGAAATGAATAAAATCCCGATGACCCAATAAAGCATCATCGGGACTGATTACGCTAGATAAACATAGCATTATTCGCATGATATGATGAGCTACTATTTATACCGTTTTTGTTTAATCTCAATAATCTCTATAATTTCATCTTGATCATCGGTATTAAGTTTTCTAAAAACAGAATTCAATTTATTTTCTTTCTCACTAAGAATGATGCTATATGTATCTTGGGCTGATCCAATAATTAACCATTGTAGACCAACCTTTAAATTATTATGGATAGCAATAAGTGTGTCCATAGAAGGCTTGTACTTGTCTTGTTCTAGTTCACTAAGCGTTCCTTGTTACACACCGATTATATTGGAAAATTCAATTTGGTTTAATTGATTGGTCTTTCTTATTCCCTTAATTCTCTCCCCTAATGTTGTCATTCCATCACCTACCTTTCGTTCTTATCAAAATCATCAAGATTTCTAAAAACCTCAATTAGCCTTTTTTCGAACTCGCCTTCATATGTTGTTCCATTTTCTGCAGCAACAGTGTTTAATAACCAATTTAAGTTCACGTTGTATTGTGCTCGAATGGATATTTATGTTTCCTCAAATGGATTACTATTTTCCATTTCTATTTCACTCAGACTCCCTTAAGAATCCCCTTTGCGGATACATTTGATTCTAAAGCCAATGTCGCTCAATTATTCCACCACCATTCATTACATTTTAAATCTATGTAGATTAAAAAAGGAGCCCTTCATCTTCCCCAGGCTCCCTTCTTGATGTTCAATCATCTTGCATTTCGGTTCACGACATCTTTTACTGGTTCACAACATTGTTTACTGGTTCAAGAAATCTTTTACTGGTTCAAGACTTCTTTATCAGCAGACACTACTCTTGTCAGATGATAAAAAAGTCGGGAACCAGTTTTATTGATTTTACTGGGTTTCCCACGGCACATGATAAAGCGGAAAAAAAGAAAGTCGTGAACCACTAAAAATTACCATGTGAAGAAAGTTGAGAACCAACAAAAGATTGTTGGATACTAGAGCTTACCTGTAACTTCTCCTAGGCTTATTTTTTAAGTTCAATAAGTTTAAAATTAATGAACGCGATAAATATATTTCCTTTGTTTGTGGATCATCTTTTCTATCCGTGTTTAATAGCATTATATAGCTATTATTTATTTGTTCGTATGCGTCTTGTATTTTTTCAAGTTTTAGTAGTGCACCTCCATATTCGAACATAACGAAAGCCTTACGATAATCATCTCCAGAAAAAGCTTCGCTAAGAATATTTAACGCTTCTTCATAGTATTGTAAAGAAACTTCAGGTTGACCCATTTTCACTAATGTTCCACCGTAGTTACTTAGACGTGTAGCTAAATTTGGATTTAATTCTTGACTATGTTCCGCTATCATTCTTTCAATTTTAATTGTGATCTCATGTTGAACTTTTGCTTCTGGATATCTCCCCATTTTCGCTAAACATTCAGCAATATTATTTCTAGTTACAGCAGTATGGGAATTATCTGATTGATATAGTAAATGCTCAATTTCTAATGCCTCGTCAAATTGTGTTAATGCTTTTTCAAAATCTCCCTCACCGTTCATTATTTGTACTGCGGAATTGTTAAGAGTAACCGCTCTTTTGGCATCAATTCCAGACGTCATTAACAAAGCTGATTCAATATAGTCTTTGGCATCATCAACTTCATTTAAGTTATAGCTAGTGACAAATAATGCATTTAAAATACTTGAAATCCATTTTGTACTTGACGACCTTGATTCACAATATTCTTTCGCTATTAGTAAGTACTCTTTGGCCGTGGAATAATTTGTATAATGATTAAAATATAAACCTAGGTTTAATAAAATACTAATAACGTTCCCGTTATTTATTGGAGACCCCTTTATATGTTGCATAACATTTATCGCATGAGAAAGTAGCTTTTTACATTCCCCCCAAGATGAATAGTTATATTGATCGAAACTAAGATCTTTTGCTACAACATGTACTGATAATTTTAAAACTTCTTCTTCTTTATCACCCATTTGATTTCGAATGACTTCCTGAACAAGCCGATGAAGTGAAGCGTGACGTTCTTCGACGTTAAAGTTTACTAGTGAATATTTACTCAAAACTTCAATTGCTTGGTCTTTTTCTAAAATATCTTTCGAATTATCATTATTAATATCGTAAAACCAAGCATAAGGAATTTGGTCAGCTCCCAAATACGCAAACATATTTAACCACTCTGTTGCAATATTAGATTCTTGTTTAATTGATTCAATTGAAATTGTCCACGTAGTCAATATAGTGGAATGATATGAATTAGGAATACCCTCAAGAGCTAATAAATTCATCTTTTTCATATCATATAACTCGTGGTATTCTTTAAATGTTTTATGTTTTTTCTTTATATAGGCACCTGCATGTTCTAAAGCAAGAGGTAAATATCCTAGTTCAAACGCTAATTTTGCTGCAAAAGGTTCTTGCTGTGAATCAGTACAGTTAGTACGTTGCATTAAGAATTTAATAGATTCAGAACGATTAAATTCTGATAATACAATAGGTTCATGTGGCCAGTCTTGTTTCCGTGAAGTAATAAGGATATGCCCTTCTTGTGGATTGGGAAAATATTTCTCAATATCATTAATATCATTTGCATTGTCAAAGATCAAAAGCCACTTTTCACGTTTAGATAGCCATTCTTTAACGAAATCAATACTATCAACTTCAGAACCTGTATTGTTATTTAACTTTAACGCCAATTGCAAAAGACCAGCTCTAATAGTCTCCTCTTGTTCAGAATCAATCCACCATATTAAGTCATAGTCTTTACGATACTTATAGGCATAATGAACTACTAGTTGAGTTTTACCAATTCCACCAAGTCCCGCTATAGTTTGCGTTACTGCAGTTAGTTGATCACTTAGAAGGATTTCTCTTAAGGAAATTACTATATCATCACGTTCTATAAAATAAGGGTTAGGTCGATGGGGAACATTCCATATTAATGGATTAATTATACCTTGACTACCTTGACTAAGCTTTTTTTCCACAGCCTCCAGTCGAGATTCGTGTAGAGCAACATTTGACCTTAAAGAATCTATAGATTGTAAAATTGACTTCTCAATATCAGTAATCTGAAAATCACTTAAAACCTCTGTGAGACTATCTTTGGTGATGCTCTTTATTCCCTTACGAGTTAGTAATCGAAAAATATAACAAAACAGACTTTCGTAAAGTCGGTTTCCCTCTTCAAAATTTAGAATATGTCTTTGTTCAACTAGTTTTTGCTCAATTATCTCCTTTATATCTGCTGGGTCAGGATTATGTAAACCCCACTCAAAACTGCATATGTAGTTATATATATCGTTATCCGATGCTCCACTTAAAAACGATCTCCAATTCTTCCATGTATCATTATTAAAATTTTTAGGACGAGTCATTGCCAAAAGAAACTGACGAATGTTTTTTATAGCATTAGTTTGTTGTTCATTGCTTAACTTTTTTTGTCTAATATTATTCCAAACTACGATTGCTTTTTCATTCATATTCCAAGGGCTATTTTCTTTTCCATTTTCCGCATTTGTTATGAATCTAAAATTCAATTTCAGATTAGGATTTAAGTTCCGGTGTTCGTGAAATGAAGCCATTGCTTCATTTGCCTCTTTTGAACGTAAAGTAAGCTTTTTCTGCCTAACTTTGATTTGCTCTAACGACCTAACTTGCCCTTCTACAATATCTATGTCTTCACCACGTTCAAGCTCTAACATTTCATTAGGTTCTAGATCCAACCATCTCATGATAGTGATATCTACTTGATAGACAAATCCTCTTATTGTCGCCCATGCATCTCTATCTCGTAATGTACTTAAATCCAATATGCATCAGACCTTTCGGTTTATTTTCAAGTAAACTTACTTCTGTTATAGCGCAAAATTTGAAATAAAACTGTACCTTCTAGAGTAGGCTACTCATAGTATCAGTTTCTCAAAATGCCAGAAAATTAATCGATACTCCACGTATGCCAGAAATCCCGCACCTTAACCATCAAAGGCCTGCAACGAATTTCACATGAGCCAACGCTGAGTTAATCCGGTATGGACTGATGAAGCCTTAGCTTCACTTCCAAGTGTTACTGTTTAGAGCTACAACATCACCCAGACTCTCGATATCAATCGTAGACATATTTTCTCTTCGCTTTCGCCTGACATGTAATAATTGTTGATACCTAGCGCCTCCAAATCACAAAAGAAATCAATATCTGTTTTTAAGTTCTAAATCCAGTAACTCGGAAGTCATCTCCCGTTATTTCCGAAGAAATCATATCGATAAATTGATAAACTGATTTAGTAATAAATTCTGAGATTAACCATCCCGAAGAGTTAGATAGGTGCTTATCTAACGTATTAGGATCGTATCTAGACATTTCACTAAGTCTATGCATTGCAGCAAATGTAAGAGTTAACGTTCCCTTGTCTATCAGACCATTCAACAAATTACTTCTTTTAATGTACCAAAGTTTATTTGGACTAAAAATATACCTAAGATTCTTTCTGTTATTAAGATAATAGCGCTTAAAATTATCAATACTTGAAACAGTAGGTATATTTCTAGAAACTTCCCATTTGAATGTTTTGTTTCTTCTGATAACGTAGTACTCATTGGTATTATAATAATTATCAATACTAAAACCTGTTATTTTAGTTAAAGTTGATTTGTTTGAGTATTGAGGTTCTAGCATTGCTTCTAGCCAGCCTTCCTTGCGATCTTTATCAAATACAAACCTAATATCTTCAACAGGAATGAAAAGTTCTGGTTGATTAGAATAGGTCATATTGTATGCTCGATGTATATACTCTAAATTATATAGGATATCTTTTAATGTATAGTTTTCCTTTGGAGTTTGAATAGTCTCCTTAAGGTAATTACAAAGACCAGATAAAACACCACGAGGATAAATAGATACTTTTTCATTCTGAATATTTATTCGGCCAGATAGTCTTTCACCTGATACACCATGATGCAAATCGTAGTTTACTCTACGATACGTCAGTAACGCCTTTGTAGCATTTAAGAAACAATAATAAGATGTCAGTGGCTTAGAAAGCATATCTAAGCTTTGAGTTGCTTTATAGAAATTCTCGGCTTGGTACCAGTAATTCAAGGCTTCCTTATCTTTTTTTTCATTTTTCTCCTTTAAGAACAACTCAACATAATGCCATGTTGAATCGGTTAATACTGTCTTATTTGTAAAATCAGGATTGATAATTGCTTTTCTAATTGTAATTTCAATATTGCCTTTTTTTATAGGAGGTCTTGCATTTTTAATTTTAATTTTTTCTTTTAAATCTCGTAATTCGGATTGGTTTTTTGTAATGCCTTCTCTTAACCTTGCGATAGTTTTTCTATCAATTGTCATTTTACAATCCCTCTTTGTCTAAAATCGTCTTGTAACTGTAGCCAATAATTTTTCAATTTAGTCAACTTTCGTTAAGTTTTAGATTACGACAGTATGCTCTCAATTTAAAAGTCTACTTTCCCAAACAAATTTGCTCTGTTCATTATGAACAGCTATTACAAGCAACCTTTTCGGCCTTGTCATTCCAACATATGCAATTCTTAGCTCCTCATCATCAAATGTTTTTAATCCTTGAGATAACATTGTTCTATACAATCGTCCTTGCCCCCCCTTCTCTTTCAAAATAAGAAGGACAGCATCAAAAGTTTCACCTTTAACCGTATGAACGGTACCAATTCTATATGCCAAATCATGTTTAATTGTAGAAGATCCAAACAGTTCATCAAAAGAACTTTCAGAACTAATTTCATTGATAGCTAGTTGTAAAGAAATATGGTTAGCTCTCAGTACAGTATTGGCTTGTAGAACCCAAGACTTTATTTCTCCTGTCGGTTCTGGTAAGAGCCTAATAATATTAAGAATCTCTTTTCTATGATTAATAAGCCCTCTGGTAGAAACCCAATTTGCAAGATCATTTTCAGAACAGTAATTTCTATAATTAATAGCTTTAAACACAGCCTTTTCGATTAGTCGGAAGGCTTCTAAACTGTACCCTTTAAATTCCATATACTTACCTTTTGCTAAATCTTTAACGAAATATTTCCCTACCACCCAAGGTTCAACAGCCCGATCAGGTTGACTAATAATTAAGTTATGTATAGACTTACTTCTAAATAATACAGCTACATTCTCTTGATTGACTTCAATTTGATGTTTTTGGCATAATTGCAGAAAGTAATTGATCGTTGCCTGAATATTCCCCTGATCATAACAAATTATCTCAGGAGTATGATCGTAGTCTTTTATTATTTCCGTAACCGCTAACGGTGGATTATCAAATGTCGTAAGTCGAGAAGTTGTATTACATATCATTTGAGAACTCCTCCTGTTTTCGTTCAAAATTATAGAGTTCTCTCTCCAGTTGTTAAATTTATCTGTAAATAGATTTGGCCTTGCATCATTCCATTCAAATATAGCTTGATCTGGATCTCCTACAAGCATGATATGTTCAAGTCCATTATTTAATAAGAGATCAATTATTGCCATCTGGATTTCAGAGGTATCCTGTGCTTCATCTATAATTAATTCAGGAAATCTAAGTGCAATAGAACGAGCAATATTAGGATATTTCTCTAAAATTTTTAGAGAGAAATAATTTGCATCCGCTTGAGTAGCGCATCCCAATTTCCAATACTTTTCTTTTACTTCACGAATTCTTTTAACGTGCCCATTTTCTGACCCATCTTTATTGTTTTTCCAACTAAAATGAAACCTAGTTTTATCAGCAGTTGTTGGTATAGTACCATCACTAATATTGTAGCTCGCACAATCAAAGTATTGGGCATAGTCATGCTGATAATTACCACCAGACCATGTGCCATGTGGTTCCCCAACAAGTATTGGTCTCTTATTGCAGCCCATTACTAAATGACCAAATGGAAGAAATACATACTTATTTATAAAACTATCTATTGTTCCTAGAAAATGTGGAGAGCTTACCATGACACCTAAATTCTCTTCAATCTTTTTTCGAACTTCATTCCAGGCTACGTTAGTAAAGGATAATACTGCTATTCCTCTATTAGGTAAGTCCCAGTTGCTTATCCTATGAACTAATTTGGCTGCTACCGTATAAGTTTTTCCACTGCCCGGACAAGCCCTTACAACAAACGCACCTGATTTATCAAACACTATTGAACGTTGAATTGGGGATAAACTATCAAACATTGAGGTCACCCTTAATAACCCAACTAATGGAACGCTTTATATATTCCGGAACTATAAACTTCTCTCTAGCTACCCCATCGGATTCTAGACGCAGAGCGAGACGATGAGCCAATTCTGATTTTGCTTTATTACTCTCTACCTTCCCTAGGAAGTTCTGAGCATATTGAGCAATATTACTACCTCGAGATATTCTTGAGGCAGATACAGGGTGTATCTCGCTATAAATATTCATTAATAACTCTCTGTTGTATTCGGCGGCTATAAACAATTCGTATTCAAACGTGATGTTTGAAGTTTCAACATGAAGGAATCCACCTTTTAGCGCTAACGCATTAAGCGCTCTGGATGAGATCTCTTCCGTAGCTTGATCCCTATCATCATCCGTAATTATTACACTTCTAATATTTAATCTTTTATTCTCCTCACCTGAATTGAACAAATTTCCGAAATGCTCGAAGGCTACCCCATTAACGATAACAATCTCCACTCCCATTTTGTCTAAATCGTATTCTCCTCCTAATATTGCTGAAAACCTCTGCATTAAAAGTGCCTCAGATATTCCTTCGACAAATATGACACCGTTAGAAAAGAATAACTGTGATTTCGTAACGTCAAGAAACTTTCCGAGATACTTTCTATTAATATCAGTAAGCCCAGAATTCAACAATGAATAGGCAAATACACGGTTATTCTGGCATTGGACAACAATTAATGAATCTAAATTTGCTTTGGCAGTTATAGTCGGAGAGTGTGATGTAATAAATATTTGAAAACCAATACTATCCAGCTTATTTAGATAATTAAAAAATATATTTTGAAGCTGCGGATGTAAATGTGCCTCTGGTTCTTCAATCAGTAATGCGATATACGCCTCTGGTTCTAACTGTTTGCGATTTTTTAAATCACCTAAAATTGTAGCCATGTATAAAAGATTGTTATAACCCAAACCATTTTGTTGAATATCAAAATACTTTTGCTTGCTGATATCACCCCCCAATAGATCCCGGTCAAATACAGGAAGCAAAACCCTTAAATTATCAACGATTTTTCTAAACTCGAAAGGCAAGAAATCAATCTCGACTGACTGCTTTTTATTGCTTATCGATGTCTCATCAAGATGCTCATTGATTTTCTCCTTTCCCGCTTCAATAATATTATTCCACTCTGTATCACCAGTCAGTGTACTTCTGAGTCTTTGTGTTAACTCATCTCTCTTTACATCTGTTATAGGGTTACCCAGTATATCCTCACGGAGGTGAGAATATAATTCACCTAACCTATTTCCACGGACCGGTCTTAGATTCTGTGAAGCGTCTCTAAGGGCATCAAGGTAAACGAAAAGCAACAAAGCTAATACATCAGACGTAATTTGCTGTCCCTCGTTATCTCCTCCCCAAACACTAAATCTTATTTTTTCAATCCCGTTTCTATCCTCTAAATAATATTTATAATGAATTTGAAGGCTTTGTTGAATTCCATTTTCGCTCTGTGACAGTAAATCAATAAAAACGCCACTTTCAATAGAATTCTCTATTTCAAAGGTTAAGTGAAACTCTATCGGTTGAATTGTTGTCTCGGGGTTATTCCGATCAATATAAAAATCGCTTTGTTTTACATACAAATCTCTCACTTGTTTACCAAAATTCAAACAGATTCTAAGCGCATCAATTATCGCAGACTTGCCGGCATTATTCTCCCCTACTAATATATTTAGCCCTTTATGAAAATCTATATTTAGATCATTAATATTTCTGAATTTTTTTATAATTAGATTCTTTAAGAACATGTCTAATCCCCCTAAATTCTTTTTAAACCCTATTTCGTTGTCCGCAATTTAACTCGCGGCAAATGAAATCATTATTTAATTAGATTTAATTGTGAGTTCTAAATCTATGCTTAATCCCCTTTTCTTGCTTCACCTTCCATAAAAAATCTCCATTCACAAACACTCTACCATCTGGTAAATAAACCGAATATTCTTCACCTCTTGCATCCCAGAAAACTAACTCGAATTTATAATCCTGTTCTCCAATTCCATACTCATCAATACCTAATTGCAACGGTTGTGAAGAACTAAAACCAACAAGTAATCGTCCAACAACCTCTCTTCTTGGAACTAAGCCGATTTGAAAATCAGCTCCAACATATTTATCAATCCCATATACCCGATGACTAGTTAGTTCTTCTCCATTATTATTATCTAATATAGTTAAAACACCACCCACAAGTGTCACTTGATAATCGGTTGAATTTGACAATAGAACTTCGATTGAGGCACATCCCTCATAATCATGCACAGCATGAAGAGTACTTTCTAATATCCTCACTTCTATTCGACCTTGATTACGGTACATGTAATCATAATCACCACGCTTAGCAATTGCGTTCAAACTACCTTTGCGAATCAAACACAATCCTTCGTTAAGCCTTTCGTATTTCCGTTTTAGCATATAAGGTTTACTGTCATTACTATAAATTTTGAAAATCCCAAGTAAAGACCCCTCATATTCATATTTAAAATAATCAAACTGAATATCAGGCTCAACGTTATTTAGTACTACTTGAGTATAATTGGATGAATCAACAAACTCCTCTGGTTTGATCCCTTTTATTTCTCTACCTTCCGGACGGTCTTTAACGCCAATAATAATATATTTATCACCAACATGACGTGAATTGGCCATTGCCATAATGTCTGCAATTAAATCAATATGCTTTTCTTTCGAATACTGTTTCTCTTTAAAATCTAGATATTCACTTTCAAAACCATGCTGAATTAGCTCAACAATCCTATTCATGCATTGGTCCTCCTTTTAGCCTAGTACCTGAAGTTATAATCTTTTAATTAGTTCGACAAAATACCGTTAAATCCCTACTATTTTCCCATGATAATACAAAAATTGTGTTTTTTATTCATTCGCATACAGAAAGCCACAAACGATTAATCGTTTGTGGCTCCGTAACAATCTCAGAAGATACTAAAAAAAGCCCAATTCCTTAGGCTTTCTCCCCGACTCTAGTTTGATAATATTAAATTATTTTGAGGCTCATTTAGGTATCATATTTACTTCTTTCTCATTTACGTAACTTCTCAGCGCGCTCCAAACGCCTTGAGGGAAATCATATTATTCTTTATAGCTCCAGTATCTGTTTGCAGCCTTCTAAGCATGGCATGAGGATCTCCCTCCCTATCTACAATCACAACTGTTTTATGATTAACATTAATTGAGTTAGCATTTTTCTGGGCATTCATTACATCTTCATTTCCAGTGAGTTACTTAAACGCGTTCATCATCCTCTTTAAAATAAGAGCTTTTTCTTAACTATATATTTTGAATTTCTCTCAGTCTTTTTGAGAATAATTCCTTTGTCTCATCATTAATCCCTCTATATGACCTTCGATAAGATAAAATCGTATCAATTGTTACTTCCTCATAACCATAATGAGTCCTTAGCTGTCTCACAAGAGCGGGCAAGTGACGAAACTGATATTGCTCCTTAGTTTCGGCGACTACCTGCAGCATCTTCTGTGTTTTTGGTAATTGCGAACTTTCTTTTATTCGCCCACTTTCGATATCCGTGAGTGCTTGTAAGATAGAATAAATACTAACCCTTCTATTAAGATTAGATTCTTTCAGTTTTTGAGCAACATCTCTAACTCGTTTTGAAAGAGCTTCATCTATTCCATTCCAATCTAATCTAACAGACAACTTAGAGATTGGAAGACGTTCTTCTAACCAAGCAGCATCATTTTTCTTCAACCAAGTATAAGCAGTTCG
This sequence comes from Paenibacillus sp. MCAF9, assembly GCF_052114265.1. Taxonomy (NCBI): domain Bacteria; kingdom Bacillati; phylum Bacillota; class Bacilli; order Caryophanales; family Paenibacillaceae; genus Paenibacillus; species Paenibacillus sp. MCAF9. The sequence continues at coordinate 11,597 of NZ_JBFREL010000051.1, forward strand.
AGACTTGGTACATATTTGATATCTGCTTAGTCCTGGATTTTCCTTAATCACTGCCTCTAACTTAGTTCGATATGATTCTCTCTTATATCTTTGTTTCTTTACAACCCGAGCCCCCTCTTTATGATCATTCTTCTTATGAGAATCCGATAAACTTTGAGCTACTACTTTCACCGTATAAATTGAACAAAACATACGTTCAGCGATTTCTTTGACCGATAGACAATCACTAAATAAAAGTGTTACGATTCTCTTCCTCTTAGATTCACTCAAAAATACATGTCTAGTTCCTTCTATTTCATTTTTTGCCCAACTCCAGTATTTTATGTATTCGGACTCACAAGTTTCACAATAGAACTTTCCAGTTACTCCTCGGTAATTATTATCGTAGCGCTTACATCTCTTTATGACCATTTTATTATAATCAGGACAAAATTTATTATTGCAAGGCCATGGCCCAAAGCCGAATGGGATTTCTGTCGAATAAGGAATTGATTTGTTAAGAAAATTATCTAATGACTCACTAAGAAATTGTATTAGCATGAGTATCAAAGGCAAATTAATAATAAGTGAATTTCCCCAAAAAACTCTCTCTAATGTATTTCGTTGAATAATATGTTCTGAGGTCAACCCTATACTTGTCAATTCGTCATGCGAAAAGTTCCGCAGAAAGTCTTGCACTAAATTACTTCGCCGAATCTTCCCATCCGATGAAATATAGCCGTTCGCAACAAGATTTTCTAGAAATCTTTGCTGAATCATACCCGAAGTTAATTTATTGTGGAACGTATAAAGTGTCATAAGGTCCCGATAAAGTCGAAATTGTACGTGGTCTTTGATGAGAAGCTCACTATATTTAAATGGATGTCCATACTTACATACTCCATCTAGCACTGAAAGTCCGAGCTTCACCCCACATTCATTACAATGCGTAATTAACTTGACACTATGTTTTCTACAAATATGGATAAACGTAAATTGATGCTCTCGATGAATATAAGCGGTGCCGTATTGATTAATATCTTCCGAGATACAGCACCCACAATATTTGATATCCACTTCAATATTTCTACTAAATTTGTTTCCAGCCAGCTTGCCTACATTACTCTCATTATTTTTCCCACCGGTTTTTATCTCCTTTAAGATATCTATTTGTTGTTTTCCCGATAGAAAAGGAAGAAACCACGGCAATAACGTATGTTTTCTAATAATATCTTCTATAGAGAGACTGCATTGCGACGGGAGCTTTTGAAATAATAAATCTAATCCCCTTGGGAAAGTAGTAATCCCAGTCCTAACACCAAACAATTCAATGCTAGTGTTTTCAATTTCCTTATTTTTTGCATATAGGTGATAGCGGTATAAGATGCTCCGAAAATCTTCATCTGGCAATGGGGTTGGAAAGAATCCCAACATAGCTGCACTTCATACTCCTTCCTCATATAAAACTTAACTAGTTAGTTCATTGAATTTATCCTGAACTGACTTCCTTAACGGATTATTTAGACCAGCTAACTTCAACAATTTCCATCCTACCGTTAATTCTGATTCTTTTAGCTTATCAGCTGCCCAAATTAATCTACGGATTTGGAAGTCTTCAGTGAGTTCAACAGCAGCATTAATTAACTCTTTTGTTTTTGGAAGCTTCTCCAAGCTTTCTTTCAGAATTTTGAATGACAACTCACTCACTGTAATGTACCTAGCAATTGAAGAAACAGTAATTCGCATTGGATCATCCAATGTTCTTATTAATTGAATGACTTTACCTACTTCTACAGATAGAATCTCATCTCTTTGACCCCAGTTAACTCTCATTGCCGAATAATCCTGCGTTCGATGCCGTATTTCCTTCTTTAGAATGACTGGAGCTCTTCCGATCAACTTTTTCTTTTCAGTAGGCTTTTGAAATAGTTCTGATTGCTTCTTAACGGTATTCGGGTCTACCCCCAATATTCCTGCTTTTGCTCGAAGTGATTGGCTGCTGCTATTAAGAACTTTCAGCTTTTCGTACCAAATCGATCCAAACGATTTAATCCTTCCTACTTTGTATTTATCATCAAGACATTTATCCGGTCCTCTTCGTGAATAAACGAAGCCACATGAACACACGAATGTCCCGACAGGTAGGCTGGTTTTTGAGCACCGAGTAATGACGCACTTTTCAATAACATACGTTTTATAATGATCAGCAACCTTGTTTAAACACGGCCATGGTCCTTCACCAAAAGGGTGTATTTGCTTAGAAGACGACACCATCTCAATTGATTGACCTAAGAACCGACCTAGTAATATGTGCCTTAACGGCTGCGTAATTTCTACATTGCCCCTGACAAGCTTATGAAGCCATGTATCGTTTCCTGTGGGATCAATATCACAATGAAGGTAATTAAGCAGCTCATCTGTAAAAAATTCTCGAAAATCACGAATCAGCTTATCGATCCTGATCCTATTCCCAATCGTTTGATATCCCTTTTCATGAAATGAGATTTTGTAGGTAGGGATATTTTGTTTAGAAGATGAATTCAGAATTTGCGCTGACTGCTCAGCGATTAATTGAAGATGTTCTTCCCAAGCTGGGTCTGTTTTGATATTCCGATACTGCTCCTCACCTATTTGAGAAATAGGGATAAAAGCAAATTTGTGATCACGAGTGGAATAAATAATATTACTTTTTAATAACGGTACTTTATGAATTTCACACAATACAACACCCGGGAGTTGGTGAGATCGGTGCCAATAAGGCTCACACTTCACACTCTCTTCTTTAAAACAGACTGGGCAATATTTAATATGAGTTGGAGACTTAATACGTCCAGCAAGGAGACCTAAGCTTGCATGGACTACTCCTGTAAAGGTCCCCTGCGTCATCAATGACTTTACCTGAGTACACTTGTCATTATTCAAATAGTAAGAGTAATAAGGGAATAATGTATGGTTTTGGACTAACTGATCCACGGAATACCTATTGTGAAGCCGACGTGCTAGTCCTTCGAGATGACTCGGCAGATCGACCGTAGCACAAACCAATCGGTCACCGAACAAATCTTCAATAGTTTGTCTCTGAGTTCTGTTACCGGAATTAAGATGATACCTGGCGATACCACTATATAGTAATTCATCTTCAAATAGCGTAGGGAAATGTGCTAGCAATAGAATCATCCTTTCTTTCGATCCTATAGCTAGTTTTCCCTTTGTGAGCTTATTCTAGTACAGAGATTAGATGATTAATCTAGAGATATCTTCATTTGATGGAATGCTTCCCATCTCAACTAATTTATCGTATATTGCATCGCTCCCCTTATCGGTTTTATTTACAGCGTTCCGAAGATCATCTTCTTCAAGGACAACAGGATCATTCCGTTTCCTCTTCGCTTTTGGCTTAGGTTCCCTTTTATCGATTATAGTAATTTGAGGAGCCATAACATCTTCTGCCGTGGCGCTTAAAGTAACCATTCCTACTACCTGTTTCCGTAAATCAACCAAATCCATCTCTACTTCATTGGTTTGTAGTATTCGCTGTGCTATCTCTTCAGATACTGCCGATGAAGCTCCAAAATCCATAGCCGTTTTAACCAACTCAATGTATTTCTGTTGATCTTGGTCGACTTTGTCATCTCGAATAATTTTAGATCTGATCTCACCATGCATATTAACCTTCTCAGTCGATTTTTTGAGGTACTCATCAAGCACATTCCACTCCGGATAAAGGTCATCAACTAACGCAAGAAGTTCAGGGTCGTTTCGTCTTAAAATTTTTAGTAGCGGTTGTACTAACTGCATATGCTGTTTGGCTACAGACTTTAAAAGTGCAACGGTAATCTTCTCATCTTTAGACTCGTCCGCCTCCATAGCCTCCCATTGAGCAAGCATATACAGTTTAACTGCTATATCAACAATGCCTTGTGAGAGCTCATACATCGCTTTCTTTATTGGCTCTGTCAACGGCGAATACTTAGCTGTCCATTGATACTTCCATAAACCCTCTAAGAAATATCCCCATTCTTCACCTTCAGTCAACCGATCCATGATTAAATCACCTTGGCCAGTGCTTCTTCTAGCCTGACTAAAAGACCCTGATAAAAGCCGCATCGCTTTAAACGTGCCGATCAATATCACAGGTACACCGATCGTATTTATCAACTGTGTAAAATAGTTGAGCATTTTTTCAGCGCCTCCGCTTTTCATAAAACTTAAATTCTGTATTTCATCGATCACCAAAACTCCGAGCCCATGAAGTGTTGCGAGATGTGCCATAATCGGAATGAGAATATCAACGGAAGACCTTTTTGTAGCGAACTTCCGAAAATAATTTGTTTCCAGATGCGAATCCATCGCTTGTAGAAAATTAAAACATAGACCTTTCAGTGAGCCATCAAAGGGGCAATTTAGTTTAAGCCATACAAGTTGCTTCCGGATAAACGGTTGATCTTTATAGGTGCCGTGATGAATCACCTGAGGATATAACAATAATGAACTTTCGATTGCCGTTGTCTTACCTTGGCCGCTAACACCGAGAATAGCAAACCCTGCTGCAGTTGACCTTATTCCTGCTAAATTCATTCCATTCACGTCCACCCCAGAATCAAGAATATCTTTAAATCCAATATGGAATTGACGAACCGATTCTGGTGAAAAAGGATTTCTAGCCTTATAACCATGTCGGATAAGTCTTGATAATCTCTGTTCTACGAGAAGATGAACTGGTAACGGCTCTACATAGTCCGAAATCTGCTGTACTAGATGTAATCTTATTTGTTTCCGCAAATTACGCTGCTCTCCGTTATACTCCGGATACTTTGCAATACTCGATATGACCTGTTTGTCTTCAAATATAGGAGGCAATGCTTCTATAAAAGGGTTATCTTTATAACCAGCAATATACTGAGTCATGTATTCCGCTTCTACTTGTCGACCTACCAGACTGGGGGAATACTGATACATTGATTCCTGTAAAATCTTTTTAACCATGATTTTTATCCCCCTTAGATTTCACACTTGATAATAAGCCCAATTTCGATTTTGGCCGATAAGATTCGATTTGCGTTACATTATCTTCATATTCCTCAGTGCACTCCGTTGACTTATCTAATTCAAAAGATTGGATTTTCCGGATCCTGTCACGTTCTTCCGCTCTATTTCCCTGAATACCTGATTTACGCTCAGTTTTGGTTAAAGAAGTATCTCTTTCTTCACTCATTCGCTTCGCAGCTTTTTCGGCAATACCTTCAAGTTTTGCATTCAATGCTACTTCGTCTTGAAGTTCAGTGGAGCGATATATGCTTCGAATCAATTTATCTTGGTATCGCATTTCTTTACTCTCTTCCAAAGATAAGTCACGATATCTAGAAGACTTGTCTAACAAGAAACACTTTATAAAACCCTTACCGTTATCCGTTTTAACATAGACCTGATTCATGCATCTCCTGTCATAGGCGATGACAGTCTTAATCGATTTCCCTTTTACAAACCATCCTTGTCGGATAAGTTCTTCACAGCCAAAATACATACCCTCAAAATATATTCCTTCTCGACTTGCTGTTACTGTCGTCTCAGGCAGTACATTCAATCGTACAATATCGGGGTGAATTTCCTTGAGGAAGTGGTTGTGCGTCACCCCCCAGACCCAAAGTTCGCGAGCTACAGGTCTAACTTTATCTAAAACTAACGCCTTGTCTAGGGGATAATGTTCCATGTAATGGGAGTTGTTCCGATAGAGAATCATTTCGATAATCATTGCCGTAAAATCTTTAAGCGTCAGCTTGGCATCCAAAACGTAGTCCGGTCCTCCCCGTTTGATATATTCCTTTTTGACTGCCCCCGGCATCCAGGGTTGTAGCGTTAAATTTAAAGTTCTAAATTGCTGTTCAATGATTCCTTTCAAATCAGCACGAAATGGTGGTGCATTTTTCAGTTTGATTCCTAGTGCCTTACCTAAAGAATCTGCATTCTTACTTTCCATTTCTCCTCGGTCCGCATAAAAATTTTCTGGCATATGGTGACAAGGCCATTCTTCTGGTTGAATTGGTATATCATACTGGGCACAGAACTCGACTTTATTTTCTACTATGTTCTCAATGGCCATCATAATACCTTGCCAAGAAGGGCCTTCTAAACCCACATAAAATCCAACAATCATATGGGTCCACACATCTACAACATATAAACAACCGGCCTTCCAATAATCTGATTTGGATCAATTGAACTAACTAAATAAACATCTGCGACTGTTGCGTCTACTTCGAATATCTGACCTGGGCCCGTTGCTTTTCTAGTTTCTGATCCCAACAATGGCCTAAAATCTCGATTGAAGGTTACCTCACCTTCTCGAGCAACCAGCCTTTTATGTCTGGGAAAGTGTGTGCGAATATGATAACGTAACTGTGCGATACTCGGAACCTTATACTCAGGCGGTATTATTGGAATTTCGACCTTATTTCTGATTTCCATATCGATGGCAAAATATTGTTTTAACATTTGGATATATGTAAACTTTACTGAATCACGCCGATCAACCTTCAAGTAAATATCCCTGATGGCTTTATCGAATATTTTGCGAATCCCTGCGTTAACTACAACCCCCTCCATCTCCGGATTAACTGACTTTTTTGTCTCTCTTGGCCGTCCCATCTTTTTTGTTGGATTTTTCTTCTCTCCAGGTTTCCCGCATTTCCGAAACCGAGGAAGCAACGCATTTACCATCTTACCTCCGGTCCAATAATAGCGAAGATATTTATAGAAGAGGTTTTTACCTTTGCCAGTTTCACTGCACGCCTTATTAATCATCTGATATCTTTCCGTTGGTTCAAATATATTAGGTTCAAACTCAACCATTTCACTTATAAGGCCTCAAGCATGGTCCCTAACCTGAATCTCTTTCGGAGTTAGCTTCTCATCAGGTACCATAAATTGCGAATACGGGTCAGCTTCACGCTTTATTAAAGTCCCACTTCCAATTTCCAACTGCATTGCGGAAAGACTCTTTAGTTGAGGAAGCCCTTTCTTATCAATGATCGATATCGTGACAACAAGATCCTTACGATGGTTCATCCATAGAACTCTTTCACAATCAACTAATTTGGCTTCATCGTCTCGTCTATCAAAAAGATTATTTACGAACAATTCCATGAACTTCTCCTCCATTTTGATACTGGTTGTAGATAACTTTTAGTGGCAGCAAGGTCGGAAGAATCCTTTTACTCATATCGACGACCCATAGCCGGTTTGCTAATAAATGTTTCACGATAAACATACAAGTCCCCGCTTTTAATCCTTCCTTGCAGTCCAACTCTAAGGTTTTTTTTGCAAGTGGCTTGTCCTGTTTTTTGATAGCTTTGAAAAGGACTGGTTCGAGTAGTTCGATTAAATCCGTTGTAACCCCATATCCGTCCAAGTATTTCGCCGAATGCAACCATTCAACATTTTTAACGAGCTCATAATTAGTTTGATGTTCGGTGATGAGCGCCCATTCAATATTGATATCTTTAAAGAATACTTTTTCAATCTCCAACTTTTCCAAGACCCGTTTATTCAATTTAGATTTTGGTTTTATGGAGTGAGCGATGAACCGTAAGTCATTATCAGCGCGAACGGTCAGCAGCATGTCGGTTGTCATAACGATGGGATACTTTGTTTTGGGGTCTACTGGGTGTTTTATTTTAAGCTTGTCAGCAATAAATAGCGTTTTTTCTAGAGGCAGCAGTGGATACTGCTCCCGAATATCACAGCATTTAGATGCCCACTCCATCTGGTAATGACGTGCCAGCTCAAATTGCTCTGAAAAATAATGGTGTAGGCGATTGCTCTTCCACCCCATTATTCGAGTAACAACTCCTTGTGACGGAACGTCATGTACGGTGAGCCACGGCTTATACTCAGCAAAGTGCCCTTTTCCCCTGCCCTCCTTAATCCTCCTCTCAATAACAGTCTGAGTAGTAATTCGTTTACGTTTGCTCATCAATCCTCCAACTTTCCTTTTAATTTTCTCACTGCCTTAAGATGCTGAATCCTGGTAAAGTATTCTTCTACTTCCAAACAGGATATTTTCATTCGAATTAACATTTCAGCAACATATGGCTCTTCATTAGTACCCATGGGCATAATCAATATCTTTGATAAATCTGTAGGGGTGTATGCAATCTCAATATTCCTATCACCATTTACCATTGCTAGTTCATACCAACGCTCAATAATTGCCCGACTGCATGAGTAATATAAATTTAAAAAGCTGATACCTCGAGGTGTGATCCTTGCTTTTCCGATTATGTAACAAGTCACGCAATCACCTTTTCTTCGGTTTATCCTTCATTTCCATAGTTGTTTCCAATATTTTAATTTGATATAACTTAAAATATCGATATTCCAATATTTTTCGCAATCATTACCAGCTTCTAGTATTCTTGTATTTGAAGTGCTAGTAGTAGTATAAAGAAAGGATAGGTTGAGGAGTGGCGCAACATTCCTCAGTTTTGGCGCAAATCGATTCTTGATAGGGGAATGGTAAATGGAGACTAACTTAAATACATATGAAACAGATACTTCCGCCTGGCGAGAAGAGTTTGAAAAAGCATATGTGGAGTGGGTAGATTTAGAGCTCATTAATACATTACTGGAAAGCATTGATTGTTCTGTTCGTTTTTTATGCGATGCCATTAATGACACAACCAGGTGGCCATCCAAAATAAATAAGACCCTAAGGACAGTTAGCTATCCGAGGGTCAGGGATGCAGCAGATTTTTTAGGCATACCTCCATGGTTACTTTTCAATCACAAAGAAAAGAACACCAAAATCAAGGATCTCTTTGCAAGGATCAACTCTGTTCTTAAACCTATTGATTTACCGTATTTCAGTGAGTATGAGAGTCTTTACGATGACTTCTATTATGAGTTGTCTAAAAGGGTGAACACCGAAAATGATTATGACGAATTAGTTGGAATGCTGGAATCCCTATTAGGATATAAGCATTATTATGAAGTGGTTTCCGGAAACTGGAAATCCGTGTTTAGTTATTTCAATGATATTCATCGCGATTTCTCGGGAGGAGCAAGGTTTTTCTATAGAGAGCCTGATGCCGTACTTAGAGGAACATTGCGACTTAATTTCACTACAAGCCCCCGAAATAAAAGGGTACTTATGAAGGCGGGATGGCTGTCTATAGAGACAGACCTAACGAATTCAAGGCATTCTTCAGCAGTCAACAAGCTACTTTCCACCATATTAACGGACATGGAATGGATTTTTGACCAACAACCCTGGATATTCGAAACTGAAGTTGAAGGTAAACAAATAAAACTGCTATCTTGGCACAATTTGAGGACTTCAAACGATCATTTTGAAAAGGTTACTGGCCTCGTAAATCGTAAATTACCGGAAGCTAATTTTTCGATGAACATTGGAAAAAGACATGCTATGTCATCATCGTTATTTCCACATAACGATCCATTTGACGAATTCATTCAAATTATTAAATCCGATGTGAAGTATACCGGAAGGCAGCAGAAAACACGAAAAACAAACACACTTAAGCTGCTGTATGAGAAAGGCATTATAAAGAACGGGGACCAGATTACATTACTACCAACGAATAAAATCATGAGTCTTCCACAAAACGAAAGAATGTCAAAGGCGACGATTATTATCGAGAATAACAAGCCAGCTGTAAGATGGAAATACGACAATAAAGTATATTCAATTTCAAGACTAACAGAAATTATTTTTGTTGAGATTGCACAACAGGTTCAACTACTGAAACATCATCTAAATGGAACGAAGTACTGGAGTTTAAGTGGGGATGAAAAATCATTGTTCTTATTGGCTAGAGATTTAATCGAGTAGGAAGGGGCGGCTAGCCCCCCGACCTCTCACACCACCGTACGTACCATTCGGTATATGGCGGTTCATGTCAAATTCCGCAATAGTTTGTACCCGTCCATCAGGATTCTTAGTCCCATTGTTGACCAGTATTGGTTGCTCAATGTTCGTTGAAGGATTGGACTACAAGCAACACGCCAGTATTTCTTCCTCAAATTACCCCACTCATAAGCCTTCTGCTTCGGAACTCCAAAATGAGACCAGCTTCTTTACTTTCGTCCTCGGTCGTTTCCATTGTTTCCAGACACATATTCGAAGCCTTCTTCTTGTCCATTCGTACAGCTCTTGGAATAGTCTTGGTGTATCCACTAAGGCATAATATCCACACCAACCAATAAGGTATTGATTAAGTTCCTCCACTCTCTCCCCGATGGGAATTGGTTTACTCAGTGAAGTAATGGTTTTAATCTTCGCTTTTACGCGCGCCTTCGGCAGTATGGGCTTTGGTTTGTTAAGCAACCTCATCCAACGTAAGTTAGCCTTATATGAAGCTCGTGTTCCTCAGACCTGAGATTTGCCGCCAGCTTCCTTCAGATTTCACCTCACGGTGAACACCCTTGCCCTATGCTATGGTTACTACTGTCTTCACTATTCGGGACTTGAACCCTAGAGATAGTGCCCATGCTGGGCGCACTTAACGAAGAGACCAGCCAGTAACATGGCAGTTTCTAAAGAATGTGATAGTCTATCGATTATTTAATTAACTATTTCTGAGAGAATTATCCATATCTTCAGGTACTGTTTCCCATGGTAATACTAAAAAAATTATTGCTACCATTGGTCTCTTTACTATGACGGTTATTTGGATATTTCAAACAAGTTATAAATCAAAATTGCTACCTCCGCCCTCGTTATCTTTTGCTGCCACCTTAATAACTAAGTTTTAATCAAACATAGTTGTGTCGTTTGATTATTAATTAAGCAGACTTGTGTCTCACAAAAAACGACATAAATCTGCTTAATTATCATCTAAAGAAAACAGTTTTTGCTCATTTTATTTAATTAATTTTGTATCCGTGCACATCAGAGCGGTGGTTTATCTTGTTTCCTAAATACTACCTTGAGCATGTAGTACACATACACCGAAAACGAAATGAGATATACAATTGCTTGTCCATAACCATCCCAATGAGCCGTGAAAGAGAGTAAATCAAAAAAGAAGTGGGAAATAATTAAAGGATATATACTTTTATATTTCAGTAAAAAGATAAAGCTTGGAATTGCTGATATTGCAATTGGCAAACCGGCAGTTATTTTATGATTAATACCGTGAGCATAGCCGAAAGCAAGCGATGCAATTAAAATTGCTATAATCACTTTTGTTCTTGTTGAAAAATTAGGCAAACAAGATATGACGCCGAGCAATATCAACACTTTGTAGAATTCCTCTCCTACGGCTATAAAAGGTAGTAAAGTGAGTTCCTTTAAGTAAATGTCTAGGGGGGTTGTTATATTACTGATTCCTTGAGGGTCAGTAACTTGGAAAAAGAATGCCCCGATCTGTACAATGATGAATCCAAAAAGGGCTTCAACAAACAACAATGCAAAAGAGACTTTAAGCGTTGCTTTGGTTGAGTTTCCTGGCTTAGAAAAGTATTTACTAATGTCTTTATACCCCATCAGCACACAAACTAGGATTAGGGATAAATAGAATAGTAAATTGTCTATATACCGGTTATCAACGAAATTTGTTTTTATCAGTACAATTAAAAGTGGTAATAGCGCAAGATATATAAAGGCGCGCCTTTCGGTTTGAATCAACTCCCAATTCGCAGTCCATTTTTTAATAGTCTCCCCCATTTTTCCTTTCCCCCTTAAGCTTGTTCCATTTTCCAATATATGTACCAACCGTAGCAATATATACAACACCGATATAAAAAAACCTACCGGTTCGTTGTCTAAATGTTTATTCTTTCGCAAACTCACCTATCGATCCGATAATACTAGTTATGAATTTTCTATCATAGACAAAAAGGAGCAGCTGCCGCGGCAAACTGCTCCTCATTGTTAAACTAAAGTTACCCGTTAACATTCCTGTAGGTGTTAGTAGATTCAATTTGCAGAAAAACAAACGCCTCGCTAGGATGAGTATGTACTGGGTTGCAGCCCTCAGAACTCACCTTAGGAGGCGTTATTATGAAGTCTAGACTAACTAAAGCTCAGAATCAAC
>NZ_JBFREL010000052.1:0-23293 GCF_052114265.1 Paenibacillus sp. MCAF9
GGTTCGGGGTGGAAGCACAGCAATGTGTGTAGCTGACGAATACTAATCGGTCGAGGGCTTATCCTAAACACGTTTACTGTGACCCATACATCCRGTAGACAGCAGCTAAAAAGGCTTCAGCAAGCCTAATCTTTCGTATCCAGTTTTCAATGTGCAAAACGCACAATGAAGCAAGACTCCCACTCRCAGTGGGTTTTAGTGTTTCCATGGAGGATTAGCTCAGCTGGGAGAGCATCTGCCTTACAAGCAGAGGGTCGGCGGTTCGATCCCGTCATCCTCCACCATTACTTTTTAACATGCCATTGTTCCTTGTGAACAATGTTTTTTTATTTTCAGGACAGCTTCTCACTGGAGATACGTTAATTTCATATGAACGATAACAAAAGGGCTGCCCTCTATCCTGAGAAATGGATAGTAGGCAGCCCTATTTTGCGTACAAGGGGCGTAACTCAGCTGATCCGTTACAGGATTGAAGATTCACAGAGACCTAGTACTGTTTTATAACGTCAACAGCCGGGTATGGACGCCTAGAAACAGGTAAGCTGGACCTTGTTGTTTAAAAGCGCTACGGTTGCTCCCACAGCCGAATGGAGACGGTATGAAACGAGTTTTACAACAGGGGTTAAAAGAAAAATTTTACAATATAATAATTTTCATTGAAATTACTTTAGCGCTAAACTATAATAGTTAAGTTCTAAAGTAAATATATAAGGAGTGGAACAAACAGATGAACCAAGCAGAAGGCATGAAAGTGCGTTTTTGGCCAGTAATGACTGCTATTTTTATCGGGTCCTTTTTATGCGTATTGGCTTCGGCTACGATAAATTTGGCGCTCGAAATTTTGAAGGACCATTTTGATACGACTCTGGGCTCCGTTCAGTGGACGTTAACTGGCTTTATGCTCGCAATGGGAACTACAGCTCCAATTGCCGGTTATTTAGGAGAGAGATTCAGCTATAGACGACTATACTTATTCTCGTTAATTGGGTTTACCTTAACGTCAATATTGTGTGCATCGGCTTGGAGCGAAGGCTCGCTCATTTTGTTCCGTGTGCTGCAAGGGGCATTCAGCGGTTTAATTATACCGGCAACCATGTCGATCATTTATCAAATCATTCCAAAAGATAGACAGGCGATGGCAATCGCATTTTGGGGGCTATCTGCAATGCTGGCTCCTGCATTTGGACCCACAATCAGCGGCTGGATATTGGAAAACATGAATTGGCACTGGTTGTTTCTAATGAACGTGCCGATCGGTCTAATCGCAATCGGCTGCGTATATGCATACATTCCTTATTATCGGATGAACGTTCCGAAGAGCTTCGACTTGCTAGGTTTCCTAACGGTTATCATGAGCAGCTCATCCTTGCTGCTTGCACTAGGGCAAGGCCATAACTGGGGCTGGAGCTCATGGAAAATTGTTTCATTGTTCGTAATCGGCGGCATTTCACTGATACTATTTATATGGCGAGAGCTGCGGGCTGAAACGCCGCTGCTTAATCTACGCGTATTCAAAAATGGTCGTTTTACGCTTAATGCCATTATCGCTAACATTATAACAATCAGCTTGTATTCCGGAACTTTACTCACACCTGTATTTCTTCAAAGAATACAGCATGTATCCGCGATGGATACGGGCATGATATTATTGCCGGCTTCCCTGGCAATGGCTCTGCTTATGCCGGTTGTCGGCAAGCTGTACGGCATCATTGGTCCGCGCTGGCTAATGTCTAGCGGTATCGTGCTGCTGACGATCGGTACGCTGGCGTTAAGCTGGCTAAGCCTTGATGTCTCGCATGCCTACATCATCTGGTGGATGATCGTTCGTAACATCGGGATCGCACTTGTCGTAATGCCATCAAGCAACGCCGCAATGGAGCAAATCCCAGCGGAGCTGTCGGGGCATGCTTCTGCGATAACGAACTGGACGCGTAACGTGTTTGGCTCATTCGCGATTGCTATCTTTACAACGATGCTTGCATCAAGATCGATTACACATGCTACCGACTTCATGAAGGCTGGCGATGTTGATAAGCTGCATATTGAGATGATGTCCTTTACGATGAGCATTAACGATGTATATGTTGTTGCTACGCTGGTAGCTGTCGTCGCATTGCCGCTTAGCTTATTCGTGGGCAAGGTGAAACGTAAAGATGATATCAAGGGCAACGTGGCAAAAGAAAAAACAATAACAAAACCAGTACCATCCCCAGTTTCTGCCAAATAACAAATATTGCGTCGAAAGAGCTGTTATAAAAGCCCTTTCGACGTTTTTTTTATAAAATTGTTCTTTATTAAGAACCGGCTCGGTGTTATATTATAAATGTTGACAGTATGACACGGCACCATAATAGGTTTATTTTATAGACACGGGGGTAAAGGCAATGATAAACAAAAGTAGCTTGAGCGGGGACACAATTCCGTATATGTTGCAAAAAAGAGCAGCAGATTATCCTCATGATGTGGCATACAGTTACCCAGCTGCTGATCAGCATTATACATGGCTAATGATTTGGGAAGAGGTGCGCTTGCTGGCGAAAAGCTTTATTCAACTAGGGGTCAAAAAAGGCGACTCCATCGTAATCATTATGCCTGGCAGGGCGGAAATGATTATTTCGATGTTTGCTGCGGCCTGCGTTGGCGCTATCATTGTTCCGATTAATACATATTCTAAGAAACAAGAGCTTGAGCATTATTTGAAAGATTCTCGCCCTGCAGCCATTATTATGGGAGCTCAAGGACAGCATGTCCATTATCCAACGATCATGCAGGAAATAATAGTGGATTTGAATAAAGAGGGAGTAGATCAACATTGGTTCCCGAAGCATATTTTTGTACTGGAGGAAGAGGGGAAAGCAAACGAGCTATTTCAGCCCTATTCAGATCTACGGCTGCTTGGCGCAGCTGTAGATGAACAGTCGTTTTTAACCGCCTGTGATATGAATGTCTCTAGTGATCCGCTTATTCTGCTTTATACATCGGGTACGCTGGGCCTACCCAAAGGGGTATTGCGTTCCACGGCTTCCTTCTTATTGGCTGCTGAAAATGCGGGTAAACCTAAGAAGAGCATTGCCATGCTTATGAAAATCAGTGACCGCTTTACTCGTCATTTCTCGGTTTTGAATTTATTGCCGCTTTATCATCTGGGAGGATTTGGTACATTATTTGCAAGCTTAAAAACATACAATATTCGAATGGTCATGCTCAGCCACTTTAATCCCATAAATGCCCTGTCAGCGGTGGAGAAGGAAAAGTGTAAAGTCCTTATAGGCACGCCATATATGATTCAACAGATGGTACTTTCTCCAAAAAGAGAGGATTACAATTTGAAATCATTGCTTGGGGTAGCATTTACTTCAGCAGCAGTTAACAATACGATATTGAAAAAAATAATGAAAGGCTTGAACCTCTATTTTTTTATGGTAAGCTATGGCTCTTCGGAAGCAGGTGCAGTCGCTAATGGGACTTGTTTCGTGAATCGGAGGCAAAATATTATTTTATATTTGCTTTATAAGCTGCTGAGACACTTAAATCTTTTAAACGGGCTCATTCAATATAAGGAATTCGAAAAGGGATCCTACAGCATTGGGGGAAGAGTGGATAAGGTTGTAGAGGTGAAAATATTAAATCCGGAGACGGGAGAGACGCTGCCGCCGCATGAGCATGGCGAGATTGCGATTCGAAGTCATCGGGTCATGCGTTACACGAGCGAGACTAATGATAGGGCTAGTATGACGGCAGATGGGTGGTATCGATCCGGAGATTTAGGATTTCTGGATGAACGGAGACATTTAACGATTACAGGCAGGCTTCACAGAACGATTATTAGAGGCGGAGAAAAAATTTCTCCGGTAGAAATTGAGAATGTGCTGCTGCGACATAAAGATGTGGAGGATGCATTCGTCATAAGTGTCCCGGATGAGCTTTATGGTGAGCAAGTTTGCGCTTGTATTGTAGCGAAGCAGGGAGCGACTCTAAGCGATAGTGTGCTGAAAAATGATTTGGCTCCATATTTATCGACGTTTAAGCTGCCGCGTTATTATGTATTTTTGCCTGTATTCCCTCTCTCACCGACGGGTAAAATTTCAGTGGCTGAAATTAAATCGTTGGTTCTGAATGGGACAGGGGAGCTGAGAAGAAATGCGTAAATACTATCCAGGGATAACGTTATTCAAGCTGGCGGGTTCCTTGCTTGTGCTTGTCGCGCATCTTATGCTTTTACGCTATATGGCTTTAATGCCTGGGCAAGCGATTGTCCAGTTTTCTGGTCTTGCTACAAGAATAGTTGTGCCATGCTTCTACGTTGTAGCAGGTTTTCTTGCCTATAAAGGCTGGAGCCATGCTGCAAACCCAAGGCTTTATATTCAAAAATATTTGCTGCGGATCGGAATCGTTTATTGCTTATTTTGTTGTCTGTTTGTTGCAGAGAGCATCGTTCCTAAGCTGATTAGCGACGGCTGGTCGGCAGGAAATCTTTTTATCCAAGCGAAGGTACTGTTTATCGCATTTTTCCTAAACGGACCATTCGTTCAATTTTGGTTTATCCCGCCGCTTGTGTTTGGTATATTAACGGCTTATTGGCTTATCCAAAAGCAATACAGTCGCCTTGCTCTTATATTAACGCTGACTGGATTTGTTGGCATGCAGTTTGTTTCAGGAAGCTTAAAAACGTTATTCGGTATAACAGCTGAGAGCTTTCCCGCGATCGACCCTGCCTACATCGATTATTTGTATTTGTTTGTGACGAGATATATCGGCTTTGGCTTCACGTTCGTGGCTTTGGGTGTATTACTGGCAAAGTATGAGACATCGCTTATGCAAATAAAAGTAAAACCTATTCTGATTTTTGYATTGGGATTAACGGTAGTGGAGACGCTGCTGCTGCTTCGATTTAGTGAATGGACAACAGATTATAAGCTTGCATTCAGTATGTTGCCGAATACACTGCTTCTTTTTTATGGAATGATTAAAATAGAGCTTCCAGCCGTTCAGACTTATCATAAAATAATCAGTTTGTTCAGCATCGTAACGTTTTTTGGTCATATTTTATTCATGCAGACCAATCTTTCTCTGCTTGGCTGGAGTGTTGACAGTATGAGTGTTTTGCAGGATTTCACACTGATGCTCATGACCTTATTGGAATGCATAGCTGTTACAATGCTGCTGCGTGTAAGCTCAAGAACGTTCTCTGCTCGGCAGACAAGAAATATGGCATCCTAAGATTAGGGCGTTTTGACCACTCCGCTATAATTTAGCCCGTCATCCGTGTTTATTTCAATGTCATTGCGACCCAGCTCTTTTTTGCCCGTGAGGGCTGTTACTGAAACCGTAGCTGATTGACTAAGAGAATGTTCTTCACCCTCTTCAAGAGGAGTCCAGTATACAATGGTACCGGATGTAGTTTTCATGCTTCTTCCTTTTTGAATGACCTTGGAGTCTGAAGGGGACCAAAGAAGAAGATTTCCTTCTGTAACGGTAATTGTAATGATGTCTGCTTCATCTGCAACGATGCGAATTGGAAAACCGGGTACACTGCTCATTAGCGGACTATATTTTCCTAGCGGAAGCTGAGTTTCAGGTTTCATCTCAATCGATGTGCCATCTGCGGCATAGGCCGTAATAACGAAACCGCCAAATGCTGTTTTTTTGTTCTCATGCTGCAATAAGGATGCTCCAAGCACAACCAAAAAAACAATTATACAAGCAGCGGCCGATAGGGTTGCTGTTTTTTTTATGGATAACGTTTTGCGTTTTCTCGCTGACTGCTGTTGTACGTGGTGAATCATCTGCTTCTTCAGCTCATCGCCAGCCTGAATTTCCTTCATTCCGCTTATGTATCTATTCATTAGCGAATCCTCCAATCATGCTCCCTTTTAATATTTCACGAGCGCGCTTAAGCTGTGTTCTTACTGTGCTCTCGTTTCTGTTCAATAACTGGGCTATTTCTGCGGTGCTGTAATCTTCAAAATAATAGAGGTAAATGACGATCCGGTATTTTTGATCCAGCTCTAAGACGCGGGCAACAACTTCTCTGTTGTCTGAATGTTGGATCGGAATAGATGCATCACGAATGGGAAAAAAGAATCTTTTCCATGGACTGCGCAGCATATCCTTGCAAGCGTTAATCGTAACTCGAATAATCCACGCCTTCTCATGCTCGGCCAGCTCGAACGTCTTTTGCAGCTTAACAACTTTTATAAATACCTCTTGGCATACATCCTGAGCGTCTGCGTTGTTTTTAAGATAGGTGAAAGCAATACGCATTATTATATCCGCGTAACGTTGAACAAGCTGGGTTAAATATTCATCGGAATACTCATTTGGCATGATCGTCGACTCCTTCACACCTAACACGATCAATAAAGGCAAAATGTTTCAAAACCATAAAAAAACCTGACCGCTATCGGTCAGGTTTTTGTGAATAAAGTATTATTTGAAGAAACTGTTGAAGATCTTCACTACTGCATCCTGATCATGCGAGATGGACAGCATCACGTAGTTTCCGTTTCTAACAATTTTGTAGTTTTTAGCATCCTCATATTGATCCTGCAAATAAGTTTCAAACGTTTTTTGAATGTCGGCTGCGCGCGCTTCAAAAGCTTTAGCTACAGCATCGTAGCTTTTATCGGATTTCAACTTGACGATAGCGAGCTCAGTAGCTTTAACGTTCATCATCGCCTGCAAGTAGACGCCTTCGGTCACGAGACCATCAAAATCGGTTCCGAAAACATCCTTCAAACGCTCAGCTTCTACATTACCAAGCATCGGAAATTCAAGATCGGTCGTAATTTTTGTCGTGATATCCGAAACCTTAATGTCCGTAGAAGGCTTTACAGGAGGTTTTGTCGTTGCACTAGGCTTTTGTGTAGCACTCGGTTTTTGTGTTGGTTTGACTGTTGGTTTTTGCGTCGGTTTTTGTGTTGGCTTCGCTGTTGCAGCCGGTTTCTGTTCAGGTTTTGCACCTGATGGTTTTTCGGTCGGTTTTGCAGTCGCTGAAGGTTTTACGCCAGTATCATTTTCCTTGCTTGTGTCAGTTGCGGTTGGTTTTTCAGTTGCTGCAGGTTCAGTTGCTGCCTGATCACCAGCAGGTTCTTCCGTAGCAGGTGGAGCTTCGGTTTCCGTTGGAGCTTCTGTTGCAGGAGGTACGGTGGGCTGTTCTGTAGCCGCTGTCTCATTTCCTGATGCATTTTTTGCCGGTTCTTTCCCGGTATCGCTGCAGCCTGCAGCGAGCATCGATACTGTGAGTGCGAGTACAGCCATTTTGGATAACGATTTCTTCATATGTAGCATGTATGTCTCTCCTTAAAAAATAAAAGTCGAACACTAGACGACAGTGTTCGACAAAAGGTTGCACATTTGCTTGTTATTGGTGATCGGAACTACTGAATCTCTTCACTATTTGTAGCGTCTGCCTCATCTTCTTCGGGCGATTCTACAAGGCGGAAATCATCTGTTTTGCCGCCGTCCTCCCAGATTTCAACGAAGAGGGCATCGCAGTTGTCAAAGTCAGCTGCTTTCAGCGATAACGCTTTTTCCTCATCTGAGCCTACATACACATTTTCCAAACCATCCTCATTGAATGATTGAATAACATAAATTTTCATAAGGCAAACCTCCAGCATATTAATATTGTAGCAGTATAACATAAAAAGCCGGAGGTAAAACATTCGTTCTTCTAACTCGTTTTGAAGCGATTCACGTTATGCTGCAAATCCTCCGCCATTTTTGCAAGTGCACTAGAGGAGGCGGATATCTCTTCGATAGAGGATAGCTGCTCCTGCGTAGAGGCGATAACCTGCTCTGTACCTGCCGCGGAGTTTTGGGTCACCTCGGAAATCATTTTCATTGAACCGGTAATTTCATCAACTCCAGCGGTTAGCTGCTGCACAGCCGAGGAAACCTTCACGGATTCATAAGCGACATCATTAACGGCATTTTGTATATATTCAAATGATTCTCCTGCTGTAGTAACAAGAGAAATACCTGACAACACTTCCTTGGTTACAGCTTCCATAGACTGAACAGCATTATGCATTTCAATCTGTATCGTAGAGATGAGCGACTCGATTTGCTTAGCTGATTGTGTCGATTGTACGGATAGCTTTCGCACCTCCGTTGCGACGACCTCAAAGCCGCGCCCATGCTCGCCAGCTCTTGCTGCCTCGATAGCGGCGTTCAGTGAGAGCAGATTGGTTTGTGTGGAGAGATCCGATATGACTCCAACAATTTGGTTGATTTCATTTGATTGTCCATTAAGCTCCGCAATAACCGAAGCAAGCCCATTGACCGTATCATTTATTGAACCCATTTGCGCAACGGCTGTTTTAATCGATTCGTTCCCAACAGTTGCCTTCTCTGACGCTTCGGAAGCTTTGGAAGAGACAGTATGTGTATTCTCAGCAATTTGCTGAAATCCAATCGACATATCATTAATCGTCTGATAGCTTTCGTTCACAAGCTTCACTTGCTGTTCAACGCCTGAGGCAACATCCTGTACAGTGACCGCGATTTGCTCCGTTGCAAGCGATGTTTGTTCGGCGCTTGCGCTTAGTTCTTCTGAGGATGCGGCTACTTGCTCCGCATTGGAATCAACTTGTTTAATCAAAGCTCTAAGATTATCGGACATCGTGTTAAACGAACTCGCAAGCATACCCGTTTCATCTTTATTTTTTATAATAATGGCTTTGCCTGTAAGATCCCCAGAAGCAATCTTCTCCGCAGCTTTTACGACTTGAATAATGGGTCTGGTGATGAGTCGGCCTATTAACAAAGCGATGGATATGCCAAGCACAAGAGCGATGATCCCGAGTGTAATGATGAATCTGATGACTTCGTCCACTTGTTTGGATGCTTTCGCTGAGCTTATGTTCAGCTGCTCTTGTTGATAGGTTTCCATGTCCGTAAGAATTTTCTCAATCTTTGCTGTTATGGTGCGTCCCTGGTTCGCAAGAAGAGTGGTATACTCCTTCTCTTGATTCTCCTTTTTGAGACTGATAACCTTTTCAAGAAGCTGAAAATACTCATTTTCGATGAGATCGGCTTGCTTGAGCGAGTCAATCATTGTAGGAGTATAGAATGTAGATGCCAGTTGCTTGCTGATGTTCATATAATTTTCGTGAGCAGCAGTTATTCCGTTTAGCGACGTTTGATCACCAAGCATGGCGTAAACTCGTATTGCAACCTGCTCTGATTTTACAGCTATGACCATGTTCTTAATATGCAGCATTTTTTGTGTTCGATCTTCAATTAATTCTGTATATGTACGATTAAGCGATGTGAGCTGAGTTAAGTTAATGCTCAAAATCATAGTTAATAATATAAGGATAGCAATAAATCCTCCGAGCAGTTTTTTGCTAATCGTTAGGTTTCTCATAGGTAACCTCCAGTAAAATTCTTATAAAAGATGCGATGGGGTATTATATCATATATACTTTCGACAATCTAGTTCGGTAGAACCACGCGAATAATAGGTATATATATCCACCAAGGGTAAGTTTATGACTTGTTCAATTTGAGAAATCAACTAGTCTCTTGTGTAAAGTTGCAAGCATTCAGCACTCGTTATTTCTTTTCGTGCAAATATGATAAAATTGTTTCAGTATCCGATTTATTGATATGGTTTTTCTGAAATATGGGGAGGGATAAAGTTGCAGCTGATTAATCAAGAAAAGGTGCAGCAGAGGATAGATAGCTTTAAAAATCAGGAACTTTTTATTCATCTTGAAATGACTACAGGTGCTTACGCTGCTCATCTCGACAGCTCAAAGCATCCAGCAGCCAATTTCCTTACGAATGTGGTGATTCGTTATTCTCACGGTTCGATTGCAGGGAGCGGGCCTTATCGGGTTGGCTTGAAAATGTCGCAAGGCTGGGTATACTCAGAGGGGCTTACCCACTGGGATGAGAACGAACCAGAGCGGCTGATTCTGGCAGGTCATGATGGGCAAGGGAAACTTGTCGTATCACTGCAATTAAGCAAGGAACCCTTCTGATGAGAGAGGAGATTAGAAATTCTGTGGGACAAAATAATATTTTAGTTATACTGCCGCATCCGGATGATGAGGCTTTCTCCGTTTCGGGAACGCTGGCTAAGCATATCCAAGATGGAGCTCATGTGACCTATGCTTGCTTGACACTTGGGGAAATGGGCCGAAATATGGGAATACCTCCGTTCGCCAATCGGGTCACTTTACCCGCTATACGCAAGCTTGAACTGGAGGAATCATGCCAAGCCATCGGTATACAAGATTTGAGAATGCTTGGTTTTCATGATAAAATGCTCGAATTTGAAGATCGTGAGCAGTTGGATGGGCAAATAAAAGCTCTTATTCAGGAGCTGAATCCGTCGATTGTGTACACTTTTTATCCAGGCTATAGCGTTCATCCCGACCACGATGCATGCGGGGCGTCAGTCATTAGGACAGTCGGCAGGCTGCCGCAATCGGAGAGGCCAATTGTATATTGCGTAGCTTTTTCCAAAAACCATCAACAAGCAATTGGAAAACCTCAAATCGTAAATGATATTAAACCATTTTTGCATCAAAAAATGGCTTCGATACAAGCACATCGTTCCCAGTTTCAAGCGGCCGAGTTAATGGGCAATAAAACCCTTCAGGATGCGGAAATTCAAGAGCGCTTTGGAACGGAGCGTTTCTGGATTTACCCATTCGCCTGATAATATTTATAAATAAGATAAGCAGCTCTAAGGAATTGTCCTTAGAGCTTTTTTCTATTGGTTGGGCAGCGAGTTCATCAGAGCATGAAAGAGCAAGATAGTTTGAGTTACTCATTTATGCTAGAATGTGGATAAAAAACCAAGGTGGATCTAATGGAAAATCATTCTCTAATTATGGGCATTCCCATCCCTAAAATAACGATGGGTGAAACTGTCGATTTGATTGACGAAGTTATTGCGGAGAATAAAACAGAGCTTTTTCACGTGGTGACTTTGAATCCGGAAATCAGCATGTCTTGTCAGCAAAATTTAGAGCTTCGTTCCATTATTAACGACGCGGAACACCTTACTGCTGATGGTGCAGGCATCGTCATGGTCTCCCGGTTAAAGGGGAATCCGCTGCCAGAGCGTGTTACGGGATGCGATCTTCTGATCAATCTATTGGAGATGGGCAATAGGAAAAAGTGGTCGTTTTATCTGCTGGGCGCAAGTGAGATGACGAGTAAAAAGGCTTTAGAAGTGATCAATATGAAATACCCGAACGTGTCTATTGTCGGAAGGCATCATGGTTTTTTTGAACCTAAGGATGAATCGCGAATTGTGAATGAAATTGCAAGCTTGAGTCCCGATGTTTTAGTCGTTGCCTTAGGTGCGCCTAAAGCGGAATTTTGGATTCATACGTTTAAAAATAGTCTCAATGCTAGGATTGCTATAGGCGTTGGCGGGAGTCTGGATACAATTGCTGGAACCGTAAAGCGAGCGCCTGTAATATGGCAAAAGTTAAATTTGGAATGGCTTTATCGATTAATAAAGCAGCCTTCCAGATGGAAGAGGCAATTAATTTTACCTCGCTTTGCAGTGAAAGCATTGTTATTCAAAGATAGAAACGGATTATAATCATGGCTTGATCTACACCTACGGAGGAAGATTAATTGGATCACATTATTCCGCATAAAATATTTACGGTTTGTTTAATTACGCATGGAAGAGAAGGATCAAAAGAACATAAATGAACATGTAGGGTTTGATTCCGTCCCGAGCCACCATAACTTCAAATAAATAAGCCTTGCGGCTCTCGAAAAGGATTCGAAAGCCGCAAGGCTGGATGATGCGGTATATAAGAAATTACGATTGCTGTGAGATGGACAAGCCGAGTCCTTCGGCAATCCGTTGACCAAAATCAGGGTCTGCTTTGAAAAAATGGCCGATCTGGCGAAGCTTGATCTCGTCTTTCTCAACGGGTTTCATAGCGCCGACGATCGTTTCAATAAGGCGGGCGCGTTCCTCTTCACTGATAAGGCGATAAAGATCGCCAGCTTGTGTGTAGTGGTCATTATGGTCAAAACCGACGCTGTCTGCATTTCCTGACACTTCGAACGGAGTTGGCTTGTTTTCCGGCGACTCCGTTGGTCCGCCGTAGCTGTTAGGCTCGTAGTAAATCGATGCTCCTCCGTTGCCGTCTGCACGCATCTGGCCATCGCGCTGGTGATTGTTCACCGGGGCGACAGGGCGATTAATCGGCAGCTGATTATGATTGGCGCCAACACGGTAACGATGAGCGTCGGAGTAAGCAAAGAGACGTCCTTGGAGCATCTTATCCGGGGAAGCTTCAATACCTGGAACAAATGAACCAGGTGAGAACGTTGCTTGCTCCACCTCTGCAAAATAATTTTCCGGGTTGCGATCAAGCACCATGCGACCGACCTCAATTAATGGATAATCCTTTTGAGACCAAACTTTCGTCACGTCAAACGGATCGAAGCGATATGTATTCGCATCCTCTTCAGGCATGATCTGTACATAAAGCTTCCAGGCAGGAAAATCTCCACTTGCTATTGCATTAAATAAATCTTCGGTATGATAATCAGGATTTTCGCCAGCAATTTTGGCAGCTACCTCATTAGAGATGTTTTGAATACCTTGCTCTGTTTTGAAATGGTATTTCACCCATACCGCTTGGCCTTGGTCATTCACCCATTTGAAAGTATGGCTTCCAAAACCATGCATATGTCTAAACGTAGCAGGAATCCCGCGGTCAGACATAAGAATTGTAACCTGATGCAGAGACTCAGGCGATAAGGACCAGAAATCCCATACCGCATTCGGGTTTTTTAAATGGGTTTGAGGATGACGCTTCTGAGTATGAATGAAGTCTGGAAATTTGATCGCATCACGAATGAAGAATACGGGTGTATTATTGCCGACTAGATCATAGTTTCCTTCATCTGTATAAAATTTAACGGCGAAACCGCGTGGATCGCGCACCGTATCGGCAGAGCCGAGCTCGCCCGCTACGGTTGAAAAACGTATAAACATAGGTGTGCGTTTTCCTACTTCGGACAAAAAGTTAGCTTTCGTATAAGACGTTACATCATGCGTAACCTGAAAGTAGCCATGTGCGCCTGCGCCTTTGGCATGGACAACGCGTTCTGGAACACGCTCTCTATTGAAATGCGCCAGCTTTTCAAGCAGATGAACATCCTGAATTAATGTGGGACCACGTGAGCCAGCTGTCATCGAGTTTTGGTTGTCTCCAACGGGAGCGCCAAAGCTAGTTGTGAGCTTGTTCTTCTCAGTACTCATAATAGATTCACCTCATTGATTTTGTATGATTACGCCTCATACCCTATGTTACCGTTTTATAGGAGGAAATCAATATCATTTTATAATCATTCTAAATAAAATTTTTCGTCAAATTGTGCATATCGTGCTAGGGATTTTGTCGCAGACTCGTGCATACGGCGCCGCAGGTGCTCGCCATCGATGATGCGAACCCGCTTTCCGAGGAAGCGAGTTTTGGAAAGAACATATTCGCTGTCCTTGCTTGAAAAGTGTAATTGAATCGTATATTCGTTGGAGTCGGCAGCGTAACTGACTTCTTTCTCGAAGCAAGAAAAAGCATACAAAATGCGCGAGAGCTCGCCGTTGTATTCGGGAACAACAAGAATATTCGCACTCATGCTGCGTTTTTTCATTAAGCCTTGAACGATACCAATTAGCTGCTCGTAATATTCCGTTGGACAAACCTGCTCGCTGCTGCCCGTCACGTTATCAAGCTTTGTGCTCATCAGCATTCGATGATTGATATGGTACCAGAGAAGATACCATTCCCGTTTGACCATCGAATATTCCAGCTTATAGGGAAGCCCCCTTTGCTCCGTACAGGTGCGGTCTCCTTTAATTTTATAGCTTATATATAGTAGGCTTTTGTTAGTGATAGCTTGGCGAAGCGGACGAATGTAAGAATGATAGACTTGCTTCTCTCTACTAGCTGCCTTATGCAGAAGCCCGCCAGTATCCATGGATTGATCTTCTTCTAATATAGTGTTCATTTGAATAAGCGTTTCTGGAGACAAAGCAGCCGCAGCAGCGGGATGCTCAAGCATGGTCTTCAGCCAGCTTCGCTCATGCGAAGTCATGATGAACGTACTGGAGCCTTCCAGCTTGGATAAAATCTGATAGTTGAATATTTTCTCAAAAGGATTCATAGTAGCTTTTTATCTCCTTCCACTCCTCAATCAGTTCCTGCCTGAGCTTCAAGGGAGCAAGCACCTCGCAGCTTGAGCCAAAACTCCTAATCCAAGGCTTGATTTCAATCGTTCCGTTCACCTCAATTTCATAGATGAAGGATTCTTCACTTTCTTCTAAAATAGTGCCCCATTGTCCTTGGAGCAGAACACGCTCCATCACGAAGCTTGGAATATGAGGTCCGGGATGAAAGAAGCGAACGCGCACCAGAACAGGCTTGCCCGTATCAATTAGCCAGCTATGTTTAATCCGCTGCTCCAGCTCATCTCTTTTGGACTCGAATAATGCCTCGGGAGCCGCTTCCTCTTCCGAAATTTGGGTTAAGCCTTCCATTCGGTATTTCTTAATGCCGTAGCGGGCGTGATGCCCAAGTAGGTACCAGCGGCCATATTGATGATCGTAAACAACTTTTAGAGGGAGCAGCGTTTCCTGCTGTCCTTCGGTATCGCGCTCAAATAATGGATTCGTATTTTTGGATGTGTAGCTGGTTTCTTTTTTCGGCGAAAAATAGAGAAAGCTGACCGTGCGCCGATGACGTATCGCAGCAAGCAGAGTAAATAGATGTGCCTCGTCCAAAATACGAGAGTAATAGTGGTACTTATATAAGAAGGGTTCAACCGAGCCGTAATCGACCTGATTCCGATTCATGTATTTCTTGACACCATCACGAAGCAAATAACCCTGTACGGAGGGGATTTGGGTATTTGCCATAACGTCTACAAAGTCATATAGATCGAGCAGCTCATCGCGTGAGAGCTGCTGTACTAAATCATTGTATATCCGATAGCGAAAAGGGCGCGTTCCAGACTCTTTTTTGATGACGCCTACTTGCTCTAAATATTTCAAATCGCCTCGTATCGTTTTTTCGTCAGGAAGCGAGAGCTCTTCCGGCATGCTGCTGCAGCATAGATCAAGGAGCTCCATTGCAGTAAATGATTTCTCGTGCATAGCAGCGAGCAATAAGGAGAGGCGCTGACTCTCTGATTCTTTTAGAGATTTGGCGCGAAATAGAAACAGCAGCATCGGTTCCGAAGAATCAAGATAGCTGTAACGAATGGTTTCGGCAAACTCCTTGCCTTTATCCTCAGGCAGCTGCTGGTAAACGCTATTCACAACCTCTTTCAGACGTTTGATCGTTTTATCGAAGGTATGGATGGAGATGCCCAGCCTGTCCGCATACTGCTGGCGATTATATGCACCGCTCGTAAGAACGAGCATCCGCAAAAACTGGATCTCTTTATCAAAGCTTTCTTTTGCCATTTATGTATTCCTCCGATCATAAGCGCTCTTCTTTTCTATCTTAACAGGAAGATCGCGAATTTGAACAAAAAGGAAAATTTTCCTCCAGATATAAGAGTATATAAATTTAATTCTTATATTAGGCTTATATCTCTCCGTCAAAGCTTCATTAGCATCCAGAGGAAGCTAATTGCGTTTTTGCTTACTCGTAATACTTTCACCATGTTCACGGTCTCCAAAATCAGGCAATATAAAGCTCATAAGAAGCGAGCAAGCCAACGAGTTATGACACGTATAGCTTGAAGCACGGGAGGTATTACGATGATAATGCAGCATAAGAGACATGGAGGCAATCATCATGAAATGGAGCTTGAGCATGGCTCACTCCACGTATTTGCGAATGAAGATGTGCTCCAAGCCTTTGGGGACAAAGTATATGAATTGGCAAACAACAATTTGCAAATTCCTCGAAATCAATATATGAGCTATACCCCTGATGCCCACGTTGGCATTGGAACCTGCATTGGGACGACTGCGGTCTGGAATATGAAAAATGGCTGTGTATCACCCTCTATTGTCGGCTCTGATATCGGCTGTGGGATGCGCGTTCATACAACATCGCTTCATAAGCGTGAGCTCGCTGACAAAAATATTCGTAGAGCATTGATCGCCGCAATCGAGAAATACGTACCGACTAACGAGCGTAAGAACTCGAACTACGACGATATCGATGTTATGAGTGTGGTACAGCATGGCTTGAAGGGTCTGCCTGAGAAATATGTGCCAAATGAGCAATGGCTGACGCATGTGGAGCAATCCCAGTTCGACTTCGACCATACCTATTTAAATCAACTGCCTCCGAAAATTATGAAATATGCGCGTGGGCAGCTCGGATCGCTCGGCAGCGGCAATCACTTCATTGAAATTCAGTATCTGGAGATAAATGAGGAATACGCAAATGTGGCGGCAAAATGGGGCTTGTTCGACGGTCAGGTTGTCGTCATGATTCACTCTGGCTCTAGGTCATGGGGCGGAATGGTTGGACGCGAACACAATAAGGTTATTAAGGAAGCCATGAATCAGTGGGGAGTTAGCAATCCAGACCCTAATCTGATCTATGCCCCGATTGCGAGTCAGGAAGGGCAGACCTACTTGAACCTGATGTATTCTGCACTCAACTTCGCCGTAAGCAACCGTCATATGATTGCATTCGGTATCCGTGAAGCTTTTCAGGAAGTGTTCGGAGCAAGTACAGAAATGCCGGTTCTCTATGATCTGATGCATAACTACGCGCTTAAGGAGTTTCACCGCAACCAGCCGATGCTCGTCCATCGCAAAGGGGCAACGCGTGCGCTTCCGCCGGGGCATTTTCTAAATACGCCGGTGTACAAGGAGACGGGACATCCCGCGCTCATCCCGGGCTCTATGGGAACTTCCTCTTATATTATGGTAGGCAAGGAAGAGGGACTGAAAAACTTCTATTCGATTTGCCATGGAGCGGGGCGGGCGAGATCGCGAAAAGCAACAAAAGAAATGGTAACGGTTGATCAGTTTGAACAATCGCTGAAGGTTGGGACGGATGATGAAATACTCGTTAACCACGCTTCCTTGCAGGCCATTCTCGATGAATGCCCACAGGCATATAAAGACGTAGATCAGATCATCGACAGCGTTGTTGGCGCTTCTTTAGCTGCCGTGGTAGCCAAATGCAAGCCAATGGCTGCTATAAAAGGCACCTAGCTTTTATTAAATTGCTATTAAAGATAACTTCAATAATAGATGAGGTTCATGTACGAATGGCGTACCTTGGCTGGGATTTCTAAAAATCCCGCAGTGCATGCGCATACTATGCGCTTGTATACTGTATCGCTCATATCGTCTTAATCTCCCACAGGATAGAGTGGATCTAGTCCCTCTATTGACAATCGCCTAATCCGCGAATAAGCTCTTCGGAGCACTCTGACTCCCTCCAAAGGAGAACTAATGTTGTAGATGCGATTCTTTTGCAGGAGCACTCAGACGATGCCTCGGCACAATCACTGCAGCAAAATCTATGCAATCGGTGGATACCGATTGGAGCCAGTAGCCTCTTATAGCAGAGTAAGACATAGAACGAGCACAGATGGAAGGTACATCCGTGCTCGACTATCGACAACGAAGCTGTAAAGCTGCTACGCTCCCTTCTCAAGCCTGATTCCGGTCTAGCCGCAGGAGCGCTCCTGTTCCAAAGATCAACCAAACCGTGTAAAGAGGTGCTAAATCATGTTTAAAAAAGTGATTATCAAGAACGATGAACGAGGTCTGCTTTTCAAAAAAGGCAGTTACATAAAGCTTTTGCAGCCGGGCGTATATCGCCATACATCATTTTCTGACGATACCGTTATTTTGCAAAATATTGCGAAGCGTTTCGCTGTTCCAAATATGGAGTTGAAACTATTTCTCCACGATGAGCAGCTTGCCGAGCAGCTGACGATAGCTGATGTGCAGGATTATGAGTATGTACTGCATTTTGAGGATGGCAAATTTGCCGCATTGCTGACACCAGGGCTTTATGGCTTCTGGAATGTAATGAAAAAACATTCATTTATCCGTATAGACATTCGGAATCCAGAACTGACATCAGAGATCGATAGATCACTGCTGTCGAGGCTGCAAAGCTTTATGCAAGTGTTCGAGGTGGCAAGCTATGAAACGGGGTTGTTATTTTTTAATAACGTGTTGCAGCGCGAGCTTCGTCCGGGAAAATATTATTTCTGGAAAGGACCAACGAGCGTGCAGGTGAAGACGGTTGATCTGCGCCAGCTTCAGCTGGACATGACTGGACAAGAGATCATGACAGAGGACAAGGTGACGCTGCGGCTGAACTTTGTGTGCCAGTACAAGGTTGTTGACCCGCTAAAAGCATTTCAGATTAAGTCGTTCGAGGAGCAGGTGTACATTTTGCTGCAGCTTATTTTGCGCGAATATGTCGGTACTCTAAAGCTGGACGATCTGCTGCGCATGAAGCAAGAAATCGCAAATTTTGTACTTACACGTCTGAACGAGCAGAAAGAGCATTACGGTGTAGAGTTCGTTTCGGCGGGCCTCAAAGATATTATTTTGCCGGGTGATATTAAGGACATCCTTAATACAGTGCTGCTTGCTGAGAAGAAGGCGCAAGCCAATCTCATTACACGAAGAGAAGAGACAGCGTCTACTAGAAGTCTGCTAAATACCGCTAAGCTAATGGATGAGAACGGCACACTCTATCGTCTGAAAGAGCTTGAGTTTCTTGAGAAAATTTGCGAAAAAATCGGGACTATCTCGCTCACTGGCGGCGGTAATTTACTGGAGCAGCTTAATTCGCTGTTAAGTGTAAAAGGTATGGATAAATCTTGATAGATTTTGAATAAGCCTCGTAGATCGCTTGATGATCTGTGAGGCTTTTATTTAGGTTTGAATTCGTAATTTATAGGTTGAGTTTACATTTTGTGATTAAATTAGTAACAGATTTGTTTGATTACATCTTCAATTTTTGTTATCTTTGAACCTGCATGTCTTTTGAGTGTACCACTCATAATTCATAGAAGAGCATGAAATACATCTACGAGTTAGGAGATTATTATGACAACAAAGCAAGATAAAGCACTGGAAAAATTATGGCCGCCGCTTACCTATCCACTGTCTTATGAGGATGCGCTAAGCACATTATCGAAGCAGCAATTAACTAGAATACGTACGAATTTGGATATTAGCAACCTAAGCTCGCTTAATAAGCAGGGGCTTGTGGAGAAGCTTTCGGAGCTGATACCAGACAATCTACAAATGGCAACTCGTTGCTTTGATCATAATAGATTGAGGCTTGTTCAGAAAATAGTGAAAAACGAAGGTATTTGGGACAAGCCACTGCTTGAATTGCAGCAGTATACTTATTTCCTTGAGCGTGGTATTTTATTTCCGGGAACGGTAGATGGCAAGCGTGTTGTGATGATGCCAGCCGAACTGGTGGAATTCATTAAAGCAGGGGACCTCTTAAAGGAAACGCCCATTCTTAATCGAAACACGGAATGGATTCGGTTAACGCAGGGCCTACTCTATTATTATGGAACATTGACGATAGATCAGTTGAAATCATTTGTAATCTCAGAGGAGGATCATCCTCTTGCTCAATATGATATTATGAACGTTTTGTTTGCTGCCCAAGATTACTATGAGCAATTTTTCATTGAAGAGAGTGGCTACATATCAGACTATCGGGTAGTAGATCCTGAGGCAATTGTGAAAGAAAGAGACCTCAGACACGATCTGGATTTTTGTCCATTTACGAAGCAGCAGCTTTTAAAAGCTGGAGAAGCAGAATATGTGGAGCGGAACAGTCACTATATGAATCTAGTCCGTTTTGTACTAGAGCGTTATGAGATTGATCGTGAAGAAGCTGACTTGATGGCTGAGGAATGTACAGATGCTGCGAGAAACGGAGATTCTTTAGCTTCTGTTATTGAGCTGGCACAGAACTTTATTGAAATTCCTAATTCGGAAACAATGAGGAATATTACCGATTTGCTCGTTCCATTAATGAACAGCACGAAGCAGTGGGCTATCAAAGGTTATTCCCCAGAAGAGCTAGCGGCAAAACGTGCAAACGTGAGCATGGTGCTTAATAATGCACCTAAGCCAGCTGCTCAAGCGGAAGTAATCGATATGCAATCAAAGAAAAAAGTAGGGCGTAATGAACCTTGTTCTTGCGGAAGCGGGAAAAAGTTCAAAAAGTGCTGTGGTTAATAGTAGAATCAGATAAGGCATAATCGAACTTGGAGGCGTACAGGATGAGACAAAGCCAGCAAGGTCTTTATTTAAGAAGCGTTAAGCTCCTTCGGGAGACAGTACCCTCCTTCGATTCTTATCCGTTTGATTTAAGT
The DNA here is from genome assembly GCF_052114265.1 of Paenibacillus sp. MCAF9. Taxonomy (NCBI): domain Bacteria; kingdom Bacillati; phylum Bacillota; class Bacilli; order Caryophanales; family Paenibacillaceae; genus Paenibacillus; species Paenibacillus sp. MCAF9. Next base: position 20,341 of record NZ_JBFREL010000052.1, read on the forward strand.
GCTATCCGGAGTTTAGATGAGCTGGAGTTCCATCCGAAAGTAACATACATCGTTGGGGAAAATGGAATGGGCAAGTCTACGCTGATGGAAGCGATCGCGATTGGACTCGGATTCAATCCGGAAGGCGGAACGATTAACTTTAATTTTTCTACAGAAGCTACCCATTCAGAACTTCATCAGCATTTGAGGCTTGTGCGCAGCGTAAACAAACCAAGGGATGGGTTCTTTTTTCGAGCGGAGAGCTATTATAATTTGGCGACTAATATTGACCAAATGGACCGTGAGTTAGGCAGTGGACCACGCATTATTGATTCATATGGCGGGAAGTCGCTCCATCAGCAATCACATGGTGAATCCTTTTTTGCAACGTTCCTCCACCGCTTTAACGGTAATGGTCTCTATATGATGGATGAGCCGGAGGCTGCACTTTCTCCTTTCCGCCAAATGGCGATGCTTGCACGCATTAATCAACTCGTAGGGAAGCACTCACAATTTATTATCGCAACACATTCTCCGATTCTAATGGCTTATCCGGATGCCGTGATTTATAATTTGACTGCTGAAGGGATTGAGCGTACCGCTCTCGAGGAAACCGATCATTATATGCTTATGAAGAGGTTTATTAACAATAGGGAAAGAATGCTGGATGAGCTTTTCTTGGAGGAAGACTAATACAAAAAGGAGCTGTTATACATGTCATTAGAAATTGAACGCAAGTTTTTGCTGCCGGCGTTTCCAACTGCATTAATAGAAGAAAACGATTTGTTGGTGCTCTCCGAGCAAAGAATAGAACAAACCTATTTGGCTATCGATGACAATCAAGAGCTTCGTGTTCGGAGAATTGTTGATCTGGCGAGCGGCGAGGTTTCATTTACACATACCTTTAAGCTAGGCAACGGTCTATCACGTGAGGAAATTGAATATTCGATTTCTAACAGTATTTATGAACAGGTAGTAAACGCTTTTGGCTTCATACCATTGACGAAAAACAGAGTGACTGCAAAGTGGAACGACCGAATCATTGAGATTGATACCTATGACCAAATCGAGCTTTCGGTGCTTGAGGTTGAGTTTGACTCCGAAGCATCTGCCAATGCTTTCATTGCACCAGCATGGTTTGGCAAGGATATTAGCTCAGAGCGTCAGTACAGCAACAAGAAAGTTTGGCGTGAACTGCAGCGTAAAGGAACGGAATAAAGATGGTTTTACGATAGAAATGAAGTTTTTTTAAAAAATTTTATTTAAACGCTTGACCATTTAGGTATGTACATGGTATATTCTATTTCTGGCCGAGAGACACACGCGGTCAACAAGCAAAACAAGCAAGACAAACGATAGAAAAGTTTGCTCTTTGAAAACTGAACAACGAGTAATAACTGCCTTGCAAATCCTTCGGGATGAGCGAAAAAAGCGATAAAAAAGTAATGAGCAAGTCAAACACATGAAGCTTTTCTCTTCGACATCGCGTCGAAGCGAAAACTTCCATTTGGAGAGTTTGATCCTGGCTCAGGACGAACGCTGGCGGCGTGCCTAATACATGCAAGTCGAGCGGAGTTGATGAGGTGCTTGCACCTCTGATRCTTAGCGGCGGACGGGTGAGTAACACGTGGGTAACCTGCCTRTAAGACTGGGATAACATTCGGAAACGAATGCTAATACCGGATACGCGATATGGTCGCATGACTGAATCGGGAAAGATGGAGCAATCTATCACTTAYAGATGGACCCGCGGCGCATTAGCTAGTTGGTGAGGTAACGGCTCACCAAGGCGACGATGCGTAGCCGACCTGAGAGGGTGATCGGCCACACTGGGACTGAGACACGGCCCAGACTCCTACGGGAGGCAGCAGTAGGGAATCTTCCGCAATCCCAAGGTGACGGTACCTGAGAAGAAAGCCCCGGCTAACTACGTGCCAGCAGCCGCGGTAATACGTAGGGGGCAAGCGTTGTCCGGAATTATTGGGCGTAAAGCGCGCGCAGGCGGCCTTGTAAGTCTGTTGTTTAAACTTGGGGCTCAACCCCAAGTCGCAAGGGAAACTGCAAAGCTTGAGTACAGAAGAGGAAAGTGGAATTCCACGTGTAGCGGTGAAATGCGTAGAGATGTGGAGGAACACCAGTGGCGAAGGCGACTTTCTGGGCTGTAACTGACGCTGAGGCGCGAAAGCGTGGGGAGCAAACAGGATTAGATACCCTGGTAGTCCACGCCGTAAACGATGAATGCTAGGTGTTAGGGGTTTCAATACCCTTGGTGCCGAAGTTAACACATTAAGCATTCCGCCTGGGGAGTACGGTCGCAAGACTGAAACTCAAAGGAATTGACGGGGACCCGCACAAGCAGTGGAGTATGTGGTTTAATTCGAAGCAACGCGAAGAACCTTACCAGGTCTTGACATCCCTCTGACCGTCCTAGAGATAGGGCTTTCCTTCGGGACAGAGGAGACAGGTGGTGCATGGTTGTCGTCAGCTCGTGTCGTGAGATGTTGGGTTAAGTCCCGCAACGAGCGCAACCCTTGATCTTAGTTGCCAGCACRTMATGGTGGGCACTCTAGGATGACTGCCGGTGACAAACCGGAGGAAGGTGGGGATGACGTCAAATCATCATGCCCCTTATGACCTGGGCTACACACGTACTACAATGGCCGATACAACGGGAAGCGAAACCGCGAGGTGGAGCCAATCCTATCAAAGTCGGTCTCAGTTCGGATTGCAGGCTGCAACTCGCCTGCATGAAGTCGGAATTGCTAGTAATCGCGGATCAGCATGCCGCGGTGAATACGTTCCCGGGTCTTGTACACACCGCCCGTCACACCACGAGAGTTTACAACACCCGAAGCCGGTGGGGTAACCCGCAAGGGAGCTAGCCGTCGAAGGTGGGGTAGATGATTGGGGTGAAGTCGTAACAAGGTAGCCGTATCGGAAGGTGCGGCTGGATCACCTCCTTTCTAAGGAAATA
>NZ_JBFREL010000053.1:0-19471 GCF_052114265.1 Paenibacillus sp. MCAF9
TTCGCTTGAATATAGGTAGCCGTAAACGGTACGCCTCCCGCGTTCTCATAAAACAAAGCACTGTCGTGGGCCACATAATGAGCACCTAGACCAGCAGCCTTTAACTGCTCAGGCGTTGCATCTTTTGTCAATTTATATATCATTGTAGCGATCATTTCTAAGTGAGCAAATTCGTTGGTACATTGTAATTAACAGTGATGATTTTCCTATACACAGTAAGGCTTTATGATTTTGAATATTTCGGTCTTAACTCCTTTTGACTATGAATCGGCAACTCGACAACCACAATCTCGTCTCACGCTTCTGTCACAACTTATCGATTCAAAGTCTTTAATATCTCAACGTAATACCAAGATCGTTCAACTATCGTATCCCGTTTGTTCAACGAAGAATGTGTTGCCAGTATGGAGGCAACTCATAGTCCCTAATGTGTTTCTATTCTAGAATCATTACAGCTCCTGTATTATCTAAACGAAACTTCATCGAGTCCATCCCTACATCTAAATGAGGTCCCACATACGGAATCACTGTAACATTAACTTCAATATGCGAAGGATGGTATTCAACGTTTAATTCAGTCCCTCCTAGAAAAGGCGAAAACGTAGGTGACTCTGTTAGTTTATCTTCATAAATCGATTAATCTGTTCCTGTATATTTGGAGTTTTGTCCCCTTTTCTTTCCCTGGTATATCGCCTATTATATGCGATTTACCGTCCCTGCAGGAAGTTATGTTGTTTGCCCGGCGCTTTGCTTGAATTTGTATCTGACGGCTGATAACAGCCGAACGACTATATAAAGTATCAGAAACAGGACCATGAATCCGGCCGAGATCCGGTACATAAAAGCATAATCGGACATGGATGAAACGACACCCAAAATCAAGGCTCCGACCGCTATACCCAGATCAGTCGTATTATAGAACATGCTGTTTGCCATGCCGTACTGCTGCGGCGTGCCGGAACGAAGCATCCATGCCTGCAGCGTGGGCTGAATGGACCCAAAGCCGAGTCCATATAACAGGGCGGACAAAATCAGCATCGGCATCGTTGTTGTGTAGGATAGAACCATTAGCGCAGACACAACGCTGATCGCGGCAGGGATGAGAACAGCAGCATGTCCGAAACGATCGAATATTTTGCCTGAAACGGGCCGGATAATGATCACTGCAATCGCATTGAACAAAAAGAACAGGCCGACCTGCTCCAAATGAACAGATTCCCCGAACAAGGCGATAAAGCTGAGCAGACCGCCATAGGTCACAGCCAAAATTACATTAAGCAGTCCGGGGATTAATAATTTGGCATGGAATAATTGCTTGGAAGTGGAGCCTGCTGCTGGCGCTGTTTTCTTGCTGGTATCAGGCGGAATCGCCCGCGATAGCAGCAGAATGGGAAAAATAAGCAGGATGGTTGCCGTGCCAAGCATGGCAAGAGTCGTGAATCCTGCATGCTTCATCACGCTTAATCCTATAATCGGTCCAACAGACATAGCCAGACTGGTTGAAAGGCCGAAATAACCGATGCCTTCCCCCATCCTTTTGCCTGGAATAATTTGAGATACCAACGTTGGAATAATCGTACTCGCCATTCCGAACCCAATCCCAAAACCAACCCGCATGACAAGCAGCATACCGACAGAACCCGCAGCAACAGACATTACGGTGAACAGACATGCGGCAGCAAGTCCCGCATACAAAATCACATTGCGACGCACTTTACGCATAAGTTGGGCAGTTAATAACCGGGTAATAATTGTTGAACCGGCAAACACGCTAATGATTAGACTTACGGTCATATCGTCAGCCTGAAAAGCGGATTTCACATAGGCCGGGAAAGCGGCAAGCAGCATCTGCAAATTCAAAAACAACAGCAGGGTGCTAAGAGTCAGAATCAGAAACGGTTTGGTCCAAAGCCTGGAATTGCTTTCTTGGGACTGCATATTTTTATGCTCCTTCCGGACATTATGATAATTGGCTCACATGATGATTAATCCGCAGAAGAAGCTTCATGATCATTTCATGTTCCTCAACCGTCATGCATTGTTTGATTTCCTGGTTTACCTGCATTTCAACCGGGAGGGTCTCCATGATCAGCGAAGCACCTTTCTCTGTGCTGTGTACTTGAAAGGAACGTCTGTCGTTCTCCGCCATCTTACGGCAGATCAGCCCCTTTTCTTCCAAATGGTCGAGAATCCGGGTCGTCGTCGGCTTATCCTTACCCGCCAACTCGGCAATTTCCTTCTGGATCAAACCCTCTGTCTGATCGACCTGGAACAGCACCGACCACTGCTCCGTTGTAATCTCATAATCCTTAAGGCGGGCCTGAAGGACATTCGTCATCTTGCGGTACGTGATGCCCATCAAAGCACCAAGCGATCGTTCAAGCACATTTTCATTTGGCGTCATAACCATCCTCCTACTCAATTAGTTGTTTCAACAACTATATATAGAACAACTGTTTTTGTCAACAGAAGAAGAGCCGGCTAACGCCCTCTTTATCGGCAACAGGATGAAGCTTTAACCTTTCCGATAATAAAGAAAAACCGTCAGGGTAGATCTCCCTGACGGTCCTTTAGATTCTGCGCACGCTATCTTTGCCTTGGGTTGTGTACCCGCAACGATATGATGCACTGCATTAGCAAATGATGGAACACTAATCCCAGCTCTAATTAAGTTTAAACGTAACGCGAGTGAAGACGCTTTTGTTGTACCTGCAATAACACCCAGCATCTTATTTGAAGCATTTGCAGTACCACCAAAACCCAAAAACCCTGAAAAAAATTCCGTCCTTTCTTAATCAGTCATACTGTTGTAAAATTTGTAAGAATCACTTTCTGGACCATACGTCTTATATAAAAATTTATCTAAGTCTTTCAAGGTATTAATAGCGAAATTTTTACTTGAGTCCCAAGCATCTGATACGGCAACCTTCGTTATAATCCATGCTGCCTTGCAATATTTCTTACCAAGCTTTTCTGTAAAACAATGTCCACTTGGGTCGATATATCGTAATGGATTATTAGCAGTATACACATAAAGATTCAAAGTCAGCGGATTTGTAATCTCCCCTTCATACGTATCCTTAGTTATAAACCTCCCAATACTAGGATCATAATATCTAGCACGAAGATAAGCCGAATCCATTGTTTGATTTCGTCTAATGTTTCCATCCTTCATAATAAAACGTGGGGCGCTTTATTGCTTAATTAGATTTCTGTCGAAGTAGCAGCTGCTCGAATAGGCAATACAAAGTTGTCATCCATCGATCAGAAATCCTGGAACGGGTATATCGTTGAGGAGCAAGCGCAGGTAAAATTAGAGTCAGGATGGCGATTATATCTTTATATTCGTAGCAACCTATTCAAATGGTGTAATTAATGAAACGGAAGTGACCATTCAAATTAAAGATAGCTGGACGTCATTTTTCAAGTTCATTTCATAAGTCGTGGTAGTTAGTTAAGTTAAGTTAAGTTAAGTTAAGTTAAGTAAGAAGTGTTGTAGCTTGTAATTAAGCTGCAACACTTCTTTTTTTGTTATATTGAGATATTGGCAGCCGAATACCCTATTTCTATTGAGGTTCCATCTTTAATGATCTATTCCCGTTTGCTTAATGCAATCATATGTGATCTTTATTTTTCCTTTAGCACGATTGGCACCAACTCTAAGACCATTAAGTTTCACTAAGACCTTATGCATAATTGTATAGAAGATGAACTCAATCAATGCTCCGTGTCTAACAGTTGAAGTGCAGTAGTGGTTTTCTTTATATTTAATGTATGCTATCAATCAACGCCCAGTATATATAATATTTCCTGACTCATCTATTAAACGGAATATAAAACTTGAAGCATCTTCAAAATCCATCATAGTGTAGTAAACGGCATATCCATTATCAACTTCTAGTTCCTTAAAAAATGTTGATGCTTTTTTAATATCGACTTGAGTTTTGAATAGCATATCATCATTGCTTACAATTACCTTCTTTACATGGGGGTCAAGAATTTCAGCAGCAATAATTGTTTCATATTTTCGATTTGAATGTTTAGTCATTACACTTATCCATGTTCTTTTCATTTTGTCTGTCCCACTTGGAAGCAGTTCTTCTTTATTTGTTACTTTATATAAAAACCATTTTTTCTTTAATTCTATGAGATACTTCTTATTAAGTTCTTTCTCAACTAACAAATTAATGTCGCCAAACTCTTTTGAATAAACAATTTGACTCTTTTTATGTTTGTTAGACAATGCAAGTGCACTTGACTCGGTAAACGCATAACCATTAGAAAGCATAAATAAAATCGCAACTACTATGACAGCTAATATTATAAATATACTTTTTTTCATTATCTTTTTATCATTATTTTTCATTGTTCCTCCTCGTCGCTGACTTAAGATAATATATATATATATCTAAATGTCGCTCAACCAATATCCATAGTATGTATCAAATGGAAAAGAACTTCAATCTTTACATAAAGATTGAAGTTCTCGATAAATTTAAAAATGATATTAATTAATTTAGGTGTTTTGAACAGTAAATGTACCATCCAAGTACCAGTCGTCTCCTATTAAACCGGGCCATGACATACCTGCGATACCCATTAAAACGCTTACAAAACCAGGAATATATGGGTGAGCATAACTGGCAAGTATCTGCTTATTTGTGCCTCGTAGAGTTCTCGGAACTCTAAGATCATCGACTATTACTCCGTAATTATGATGAGAATGTTTAAGATCGAAGGTTCCTTGAGATTGACCGAATTTCCTTACAATTGTCATAGCTTCCTGCTGAATTGTATTATTAACCTTGGGCAACCAATTATTAGCCCCGTAAGATGATGCACTTGAGATACCAGTAGCATTATCCCAATATTGTACTACTGAGTCACTAAAATAATAATTAGGTTGTCCATCCCTATTATACTCAGTATATAAATCATATTTAAATTCTTGTCCTGTAGAGCTTAACCCCTGATAAATCAAACTAGTTGATGCGCTCCATTTTCCATCCTTTTTTGTATCTATAGGGATTACAGCTTTCGTACTAATTCCAACCATTACTTTGTTTCATTAAAGTCAAGCTATCTTTCTCTTTAATCGCATTAACTTCATCTCTATTTTCATCGGTAATTAAATATCTAGTGCCGTCAACACTGTTGTAATAATGCTTTAGACTGCTTTGTGTTTCGACAGCTACTCCACCTCGGCTAATAATTCTCTTTTTTAGTTCTGGAGAATAATGCTCAATTTGTTCGTTTGATAGTTTCATCTCACTTAATACCTGATTGACTTGTATTTCTGATAGATTCAAAAAAGTTGAGACTGGTGCAATCCGACCATCGTCATACTTTGTAATTGTCAGTGCCCCATTAAGTACAATTTTCCTCTCATTTTTTTCAATTTTTTCTGGTCTTTCGGTGGCTTGGGCAACAGAAGCAAACATTAAAAATACAACAGGTAAAATAAGGCTCCATTTCTTCATGCTCTTCCTTCAATACATTATCTTCCTTTTAAACCAATATAGTAATAAACAACTTGCATGTCAACTAGTTTTTTTCTAAACGATAGATTCAATTATGGTTGTAAATTCCTTTATAGTCTAATTATTTTAAAATAAAAAATTGTTTATTGTTTCGTTTTGTTGATTATTTTTGCTGTTTCATGGCATCTTAAACTATTAACTTATTATTACAGATTCAAGCTTACTTTTGATATTTCCAGTCTTAGGTTTTCGTAGAGTTAATGAAACGGAAGTGACCATCGAAATTACCGTCCAAACGGACAAAGTCTCAAAAAGCATACTTTTTGATACACTAAAAAAAGACACTATAAAGCGTTTCAAAAACTGTATATTTGATTTTTGGTACGTTTCATTTACTTATCACACATTTTGATACGGTATAATCATCGAGATCCTGATTAGTAATTGGTCTTTACATACCCTGTAGCCAACTGCTCTAAAATGATGTATATCACCATTTTTAAAATCAATTTGAACAATGATGCCTAGGATCTTCTTTTGCTCATGATCAGGTGTATGTTTAGTTATTACATCAATTAAAAAATCATACTCTATCATATGAACGGAACCATTATGTTTTATAGAATAGGTTCGATGCTCTAAATCCTTTTCCTCAAAAAATCTCTTTAATGTAGCAGCACTGCTCATTCAATTACCCCCTCCAACTCATCCTTAAATTATTTCTATTGAGCATAGCACTAACTTTTCTATATTATGTAAGCAATTAGTTTGCAAAAAGTATGATTATCAAATTATATTTGTCTGCGTTAGTTGGATATTTGTCGAATTGTAGAGGAGAATGATGAATACCGTCGAATAGGATGGAAATGGTAATACCGATACTGATTTAAGAGGGGTTTTATATGAGTCTTACTATGAGTAAAGAAATAAGAGATATACATAATAGAATGAAAAAGTACTTAAACGAAACCAATGAATTAGAATGTCAAAAAGAAACTGAGGCTACAATAAAAACCCTTACCTTCAACTGAAGTATCAGAGCTTGATACTGTATTAAAAGACTACTCTTCAAAGGAAACAAAGACAGGCATATTCGCAGGAATTAGAGATTTAATAATGCGTAAAAAATAGTATTTTGGTTAATAAAAACACAGAAGCAGCCAATCATAATGATCGGCTGCTTCCGTTTATTAGTTGAGGGGAATGATAATGCTGATAACCTAACATGTACTATATTTATTACCCTAAGATAACGAAAAATTAATGCAGCACTGAACAGACTACATTACTCAAGTACATTAAAAACTGAAGGAATCCATCAAGCTTTTACCGAAGGCTATTTTATCTCCCCCGCTGGCTGCAATCAGTTCATTGGCCAATCCGCCCTCGGTCGTTAGCAGGACATAACTTATGCCTGCTACGACTACCATCGAGAAAAAGTGGGGAATGTACACCAATGTCTGAATTGTGCGTTTGAACCACTCTTTGCCTACTTCATTTAGCATGAGTGCAACAATAATCGGCAAAGGAAAGAAAAAGACGATATTGTATAACGCGATGAGCACCGTATTGCGAAACAACGTCCAAAAAATCGGCTCCGAGAAAAAACGGGTAAAATGATCAAACCCTAGCCATGGGCTTCCACTCATACCAAGGAAAGGCTGATAGTCTTGAAAAGCGATTAATATGCCCCACATCGGAACGTATTTAAAAACAATAAAATAAACCATACCTGGAAGAAGCATCCAGTAGATCAGTTGATTTTTTCTCATCGCTTGCAGATTTTCTGTCCATCTGATTCTTCTCTTCACAACTTTTGTTTGGCCATTGCTTAGTTGCAAACTGTCTAACCCCCTCCCTATCTGAAATGACCTTGCCATACGATCATCTCTGCCAGAGACAGGTTCCGTAAATAATCATTGGTCGACAATATCAAAAATCAAGGGTGATCAAGCTCGGATAATCATATTCCGACCAAGTGTCATTGGATGATAAAACCCCTGAAATGCTTGATATACAAAGCATTCAGGGGTTGTAATCCCACTAATAATACAGACCATACTTTACCCGTCATACCCGGTGATGGTGCTTTTATGTAATTCCCGATACTGACCAGGCGTTATATTTTCCATCTTGCGAAAATAGCGGATAAAATTTTGGGCAATGTTATATTGCAACTTGTCGGCGATCTCGGCAACTTTCATATCCGTCTCCGCCAGCCATATCTTCGCCATTTGCAGCCGATAGCGCGACAAATACTCACTGAAAGTTACACCTGTTTCCTTGCGAAATACGCGGCTGACATAATCAGGATGATAGTTTATACGCCCTGCGCATAGCTCCAGACTGATCTCTGCACCAAATTCTCATGAATCATCTTAAGCACTTCATCGGAAATAGAGGAATATTGCTCGCTTCTGCGCTGCTCCAGAAAAGCCATCACCGGATCGATCAGCTTGTCACGAAACCATTGGATAATTTCCTGTACTAACTTAAGCTCACGCAGCTGCTCCAGACTATTGCTGTCATCCATATTAATCATACTGCTCGTCTCGTCCGGATCTTGAATTAATCCGAGGATGTCCATCATTAACCGCATGAAATGCATGTGGTATTCGGTCAAGCTCATTTCCCGGCTTACAATATGTGTCACGAGTTGCTCCAGCAGCCTATGGGCTTGCTCAGAATTATTCAGTTTGATTGCATCAAGCAGCTCGGCTTCCAGCCGTACCGGATACAAGAAAATATCTTGATTCCCTCTTGGCGCGATATCATCCAGATAAAGAATGGCTCTTTGTCCCAGCCGGAGACGGTATTTAAGGGCATCTACTGCTTCAGCATAAGCTTGCGGAATCTGCTCCCACTCACAATACAATCGGCTTATCCCGACACTAACGGACAGCTTCAAATAATGTTCAGCCGCTGTCTGGACAGACGCAGCCCATTCATGGATCTCCGATTGAAATATATCAGTAAGTCCATGCTCGGAGCCAACAATCGTCACCTGCGATTCATTCAAAATAATTGGACTTAACCGCATATGGCGCGGCAGCTTCTCACTGGCAATATTGCTAATCGCAAACAGCAGCAGATCGCGATCCTGATCGGTGTACTGCGTATTCTCGATCGTATCAATCTGAATCGCCATGACCGCCTGCAACTGCCAGCCTAGCGGATCTTGCCAGTTCTTCAGCTTCTCCTGCAGCTCCTGCGACCGCACTGTGCCCTGCAGAAGCTTCATGACCATATAATTGTCTAGTTGCTGATTCAATTTCAATTGCTTCTGCCGCAGCTGTGTGAACACATCACCTATGTAGCTGAATTCATCCTGTTGCTTGCCCGGCGCAGTATGCTCCATGTGCGCCGGATGACTTACCAGTTCATACAGCCTCCGAATGGGCGAGTACAATCGTTTGCTGCCAATCAGCGCAAACAGTGCGATCACTACGGCAATGCCGGCACAAAGACCGACCGTTACCCAACCGATCGAACGTGCTTCACGATTCAAATCCGTTAATGACACCTTCGAAATATAAATCCAGCCGTTATAGGCGGACTGCCGGTATGTAACACCGAAAGGTCCTTCTTCTGACCGCACCACTTTGTAGCCACTATCTCCTGAAAACTGCCTAAGAAAAGGCTGGGTCGAATAATCACTGCCGATCTGCTTTTTATCAGAGTGGGCAATGACATGCTGCTGACCATCCAGAATTATGGTCTCACCGTAAGGATCTACCCGCAGCAAGCTATACAGCTCCACAGCCGAAAACTTCAAAATAAATAACCCTTCCGGTTCATTCGTGTTGATCGGAATCGGCTTCACCAAATAAACACCGGCAGAAGCCGGCAATCCTTCCCCATCTGATACAGCCTGCCAGTAGAAAGGCTTATTCAGCGTTATAAACTCTTGCCATTCTTTCAACAGAGACAGCTCCTGCAAATCTCGCATTCCAGAAGAATGAGCGAACCAGCCTTGTGCCAGGTTGACTAAGTAGACATTATCGATCCCTAATGCATAGGCAGGCAAGCTATTAATGCTTTGCATCAAATCGCTATACAGCGCTGGATCCGTATGAGCCTTTTCCCGCTTAATCGACATCGATCGCTCCAGCAGGGTAGATTGAATAAATTGAATAGCTGAGTAATCGACCACACGAAGCACCTGCTCCACCCCTGCCTGCATCTGCTCTACCATTCGCAAATTGCTCATCTTTGCAACTTCTTGTACAGCCGCAGATGACTTACTATACGAATAATACCCGAGTATAACAACAGGAGTAATACTTAAAAGCAAACAAAAAATAAATAGCTTGCCCGAGTAGTTTTTGGAAAGCGTTCTCATTAATTCCTCCTTAGTTCCCTGTCCACAGTGCCATAGCATACATTTCCAATAAACTCTATTGCGCAACTGATCAAAACGGATGATAAAAGGAGAATACTGTTGTAAGAAATAGAGCAGCTTCGACGGGAAAGAAATCGGGTAAGCGAAGAAATTAAAACTTTCGTTCAAAAAAACGGCCCTGAAAAAGCCGAACAAAAAAAAGCACCAAGTCAAGGATATCAACCAGCGCTTAAGCAAATTAGAAACCGTAATTATCCGGATCTACGGATCATAGTTTAATGTCATTTGAAGCTGACCATTACGAATTATAACGATTTGTTTTTGCTATCTTACTGAATAGAAGCAGGCTCTAAAGCCTGATATTGTACATGTACACTGGAATCCGCTACCGCATGAACACTGCCGTATAACGGCAGTATTCATGCGGTAGCACGGCTGACAAACAAGTACCAATGCTTTTTTTCAACGGTTTCATTACTTCATCCTCCTATTAAATAAAATACGATCTACCTTCATGCTTTCGAGCCTATCGCCACTGTAATACATCTAAATTCCAACAGCCCGCTGAAAACCTCCACCTGCGTCAGGTCCCCCTCACGCCAAGGACGACATGCACAATAGTAGTGATACGTAACTCCATCCCATACAACCACGCTTGATTTATGAGCATGGATCTCATCCAGACTACCCTTCTGACCATGTGGCATGAGCGGTTCACTCATAGTCTCCCAATGGATCAAATCCTCTGAAACAGCAAGCAAGCCCTGCGCATGAATGCCATCTAAGCCAAAACCAAAATTAAGCCAGCGCTGCCCATCATGTCGAATATAGGGATCGCTATAAAATTGACTATAGAAGCTTCCCTCAACAACTGGCAGAATCGGGTTGTGCGCATAACGCTCCCAATGAAGAAGATCGTTTGACCAAGCAACGCCTGTTTCCTCCAGCCATGGCCATTCTGAAGTGCCTTTTGCATTGTAGTGCATCCAATATCGTCCTTCATGCTCTAGCAGGCAGCATTTGTACAAGCCTTTACGCTCCCACTCTCCACCATCCTCATAGGTAAAGATAGGCTGCTCAAGCCTTGTCCATTCCCGAAGCGTCTCATCCTCCGACCAAGCCAAGCCCATTACAGCACCGCCCGCTTCGTAGCCTTCGCGCGGATAAGAATGATAGATCATCCAATATCGACCATCCACCTTCCTCAACTGCGGCATTTCATTCACATGATTCGATTGTAGCAAAATCCAAGAGCCAGCAGCGCCAACACGATCCCAGCGCTCACTATTCTCAAGACGCGGCAGAATAATTGCCTCATGCTGCCAATCCAATAAATTATCGCTAACGGCAAGAGCCGTCTGATATCCTATACCGTCAAATCCAACATACATCATATAAAACCGCTCATTATGACGAAAAACAAAGGGACAATCGACACCATGCGAATCAAATTGACCTTTTATACCTGAACCAGATAGTATAGGCTGCTGAGTACGCTCTCCAGTACCCCAACGTGCCTGCAAGGCTTCCCATTCTTTTTGCTCTAGCATCATCTATAATCATCCCTTCACAGCGCCCGCCGAGACGCCTTTGATAATATACTTTTGCAGCAACAGGTAAAGAATTAATACAGGAATAGCTGCCAAAATAAGCGATACCAGCGCCAAATTCCACTCTTGGCTATACGTACCGAAGTAGCGGTACACCGTGAGCTGCAGCGTCATAACCTCTTCCTTCTGAAGCATAAGGAAGGACAAAATAAAATCATTCCAAACCCATAAAATATTCAGCACCGCTGCCGTTGCTGTAACCGGCATCATAAGCGGCAAAATAACCTGAAAGAATGACTGATAGATATTGGCTCCATCTATACGTGAGGCCTCTTCCAATTCTTTAGGCAGCTCAAGCATGAATCCGCGATAAAGAAATATCGTAAACGGGGAAAACAAAGCAACAATCATTACAATTAGTCCGATACGAGAGTTAGTCATATTGAATATCGAAGCCAGCTTAACAAGCGGAATCATAATCGTCTGAAAAGGCACCATCATCGAAATGGTTAAAAAAATCATCAGCCAAAAGCCACGGACAGCATGCATTCTTGCAAGCCGATAAGCAGCCATTGCACTAATCAGCAAAGTCAGACCAACTCCAAATGCCGTTACGATTACGGTATTACCAAGGGCACGAGGGTAGTTCATATCATGCCATACCTTCACATAGTTTTCCGGTCTCCATATTTCCGGCCATGCCACGAAAGAGCTCAGCATCTCTCCATTGCTTTTGAAAGAGTTTATAACTGCGAACACAATCGGCAGTAGAAAAAGCACGGCCAAACCAACAGCCGCGAGCTCACTTATCCATTTGCGCAACATTATTTCCCCTCCTTACGCTGCATCACACGGAACTGAATGAGCATTACGATTACAATAAACAAACAAAATACGATGGATCTAGCTGTTCCGGAGCCGTATTCATTTGCTGTGAATGCTTCGCGATAAATATTGATGGCGAGGCTTTCGCTTGATCCAGCAGGTCCACCGCCGGTTAACGCAAGGATTAGATCGAATACTTTGAATGAATTCGTAGTCGTTAAGAACAAATTGGAGATAAAGGCTGGCAGCAGCAACGGTATCGTTAATTTCCAAAGCAGTGTCCAGCGACCCGCTCCATCAATGTTCATAGCTTCCTTCAACTCATCTGGAATTCCTTGCAGGCCTGCCAAGTATATGACCATTGCAAGCCCCACACTCTGCCATAAAGAAACACCCGCAATCGGATAAAGTATGGTGTCGGGATTTCCTAGAAAGCTGTAGGTTAGGAAGCTTAGCCCCGTCTTCGTACCCAATTCATAGAGGACAGATGAAAAGAAGAACTTCCATAGAAAACCAACAACAATCAAGGAGATAACGTTAGGAGAGAAAAATACCGTACGCAAGAAAAAGCGAGATTTCAGCTTTGAATCAACTAGTAAAGCAAGCAATAATCCAGCAGCATTCACAAGTACAATATTGACCACAGAGAACTGTAGGGTGAACACAAAGGCATTTTTAAAGCTATCGCTATGTCGAAATAATTCAATATAATTGCTGAACCCTATCCACTTAAATGTCGTTTGCAAGCCATCCCAATCGGTGAAGGAATATAATAATGAACCCCCAAGCGGCAAAATAAAAAAGAACACATAAAGGACGAGGATCGGTCCGACAAAAGTTAGCGTAATACCCGCTTCCTTCAGCTTCGAATTTCTTCCCAGCATTCTCTCAACTCCTTTCCTATGAAGAGTAGGGTACGTAACCGCACCCTACTTCTTGGCTGTCTATTATTTTTTGCTCCAAGCAGCAGCTATATCAGTCGCAACGGCTTCTTGTGTTTTCTTTTTGAAGTAGTAGCCTTGCATCACAGTCTCGGCTTCTACACGAGTTGAACCATTCATCAGCACTTGCGACCAAGGAACAACCTTCCCCGCATTCATATATGCTATAATATCGTCTGCAATTGAGTTGCTGCTGATCGTAACGCCTTGAATAGCTGGGATTTGCTTCATTTTTTCATTCGCAATGCCGTTTCCTTCAACAGTCGTCAGCCATGCAAATAGCTTTTTCGCTGCTTCTTGGTTTTTAGACTTTGCTGTAATTGCATAAGATACATTCACGTTCACGCCTAGCTTCGCATCCTCTTCCTTTTCGCTATATGGAATGGCGCCAAAGCCTAGTTGAACGTCAGGATTAATGTCCGTAATGCTGGAATATGCCCAGTAGCCTTGTTGAAGCATAGCAACCTTGCCTTGCGCAAGCAGAGACAAGCTCGCATTATAATTGTTCGTCGAAGCCTGCGGATCTGCATTCGCATACATCATATCCAATGTTTTGAAGCCTTCCTTCAAACGATCAGATTGAAGCGTCACGCCGGATGCTACAGCAGCAGCAAGACCTTTCAAATCATCTGTTGTGCCTGCAATCGTTGTGAATAGCGAGTGGGCAAGCGTCCAGCCATCTGCCACCGCAAGACTAAATGGGGTAATGCCTTTTTCTTTCAACTTATCGATCGCTTCCTGCATTTGTTGCTGTGTTTTGGGAAACTGTTCAATCCCTGCTTGTTTGAATAGTTCCTTATTGTAGTAAATCCCCATACCCGATACATCTAATGGAATACCGTAGATTTTACCGTTGGACGTTTTCATTTGCTCGCGTATTTGCTCGCGTATTTGCTCCGCATAGTTCGCAATGTAAGCATCAGCCGATAGGTCAAGAATATGTCCCGCTTCGCCAAGCTCCAGCAAGTCGCCATATTCGCCCATTACGATATCAGGCATATCATTAGATGCAATTTTCGTTTTCAATACTGTGTAATAATCTTGGTCATTGACAAGCAGATTCACTTTAATATCTGGATTTTGCTTCGTAAATTCTACAAAGGTCTCTTCTAACGCTTGACGTTTATCCATATTAAACAAGAAGGCATTCAGTGTCACAGGCGTACCTGGTGTAGAAGTCGTTTCTCCTTCTGGCTTGTTTGACGGTTCAGATGAGACCGTGCCTCCTTTGTTTACACTATTTCCTCCACAAGCTCCCAATAGAAGTGAAAGAGTAAGTAGCATGGTTAGCAGCATTGAAGCTTTTGTCTTATGATTCACAATAAAAAACCCCCTCTGTAAGAATGTCTTTATTATAAAGAATTCCCAAGGGGGGCCACTATCTATATATTAAGTTTTATACTAGCACGATATTAAGATCTTCACTGCGATCTACTTGATAATCGATATTCCGATGGAGTAATGCTATACCGCTCCTTAAATCGTTTGTTGAAATAGCTGAAATGAACGTATCCGACCGATAGTGCAATATCCGAAACTGCTTCATCGCTTTCCTCCAGCAATCGCCTTGCTTCGTGCAAGCGCACCTCATGAATATAGTGAACAACCGTAATGCCGAATTGCTGTTTGAACCGAGCTGCCAAATACTCCTTGCTCAGATAGAAGCGCTGTGCAAGATCAGCTAACGATAATGGTTCCCTATATTCAAAATCAATATATTCTTTCACCGCTAATGCCCGGTTCTCCTTATGACGAGCAGAATCACTAGTTCGACTTTCCAACAATTCATGCTGCAAGGCTGAGATGAATAGTTCCTTAGCTTTGTCCACATTGAAGGAAACCCGCAAAGCAAAGTCTTCTACCCGATCCAGCGGATGAAGCCTGTCCTTGCCTTGCCCCATCATGCTATCCACTTTGGCATTCATATTCGTCCATACACGAAATAGAAACATAACGGAGCATTCTCGCATATTCGATGCTGCTTCCAACAATTGTTCAACATCCTCGGAAATTCGAAAAGATAATCGATGCTTTAACGCATGCGCGATTCTTGCTATGAAAGCTTCCGACGCTTCGACAAGCTTGGCGCTTGGCTCCGCAATAGCTTCAGCACCCTCAATCAAATTCATATACCAGACACGGTTCTCCAGTTCAGCAATTGCATGGGCATAACCAGGCACCTGCTGCTGTGTTTCGTGATAAAGCACTGCGCATGACAGCTTAAGCACCTGCTCCAACGAGGTGACAAGCTCATCGGATTGCCAACGATTGGCACCACTGGCTTCGCCTCGAGCAGCTACCCAAATACACCAGCCGTATCGACCTGATATTCCATAAAGCAACTCAATATGGTGCAGAGCCGTGTATTCACTTATGCATTTATTGATCGCATATTCGAGCAGAGCTACATCCTTGCGAAAGCGAACATTAAGCGCGTCTTCATAATTTCGAATCACAATGAGATGTAACGCGCAAGCCTGCTTTCGAACATAGCTCGGCAGAAGCGCAAGCTCCTGAGGATTCAAGCGACCGATATATATATTTTTCAACACAACTTGCATTTGCCTTGTGAATTGCTCTGTTTGCATTTCTTGAACAAGCTGCTCCGTACGATAATGAAATTGATATTTCTCCAATCGTTCCTTTGCTTTATTCAAAGCCTTCGCCACATCTTCTTTGTCAAAAGGCTTCAAAATATAATCGATGGCATCATTCGCAAGAGCTTGCCGAACCAACGCGAAGTCATGATAGCCGCTTACGACAATAACTGGAATTTCCAGCTTCATCGTCCGAATGCGATCAAGCAGTTCATCTCCATGCATACCCGGCATAATCATATCGAGCAGCACAATGTCGGGTTGCTCCTCTGTGATCATCCGCAATCCTTCATCGCCCGAGTCCGCTTCAATAATATTGTCGATAATCGGATCTATTTCAGTCAAAAGCTTGCGTAGCGCTCTTCTTACCTTCGGCTCATCTTCAACTAGCAGCACCTTCATGATGGTTCACTCGCCTTCCAGCTTATCTTCACCTGCGTCCAGCCATTCTCCGTTTCTATTGCGATTCCTTTCGAGCCAGGAAACAAATAGATTATGCGTTGATGCACGTTTTTCAAGCCGACGCTAGCGCTCCATTCTTTGTCACTTTGAATGGTCTTCGTAAGCTCTGCTGCTTCCTCTTCGGTAATCCGCCCACATGAATCAGCTACGGTTATACAAAAGTTATCCTCATCATAGCTGGCTAATAGCATTATCCAGCCTTTCCCTGTTCGTGATATGCCATGTACAATCGCATTCTCTACAATTGGCTGCAAGCTAAGCTTCAAAACCTCCAGGTCCATCCATTGTACGGGAATGTCGATCTTGAATTCCAGCTTGTCCTCGAATCTAAACTTTTGGATTTCCAAATAGTTTTGCACATGCTGCAATTCCGCAGACAAGGGCACTCGCTCTTGATGAAATTCCGTCGTATAACGAAACATAGACGAAAGCGACTTCACCATTCGGCATACATTATCCGCGCCAGCCTCAAGCGCCTCTGAATAAATAGAAGTAAGCGTGTTATATAGGAAATGAGGATTTATCTGTGCTTGCAGCGCTTGCATGCGTGCTACCGATTCATTCGTCTTGAGCTGATATTCATGCTTGATAAGCTCATCTACTCGATCTACCATGGAGAAAAACTGCAGCTCCAAAAAACCGAACTCATCCTTGCGTTGTCGATCCCGATTCCAACTGTCAGCTTTAAAATTACCTTTCCCTACTTCACGCATTCGTCTGACCAAGTTGTAGAGCGGAATAGAGATTTGTCTGGACAGCATCACCCATAGCACAATCGCTGCCATCATAAAGAGAAAGCCCCAACCTACCATCGGCCGTACGGCTTCCCATGAGATTTGATTCAATGTACGCTGTGACAAATACGTTTTAACTTTCCATCCATAGGCGTTGCTGCGGCTTTCGATTAGCAGTTGTTCGCCTTCAGGTGTGGACGCCAAATGCTTGGAGTAGAACAATTGTCCTTGATCATTGATGACCTCGATCTTCTCCAGCACATTATCCGCGCCCACTATATTTTCGAAATATTCCTTTCCCAGATCGATGCCAATTACACCCGCTTGCCGCTTCTGAATAACATCTGGAATGGAGCGACCTACGAATAAGAGCGGTCCCTCTGCCCCTCCCACATGCTCTTCATGTACAATAACAAGCTCCCCATTTCCAAGCTGCGTTTGTCTGATCCAATCTTTATCTTCAGCCGGTGTCAATACCTGATGCTGCACGTTCAAATACTTGGCGCTCACTTGAAAAAGCTGCTTCCGATCGTTCAAGTACAGGTACACATTGCTGAAATCATTCAAGGAATGCGCCAATATTTTGAGCAAGTTTTCCGAACGCCGCTGATGAGCAATTAATTCGGCATCTGTCTGCTTGCGATCCGTTACGAATGTATAGAGTTCAGCTGTCTGATAAATGCTGAGAATGCTATTATCCACATTGCGGATAGACAACTCGAAGGATTGATTGAGCTTCTCTGCTTGCGATTTATATTGAGCGATTAGCTCATTCTTCAGTCGCTGATTAATCGATTGATATGACACCCATACATTGATAGTCAGCGGCAATATCGTACAGCATAATAGCAGCAGCAGTAATTTATACTTTAACTTCAACCCTCTCACCTCCAAAGCATTAGGCCTCAAACAAATAAACAGTTTAATCAAGCAACTAAGCGTGCGTAAACTGTTTAGAATATATCATGTTCAATTTCATAGCGCTAGTGAGATCTATAAGATTCAAGTAGCAGATCGGAGGCCCTACAACGTATGCATCAACTGCTCATCGATGACGTTGCCCAAGGACTCGTGCCACCCTTGGTCCAAATAATTATTACCCCAGGTGAATGTAATGTCCGGAGCAGTTCCTGCAGAAATTTGCGTCGTCAGCCATTCAGCAATTTCATTTTGCAACTTGCCGACAGGCTTTGTTCTCGCCTATGCCATTTTCACATTGGGATGCATTTTCATTAACCATGGATGATGCCTCATGATTATGCAGCTGCCTACAGTCCCAATGGCTCCAATTACTTCAGCAGACATTCCTACAGGCCCCGATTGGGGTTACCAAATTAAATGGGATGGCATTCGCACTCTGGTACGGATGGATGGAGACAGAGGTATAGAAATCTTCTCAAAGCATGTTGAGCTGTGAAATGATCGTTTTCCCGAAATTATTGCGCTTCTTAGTCCTATACGTATAGGCCGATGTGTATTAGATGGTGAGATCGTTTATTTTGACGGCAGCCGTCCGAACTTTCAGCGCGTCCTGATGGGTGTGAATCGTAAAAGATATGATGTAATGCTATGCTCGACTTGCTTCTAAATTTAAGAATAAGCAGCCGCGAGTCTTTGTAACGGATCTCCTTTATGATGAACCAGCACTTTGGAACTGGGTAAATGAACGCGAGTGGGAAGGAATTATATCGAAGCGTCTAGATTAGCCCTTACGTAGAAGGCAAGAAACATAAATACTGGTACAAGAAACGTAAAGAGGTTAAGATCGTGGCGGATGTCTTGGGTATAAAACTTAAAAATGGATATGTATCTAGCCTTGTATTGCGATATGAGAATCGATATGTCGGACACTTATCAGGCATCGATGCAACATCACTCTCCTTCACGATGCCATTCGAATAATTGGCTCTAAAATGGAATACATAGTCCCCATCTTTTAATGTCTGTAGCTTAACCTTACCTTTTTCTTATCGGTAGATGCTAAGGTCGTGCTGCCTATTCGTTCCGCTGCTACTTCGACCTTGATCGCCTTTGTAGTACTAATGCCGTTATCTGTTGTTCTCGCGTTAAGAACAAAATGTTCGCCCGCCCAAAAGGTTGAAGGACTGCGTAATTCCTTCGGTTTTACATCATTCCATCGCAGTCGGTTTAATTCCCACTCTTCTGTATGCACCACTTCTTCCCGTTAGCTTAACATCAGCAGGTAAGCAAAAAACCTCCCCACAGCCAAACATCGCTGCAGAGAGGTTCCCTCTAATAAAATATCTTCTCATCCCGCTTATCCTTAAGTATTTCCACCGCTTCCCGGAACCGCAAAGAGTGTATAATCTCGCGCTCCCGCAAATACTTCAAGCTATCCTGCAGATCCACATCATCCGTTAGATCAATCAACCACTGATACGTCGCCCTAGCCTTCTCCTCCGCCGCTATGTCCTCATACAGATCCGCGATCGGATCGCCTTTCGCTTGAATATAGGTAGCCGTAAACGGTACGCCTCCCGCGTTCTCATAAAACAAAGCACTGTCGTGGGCCACATAAT
>NZ_JBFREL010000054.1:0-16140 GCF_052114265.1 Paenibacillus sp. MCAF9
TTGAACCCGAAAGTATTTTAGGACAGATAAAGAATAACCAAGGATTCCGGCGTTTCTGCTTCGCAGCTTACCTAAGGTAAGTCTGGAGGTCGGGTGGCTTTCGCTTGCCCATAATCCTATGAAGCAAGCATAGACCAGAATAGAAAAATTGCAGTACAGGAATAGCTCTCCTGTACTGCTACCAATACTCCCGTTCAAAGCGAGCTATTCCTCAGCGAGCTTGATGCTTATGGGACAGCCCCTATATCGTTTGTTTTTGCGAATCAATTCAGCGGTTTTGGTAAATAACTATTAGGAGAAGGAATAACCCAAAAATCGATCCGCATTTTTTAGGCTTATCCATATATCCGGACTTTCGCCGCCTACGTACCAGTAAGCTAGTCCAGCAAGCTTGCTTTTTACAGCCAGCTTATACTTTTCGGTTAACGAACGCCCGTCCTCGACCCATATTTTATGCTGAATACCGTTCTTCATATATGCAGCTGTATACTGCCCGATTTTGGCGTCCCATAAAGGCCTGATTCCATATTTACTAATGAGTGCATTCTGCTCGCCTAACGAAATAAATGCAGAGGACTCTACGCTGCCGTCCTTCTTTAAATCCCAATCACGGTTATAGAAAGGCACGCCCAATATCACCTTTTGGCTTGGCACCAATTTAAGAAGCTTATTCACAGCCGCTTCATCAAAACCTATAGAGGCGTTGGAGCCCGCTTCCGAGCCGTCTCCCCAGTGCTCATCATAGCCCATCAATACGATATAATCGGCTAATTTCCCAAGCGCAGCAAAATCAAAAGCGTCTGTCCAGTCCGTTCCCCGGTCGGGGGATACATCAATCTAAAGCGTAACGTTCAAGAGCTTCATTTTTTTGGACAGCTCCGTGATGAAGGCGGTCAAAGCTGCTCGATCCTGCGGCGCAACATTTTCAAAATCAATATTGAGCCCGTCCAGCTTATACTTTGTTACGTACTCTGCAAGCTGAGAAATTGCTTTGGTGCGTAGTGTGGAACTGGATAGCAGCTTATGAGTAGCCGCTTGATCCGAGCGGTTGCCGACCATTGCCCATACCTTTTTATTATGCTGTTTCGCCCAAGTCACAAGAGACGGATCCGTGTTATCCGATATCTCTCCCGCTTCCCCTGTAAAATACCAACGCGGGGACAGGGTGTTTACATTAGAATTCAAAACCGTTTGTTCATACTGCTGCGTCGTCTGACTATACTGCCAGCCTAGCTTTATCGTTTCCTTGGGCTTAGCTGCAAGCTCAGCTGCCCAGTTCACATTTTGCAGCACCCGATGAATCATTACTGCGGTTTCTTGCCTGCTTATCGGATCGCCCGGACGGAAATTCCCCTTATCGTCACCTTTCATAAGGCCAAGAGCATTCATCGCCGCTACAGAAGAACTTGCCCAAGCAGCAATGCGGCTGTCATCGTCAAAGCTTAGCTTTACTTCCGATTTATGATCCAGCTTCTTCAATGCTCTCGTTAATAATACGGCTGCTTCCTGCCTTGTAACTGCCTTCGCAGGTGCAAACAAAGAGGCGCTGACGCCATCTGCTAAGCCAAGCTGCACAGCAGCCTGAATCCATCCGTAATACCAAGCCTTCATAGGTACGTCAGTATATGGCGATACTGGCGTCGGTACAGGCTCAAGCCCGAGCAGCCGATCCAGCACAGTGACAAACTCCGCTCTCGAGATCGATTGCTTCGGTGAGAAGCTTCGCTCCGATGTGCCCGTAATAATCTTTTTATTATACAAATCGATTATTTCCTGTTTGGCATAGCTGCTTGAAATATCATCAAAAGGCAACGTGCTTTGAGCTGCAATGGGATGAGCAACAAGTGTTATGATATATAGTAAAGTAAATGCTGCTAGAGCAAATCTAGTATAAGTATGCTTCAAGAAAGACCCTCCTCATGCGATCAATCCTCGAAGCATAACAAAATCTACTCTATAACTCATTACTAAAATATTGGTAGAAAGCATAATCAATAGTAATTAAGCCTAATCCCCTACCACAGACTAGGGTGTCAAAATAAACAATATGATAAAATAAGCGGATATAAAACGTAAGGAGATTCAGCATGCTGGAGCGAAATCATGTTTCTCATCCTACATTACAGGCTCAGCTGAGCCTGGCAGCAAGAAGTAAGCGCAAGCGAAACCGAATACTGCTGTTTATTATTTTAGCGCTAACCGCTGCTCTTTTATGGAAAGTTATTCTTTCCTTTGATCCATACTTGCCGAACAATGATCCAATTGAAGCTCCACCCGTAACGGCACTGCATCCGATCGTATTCATTAAGCAGACCGAGCTGATTGCCGAAACGAGCAAAGCCGGCATCACCATTCTCGTCACAGACGGCTTCCGTTCAAGCGAGGAGCAAAATGCGATTTATGCAAAAGGACGCACAACAGAGGGGAAAGTCGTTACGCAAGTTCAAGGCGGACACTCCTATCACAATTACGGCCTTGCTGTCGATTTTGCCCTGCGAACGAAGAAAGGCGAGGTCATATGGGACATGGAGTATGACGGCAATAAAAATGGGCGGTCCGACTGGATGGAAGTTGTTGAAATTGCCAAGCGCCTTGGCTTCTCTTGGGGAGGCGATTGGAAAAACTTCCCTGACTATCCTCATCTTCAAATGGACTTTGGTTATTCCATTAATAAGCTGCGCAAAGGGCACTATCCGCCTGTCGAGTAAATCAGCCCATTTAAAGCAAAAAAAGAGTGAAGACTTGGTTATTAAGTCTTCACTCTTTTCTAGTCTGCTTCAATTTTATTAGCAAATTCGCTTTATTACAGACCCGCAATAATTTCATATGAGCGCAATCTAGCTTGGTGATCATAAATATGTGCGGCGACCATAATCTCATCCGCCTTCGTCGCCTCAATATATTGCTTCAGCTTCGTGCGTACCGTCTCCGGTCCGCCAACAATGGAAGAGCCTAACTGCTGCATCAAGGCGATCTTCTCCTGCGCTGTCCAGACGTCATCCATATTGCGAACAGGTGCAGGCAAAGCTCCACGCGTGTTGCGAATAAAGGATAGGAACAGCTGCTGCATCGATGTTGCTAGATATTCAGCCTCTTCATCCGTATCTGCCGCAATGACATTGACCGCTACCATTCCTTTTGGCTTATCGAGAATCGCTGATGGTTTAAAGCTGCTTCTATAAAGATTCATTGCTGGAACGGTGAAATTAGGCGAGAAATGTCCTGCAAAAGCAAATGGCAGACCCAGCTGTGCAGCGAGCAAGGCGCTGAAATCGCTCGAGCCCAGCAGCCAAATCGGAATTTCTAGACCTTCGCCCGGAATCGCTCGCACTGGCATGCCCACCTCAGCACTCGACGGATCTAGAAACGCGCGCAGCTCAGCCAGCTGCTCGGGGAAGTCATGCCCATTGCTTCTTCTGTTTCCACGAAGGGCAGCTGCTGTAAGACCATCCGTTCCAGGAGCGCGGCCAAGTCCCAAATCAATACGGCCTGGAAACAACGATTCCAATGTACCGAATTGCTCAGCAATAACGAGCGGTGCATGGTTCGGCAGCATAATCCCCCCAGCGCCTACACGAATCGTGGATGTACCTGCCGCAACATGGCCAATAACAATGGATGTCGCTGAGCTGGCTATGCTTGGCGCATTGTGATGCTCCGCAAGCCAGTAACGGTTATAGCCCCATTTTTCCGCATGCTGTGCAAGATCTAATGTATTGCTAAGTGATTCGGCAACTGTGCCGCCTTCTACAATGGGAGATACATCAAGAACGGATAACGGAATATTAAAAGCCGAATTGTTATTCGTTTGTTCTGACATGACATTCACTCTTTTCTTTACGAACAGAAGCTATAGCTTCTATCAATATTATTATTGGCAAATCAACTGTACTATTACTAGATACATTTTACACGTAAAAAAGAGCGGCTGCAAATGCATCAGCTTCATGACAGGAGCGGTAATATACAGTATTCAACCATACTTACCGCTCTATCGTGAAACAGACATGATGCCTGCATAAACAGGCAAGCATTGAAAAGCATCAAATCTGCTTTTCTTTAAGCTGCTGCTGACATTTTCGAATCTTGTCCAAAGCAGTTTGAAGCGTATTTTGCTCCAAATAGGCCACGTAATGAAGCTCTGCCTCGTAAAAAAAATGATCCATCACCACTTGAATATTCGCGGATACCAGACAGTCCTCCTCTGGATTTCCTGAACACCAATGCGGCTTTAGCGTACCGCCTGATAGTGCTCGATATATTTGGGCCAGCGTAACCTCATTCGGCTCACAATTCAAAATATATCCCCCGCCGATTCCTTCCTTTGTCTTCACAAAGCCATGCTTCCGTAAGGAGCTCATAATTTTGCGAATACGTGTCGGATTCGTCGAAACGTTGCGAGCAATGGTCTCGCTGCTCGCCATATGATCAGGCAAATAAGCTAACAGCACTAAGCTGTGAACCGCAACCGTAAATTCACTATTCATTTTCACAACTCCCTCTCAAGAAGGATACTGTAATGTTATTTCATACAGTTGATAATGTCAAACCTTCCACCCTAAGAATAGCACAGAGAGAAAGACTTGGTATAGGCTTTCTCCCTGTCAAACTTTTTTGAGCAGCTTTATTTGAAGCTATCGCTGCTTATATTTTTAAAAACTTTCCCCATTGTCCTTCATCATCCACTTGCCCAACCGTTACACAATGATGACTCAATTCACCCAGATCTCCGAATAATATTCCTTCATAAAATGAAACAGCTGCTCGAGCTGCTCCAGTCCCTTCGACTCCGCCGCCTGTGCTTGCCGAAGCAGTACGATTGCACGATCCGCGGTTTCAGGGTCCTTCGGCTTGCCGCCTTCTGGGAAGGGGAATAGCTCTCTCAGCTTGCCCAGCGCCTCAGCAACTACCTCGTAATGCAGCGCTGCCTCACCCGCATGCTTGCGAACCGTTCTCTCCACAACATTTGTCCCATCCCAGCGGAATGCCAATTCGCGTAAAAAACGAGCAGCGAACTCACGCGCATCAGAAATGACAGCCACGTTATAGGCATGACCATGCTCATCCGCATTTCGCCGCTCCATCACACCAATCCATGCCCCATAACCCGATAAGCCTTGTACAAATTTATCCTCGAACACATGCGTCCATTCCTTGCCTCGCCCATGATCCACGATCATCGATAACGCCATGCGCAATATTTCGTATTTCGAGTGAGGCAGGCTTTCGCTAATCGTCGTCACGAACAACAAATCAATCTTGGAATCGGCAAATTCGGCATAACTTATCGTGCCATCCTTCGATACATCTTTTGCATGAAAGAGCTGCTTATCATCATCATAACCATAGATCAAACCGAATTCAGGTATAAACAAATCAAATGAAATGGCAGGGATGCCACGGTCGATTGACTGCTGAACGAGAGTGATAGTTCGCTCCACTTTATCCGGTGTTAACGGGAGCATAGGATCAGCCAAACAGCTCGTAAAGCCGAGATTTCCTATATTCCTCCTCAATATATATCCACCTGGGAATGAGGTTGGTCCTGCCGCATTAATACTAACGGGATCAATATTCATGCGAAAAGCATGACCGGTAAATCCCATCACATCTGTTAGCGTAAAATGTTTTTTATCCGTGTAGCTCACCGCGCCATGTATAGCAGCAGCGGCCGAGGTCCATGTTTTGGACCAATCCCTATCCAGCGTCATTATTTTCAGCTCCATTCAAGGTTTGTCATAAACGTTCTGAACCTACATAGGGGGCGGAGTGAGAATTTTCCTTCTGGGCAAACCGAGCAACGCTCTTTGCTCCACATATAAACTAATCGATATGCGAATACGCTCCTTCTGAAGCTTAACCCTTGATCTCGACAGCATATTGTATACGTTTGCAGTCGTCGTATCGAACAGCTCAGCAATCTCAGCCGGCGGCAGCTCCCCAAAAAATCTTGCTTCAAAAATGTCCCGCTCCCGCTTGTTCAAGCATCGGATCAGCGTATGAATGCTCTGGAGCGTTTCTTGGCGGATGACAGCATGCTCCGGATTTTGACCGTTGCTCGGCTCATTCATGGCTTGATCCGTTAAATGAAACAGGATGCTGTCAATATCACTCCAATCAACCGACTGACCGCTTTTGCCTGCCTCTGCTGGCATCCCCGATTGGCTCATGAAACTAACGAATGGCCGCTCCTTGCTATAGGGTCCGCCTCTCCTCAGCTTCATGTAGGCTTGATTTCGCACAATCCGGTGCAGCCAAGGAATAAACCTGCTCGCGTCTGTAAGCGTACCAAGGTGCATAAATGCACGCATCAGCGCTTCCTGCACAATGTCCTCTGCCATAAACGCATCCTTCGTCAAGCTGCCAGCGAGTCCAAGCGCCTTAGCTCGATGACGACGCACCAGCTCCCCGAAAGCTTCCTCATCGCCGGACCTTGCTCTTTCAACTAACGACTGCTCCTGTGCTTCTGCCCCTGCTCCACTGCTTAACAGAGATGGCAAATCGGGCGCCCAAACCTCCATCATTCATCCCCCTTACTAGACAGATGCCACTTACGCCAAATATCTATCAATGGATCAAAATTTTTTATAATCAAAAAAAAGCTGCCTATCAGGCAGCCTCTCCTACTCTCTAACGGTGCTGTTCAAAACGGTTTTCTTTACTTAACCTCTTGATAGTCTCCAGCTCAGCGGGAGATAGCTGAAGAGCTTCACTTGCCGCTATATTATGCAGCAGCTGTTCTAACGAGCTCGCGCCAGGAATAACAGCAGCTACAGCAGGGCTGGCTAAAGCATACCGAATTGCTGTATGCGCCAAATCACGAGAGCCTTCTCCCATCTCTAGCAAAACGTCTCGCAAAGACGACAGCTCCTCTTTGTCATAATCCAAATAACCCTTTTCCGCCTTGGCAGCTCCATTATCGGTTAAAATCCCTTTTGCCACCGGACCTCGAGCGATTAAACTAATGCCCTTCTCTTCTAACAAAGGCAATATTTGCTCTTCAGGCCTTCTGTCCAAAATACTATACTGGCTCATCACACTGACGATATTTGAACGCTCCACATATTCTCGAATAACATTTGGACGAATGGAAGAAATGCCGTAATAGCGAATGAGTCCCTCTTGCTTAAGCTCCTCAAATGCTTCAATCGTCTCCGATATGGGATCATCCAGTGTGCCTCCATGCAGCTGATACAAATCGATATAATCTGTTTGGAGCCTTCGCAAGCTGTCTTTTACAGCCGACTTAATATAAGCTTTCGACGGGTCCCACGACCAGCCCGCTTTTCCCTTCTCCCAACGATTGCCGACCTTCGTCGCAAGCACAATATCTGCCCGCTTTCCCTTTATAGCCTCGCCGATTATTTCCTCATTAAGACCCTCATCATAAAGATCAGCCGTATCTAGAAAATTAATGCCCTTCTCGATCGCTTCATGTACTAAGACTGTCGCTTTTACTTTATCTGTCCCTAGTGACATGCAGCCAAGGCCGATCTCACTTATGTAGAGCTCTGATTTTCCGAGACGATTGTGCTTCATGCTTGAACGCTCCTTTTCCTTAACCGATAATTTAGCCGCTTCATTATTCATTTATGATATTACTTTTGGGCTAAGGGAGCAACAAAAATGGTGCCACTATTAACACTTTAAGGAAATCTGATCTAATATGCCATGAAGCAGCGATAGAGACTGCTCAGTGCGCGCGAATTGACTACGTATCTGTTCAGCTGATTGAATGTATGGCGCCTGAATAAGCTCTGAAGACCAGTGTGCAAACATAGATTCCATGCATGCAGCTGTCGTCTCCAAATGAAATTGCAGTCCCATGACATGCTCACCATAAGCGAATGCCTGCACCTTACATGCCTCTGAAGAAGCGAGGAGCCGCGTCTCCTGCGGCAAGTCGAAGGTATCGCCATGCCACTGAAACGAAATAAATTGCTCAGGCATGCCGCAGAGCCAAGGATGCTGCTCCTTCGTACGGTTAATCGAATGCCAGCCTATTTCTTTATGCGTATTTCGGTATACTCGGCTTCCCAGCAGCTCAGCTATCATTTGAGCGCCAAAGCAGATGCCCAGCACTTTTTTGCCAAGCTGAATGGCTTGCCGTACGAACTGCTTCTCTGCCGTAAGCCAAGGATATTTCTCCTCTTCATAGACGCTCATTGGCCCGCCGCATATAACAAGCAAATCCATATCGTCAAGCCATTTGGCATCAATCTCAAGAGCAGGATTCTTAACATCCAAGCGATGTCCTCCAAGGCTGGCCCATGAACGAAACGCATAATCATCATCAAAAGCGAAGTGTTTAAAAGCTATTATATTCATCATTCATTCCCCATCCTTGGCCGCATATGACCTGTAATGTGCTTAATTATAGTCTCAATATTTAGTATCGTTAATATCACTTTCCTGAATAGTGGGAAGACATCAATAAAAAAACAACTAGTTCCCTAACCCATATCATGGTACATTTCCAGTAGCATACTTATAAACTTAAATGTGAGTACCGCAATACGTAATGAAAGGATGGAACATATGGGGAAAAAGATATTAAAAACAATTGGCACGCTTGTCCTACTCGCAGTTGCGATAGCGGGAGGGTTTTTACTGTATATTACTTTATCCGATTATAAACCCGCAGAAGTTATCGAGATTATGTCAGAAAATAATAAAGAGCAACTCATCGAGCAAGGCGTTCCATTTACAGTTACGACCTTCAATATCGGTTATGCTGGCTTGGACAAAAAACAAGATTTTTTTATGGATGGAGGTAAAAAATCACGTTCCAGCAGCAAAAATCAAACGATTTCCAATCTAGACTCCATTTCGTCCTTTATGAAAATAAACCAGTCCAATTTTTATTTGCTTCAGGAAGTCGATGCCCGCTCGTCAAGAAGCTACCATATTAATGAAATAGACTATTTGGCAAAACCTTTGGAAGATTACGGCTATGCATTTGCTTATAACTATAAAGTGGCATGGGTTCCCGTTCCGATTTTTAATCCAATGGGCTCCGTTCAGAGCGGCCTTCTAACCTTCTCAACATTTAAGAACAAAAGCAATCAGCGATATGATCTTCCAGGCAAAGAGAGCTGGCCGATACAGCAGCTTGAATTGGATCGTGCCTTTATAGAAAGCAGATTTGAGGTCAATAACGGCAAAGAGCTTATTGTTATCAATCTTCATTTATCTGCCTTTGATGAGGGCGGCAAAATCCGCAAGCAGCAATTGGATTATTTAGCCGCTTTTTTAGAGAAGGAGAATGGCAAGGGCAATTATATTATTGTAGGCGGAGATTGGAACCATGCCCTGCCCGGCACTACCCCTGATCGATTCGAAACGACACAGGCATGGCCAGAATGGCTTCAGCAGTTTCCTGAGGATTTCAAACCAAGCGGCTTCAAGTGGATGGTTGACGACAGCATCGCTACTGTACGCACATTAGATATTGCATACACGGAAGGCGTTAATTTCAGAGCCGTAATAGATGGTTTTCTCGTTTCTTCAAACGTAGATAAAATTCGGCTGCAAAGTACAGATTTAGCATTTGAACACAGCGACCATAATCCGGTAACCGCTGAGTTTATTTTACGATAAAGCAAAGAGCCCCGATTTTTCGTAATCGGGGCTCTTTTGTAATTAATGATCATTGAGCTGATATTTAATTACTTGACGCTAGATTTCAAGCTGGCAGGTTGTTTAAATGCGAGCAGCTTGCCTTTTGCCTGAACCACAATCATTCCGCTCTCAAGCAGCGTCTCTCCAAACTCTCTTTCATTTGTTTTTAATTGTACAATTGGCGCTGCTGTATCTAAATGGATAGCTGATATCGTTCCATCCGTTTGCGCCACATATATCCCTTTACCAATTAAATCAAAACGTGCGATGAGGCCTGTTACACCAGCATTATAATCCACAGTCGTTTTGTTAATTAATTTAACCCCATATATCCCGCGGCCATTCGTATAAATCAATTTCCCCTCATATGGCCCAGCCGCATATTCAAATCCTGGCGCGTAAACAACAGGCTTATACACCTTGGGCTCTATTTTGCTCGGATCAGCATTGAGAGGGTAACTATACACCTCAGAGTTAAAATTGACGAATACGTTGTCCCCGTTAATCCAAGCGTCTCCTTCATTGCCTGATTCTCCTTTATTTAAGTCAATCTTTAGAGGATTATATTGTTTGCTGTTAAGTACTTTGCCCGTCTTGATATCTAGGGTATCAAGTGTAGTTAATGGAGCAGCCTCAAACAGGTTAACGAGCTTCTGCGCAGTTAGAGTTCCATCCTTTGCACCAATAGGAAAGTTGTAATGTGCAGCTTCCCAAACCCTTTTCCCTGTCTTGCGATTAAAAGCATGAAGGAGCGAGTAAGTGTAAGCACCCGATAGCTCATTTTCTCCGATTATAAAATCGCCATGAAACAGTATCTTTGTGTGCAGCGGCTCTTTGTAATTGTCACGCCACTGAAATTTACCATCCTTTATGCTGTAAGCTTGAATGTCTCCATTAAAGGTGAACAGCTGATCGCCATACGGAATAATATCATGAATGTTATTAGCGTTCACGGTAGCCACCCATACTTTCTTGCCTGAGGACGCCTTAATAGCGTGAACACGGCCTCCGCTCGAATTAACGTACAGTTGGCCTTCCTTATATACGACAGGAGCTTTGAGCTGACTGCCATACTCCCAAAGTTTTTTCCCATTCTGAATAGTAACAGCTATCACTTTTCCCTTTAGCAAATAAAAGGCTTTACCTTCACCTGTCGCTGCTATACCTTCGTAGTTCAATGACCATTGCGGTTTAATAATTGGAGCAGCTATCTCCGTTTCCTTGTTATCTCCCACATAGGAAGTGCGTGAATCAAATGATGCAGATACAACAGAACTCATTAATAGTAGAGAACAGCATGCCATCATAACGCCTCGCGATAAAGCTGTTTTCCAGTTTCTCATTTCACACCTTCTTATCTCTAAATTTCATCACCCAACTTACATAACGTATAATAATTGTAAAATGTTTCTAATAAATCCGTGTTGTCTTCACACTAAAAAGACCAGTCAAGGATAAATCCCTGCTGGTCATTAAATATGAATACTATTCATCCTGCGGAAACGGTTTTCTGCCCATAAACCCGTCATGTAAACCATGATAATGGCTAACCTCAGCTTCGCCTTCCTTCCAGCAAATCAGAATATCCTCATTACCCAGCACCGCTGGAAAGTCAATTAAACCAGGAGTAATCATTTTCAACTGCACGCCTTTTCGCGAGAAGTTTTCAATTAACAGGTCTACCTCCATCTTCATAAATTCCAGCTGGCTTTCCCTCTCAAAGAAAGGGTCCTCACTGCCTTCAATAGCAGCAAAAACTTGTTCATAAGCAGCCTTCTCTTTCTGATAACTTATATATAAATCTTCAAATTGCGCCGTAATGTGTTGAAGCTTCCGTAAATCCTCTTGCAACTGCGGCAGCATCTCGTTCGCTTCGCTCAGCGTGAAGGTTTTGTTCCCCATCCCGTAAACACTCCCTGTCTGATGATAATCATTTATTTCATTCCATAATAAGTATCCTACACTCTCTTTCAAGCTCCGTAAAGGAATGGGTTCTAGAAAAGAGTTGGAATCTGCTCCTCTTTTGACGAAAGAGCAAGGTTCTGTCTTCCCTCGAACGATCGAAGATACCTATTCATGGTTGAAAAATAAGCCTATATAGTGCTGTTCTTTTTCTTCAAAATTCTTTGCCTCTTACTTTCGCAAACACCATCGTATCCCGCAGAATACCGTTGACATCGCATTTTTCATTTCGGAGTATGCCTTCTAATGTGAATCCCAGCCGCTCCGCAACTCGTGCGCTTCGATAATTCCTACCATCACAACGTATTTCAATGCGATTGGCTTCTAGCTCATTTATTGCAAATGTTGAAATTGCATTCGTCGCTTCCGTTATAAGTCCGTTGCCGCAAAATGCTGTACGCGCCCAATACCCGATTTCAAATTTTCGCGCTTGCCAATTTATGCGATGAAGACCGCTGCTTCCTATCAACTGACCAGTATCCTTTAAAAAAAGCAGCAGCATGAGGTCTGAACGATCCATATACTTGGACCGTGACTTCCTGATGACAACTTCAGATTCTTGAATCGTAGGCATCGCTTGAGCCCATGGCATCCAAGGCTTGAGCTCATTTTCACTTTCTCTAACGGCCTCATTCAGCTTCGCTCCGTCCCCCCATTGGGGCGCGCGGATAAGAAGACGGCTGCTTTCAAAACTCTCTGGAATGGATAACAGCAACGGGTTGTTATTATAATGGCTCATCCTAACGCACCTCCAAGCATGGCTTTCTTTCAGCTGAATATTATAATCGTCTGCCTTTTTCATCTAAATGAATATCTAAAGCTTTGATCGTTCTTATTAAAACTTTAATGAGTAAATATAGACAATAAATACCCATAAGCGCTACGACACCATACACAATAAACAATACTATTGGAAATATTCCAAAAATAATACCTGATGACATGCCGTCCATTACCTCATATCCCCCTTATGTATTTATTTTAACGAACAGAAAAGTTCAGTTACGTATTAACTTACAGATATTAACTGTAAAATGCAATCATCGCTGCGATCATTTTTATTTCATTTCTCAGCCCGAGTATGCGACCATCGAAGTTGGCGAACTGCAGTTCGCTCTGGCAGAACGGCGTGTGTTCTTGCGTGCGGATGAAGTTGAAATTACGCTAAAAGAAATTAAACTGCTGCATACCTTGATCGAGCAGTCAAATCGGGCATTTGCCCGAGATGAACTGCTTACATTGGTTTGGGGAGATAATTATTACGGGAGCGACCGGGCGATCGACGATCTCGTAAAGCGGCTGCGCAGAAAAATAAAACACCTTCCGATCGATACCGTATGGGGACACGGCTATCGTCTTCGAATGGAAAGGACTGAGCAATAATATGATAATGATATACCAGCTTCATCTCTCATTTGCGTTGCTGTTGCTATGTGTTTTGGCGATTACTGCGGTTCTGATTTATCCGCTGCTGCTGGATAGCGCCGTTATGGCAATGCCGCTTATTGTGAAAATCCTTGTTTATTTGCCATACTTACGTAGCACAATAAAAAAAGGAGGAAGCATGCTCGCTTCCCCCTAACACTATGAATTATTGCAAATCAAAAACAGCGAGTACATCGTCGATTTTCATACTGTCTGCTGTAGGTCCATTCAACATCCAGTGTCTGGATGACATCTTGTACACATGCCCTTGCTTAACTGCAGGAATAGACTTCCATACTTTCAGATCCTCTACTACATTCATTTCCTGTAAAGCAGCCTGCGCTTCGTCCTCAGAATCAAACGAGCCGCCGACCGTGACAAATAAATAGTCCGCAGTCAAATTAGACAGTGTCTCAAGTGATGCTTCTATCCCCCAAGTGCCTTCTTCCTCTTTACTTTGCAAATTTTCCAACATCGGTTCAAGAGTTAAGCCTAAATCTTTGTACGCGATGTTAGTATAGGAGAATGCCGGGAAAAACAGTTGAACATCCTTCTCCGATGGTCGAATAAAAGCTAAAGTTCGATCCGTCCCTATTTTCGCAACGATAGCCTCTTTAGCCTTAAGCAGCTTTTCCTCGTAATCTTGAATGACCAACTGGGCTTTCTCTTCGAGATCAATTGCCTTACCGATAGCGGCTATGGATGTCTTCCAGTCGCTGCGATCATAGACAATAGTTGGAGCAATTTTACTTAGCTGCTCATACGATTCAGTATCCGAGGCCAAAAGATTGGCAATAATCAAATCAGGTTTTGAGCTGAGAATAGACTCATAATTTAAACCGCCTGGCGTGTAGACTGATGGAATCTTTTTTGCTTGCAGCGTATCATACAAGTACTGCCCCTTCATGGATTGGGCATGAACCATCGGCGCATCAAGCGCAAGCATAATGTCCTCGAGCCCGTTCACGGCTATGCGCTGCGGATTGATTGGAATTTCGCTTTCTCCCATCATATGCTTAACCAGCTTTGTCTGCTGTTGCTCCTGTGCGACCGTTGCTGGAGAGCCAGCTGTAGCAGATGGTTCATTGGAACTTGTTGAAGCCCCGCAACCACTGAATAACAAAGTCATGCAGAGCAGCATCACTGCGCCTACTGATAGTTTCAAATCTTTGTACATCGATAAATCTCCCTCTTTTCCATAATGAGAATCATTATCATTATAGCCCTGACCTTTGCGTGGGACAATAGCTTGTCCTGAACTATTAAATGGACTTTTCTGAACCGATTTCTCTGCTGCCAGTGATCTAAAGCGCAGCGGTGATGTGCCGGTTTGTTTTTTGAACACGCGGCTGAAATAGTAGACATCCAAATATCCTATGCTCAACGAAATTTCTTGCAGAGATGCCTTCGTTTCTTTCAATAGCCTGCTGGCGTGTTCAATGCGAACTTGGATCAAATATTCATTAGGCGTTGCTCCTAGCTGTTTTTTGAACACTCGAGTCAAATAGCTGGAGCTGCAACCAAGCAGCTCGGCCAGACCCTCTACCGTAAATGCATCCGAATAGCTGGTCTCTATGTAGCGTGTAGCTTGTGTCACAAGGTCAGCTCGTATCTCCCCAAGCTCCTGCCCAGCCATCTGACCAAGTAATTCATGTACAAATTGATAAAGAACGCCTTTGGCATACAGCTTGTCGAGCGGCGTAAGCTTGCGCCAGCTTTGTTCCATAATCTCGAATTTTGAATGAAGGGCAAGCGGAGCATGAGGCGTGAATCCATATTGAATGTGGAAAGGACTGCTGCGTTTTAACAATCGATCCAAGTAGCGGTTGCCAGGGACAGCTAAAAAAGCCTTGTACATAATAAGATCATATTCGAGGCGATCCCCTGAGGAGATAATGTCCAGGCTCATGCCTTTTCTGCCATGAAGCAAATGAAAGCCATCGACGGCATAACCAACACCGTCCAGCATCACCCGCCCACGTCCGTATGTCACCCACAGAAAAGCATTGGATGGAAGCTTGTAACCGCGAAGCTCGTCTCCATGTGCCAACGACTGATGTCTAATGTCGAGCAGCTTGACATTGGCTTCATTCCACAGCAATAGATGTTCATTCCAATCCATACCAATCACTTCCTGATACTAAAAAATATGGCCTATTTAATGAGGCTGTATCTCATTATAGTTGAAAACGATTCTCATAACTAGTGTTTTGTATGACCACGTATCCAGTGGTTTTAACTATAGTTAATTTCATTTGGAGTATATTTCGAAGCTATCATCGGCTCTTGCTATTAAAGGGGGGTTAACGCTATACAAAAAAAGCTCATTAGATAAAATATCTAATGAACTATCGTTTATACAATATGGTGCCGATGAGAGGACTCGAACCTCCACGGTTTCCCTCACGATTTTGAGTCGCGCGCGTCTGCCATTCCGCCACATCGGCATTTSAGTAAAGATGGCGTGCCCTAAGAGATTCGAACTCCTGGCCTTTTGATTCGTAGTCAAACGCTCTATCCAGCTGAGCTAAGGGCACATTTTATAAAATTGTAATGGAGGCGCCACCYAGACTCGAACTRGGGGTAGAGCTTTTGCAGAGCTCTGCCTTACCACTTGGCTATGGCGCCAACTTAAATGGAGCGGAAGACGGGAATCGAACCCGCGACCCTCGCCTTGGCAAGGCGATGCTCTACCGCTGAGCCACTTCCGCAWMTAAATGGCTGGGGATTCAGGGATCGAACCTGAGAATGACGGAGTCAAAGTCCGTTGCCTTACCGCTTGGCTAATCCCCAACAAAAAAATGCCATACTACTTTTAAAAAATGGGGCGATCGAGGGGAATTGAACCCCCGAGTGTCGGATCCACAAACCGATGCGTTAACCACTTCGCCACGACCGCCATAAATAAAATCAGGTGCTGGACAAAAAAGAAAACCCACTTTTGTGGGTCGTCTGCTAATGCACGCATTAGCAAGTTGCGCCCTGAAAACTGGATACGAAAGATTAGGCTTGCTGAAGCCTTTATGCTGCTGTCTACTGGATGTATGGGTCGCAGTAAACGTGTTTAGGATAAGCCCTCGACCGATTAGTATTCGTCAGCTACACACATTGCTGTGCTTCCACCCCGAACCT
>NZ_JBFREL010000055.1:0-12221 GCF_052114265.1 Paenibacillus sp. MCAF9
TTTTTTAAGCGGATCGTCCATCCGTTTGTTTGCTGTTCCTATTTATCAGTCTTGCATCAAAAAAATAAACGGCACAGGGCTTTTCCCATGCCGTTTCAGATTCACTTTCTATTTACGATCTTGTCTCGGAGATTAACTTAATGACATTGACCTAAAGGGAACCACTTGGCTTTATAAGGAAGTTCACTTAAATCCCGACCTTGTGCAACGAATGCCCTACGGAAACGGTAATGACTAATTGCGATTCCAAGCCATGTAATAAATCCGCACATGCCAGAAGCATTGAGCAGCCATAAATACACAACCCCATCACCGAAGAAGGAAGCTAGGAACGCAAGCATGCCGACTGCACAAGTGACCAGCAGCGCATTAATAGGAATACCGCGTTTGTTCAATTTCTCTAGGAACTTAGGTGCTTTGCCCTCTTTGGCAAGTACCCACAGTACACGTGTAGATGCATACATTCCCGAGTTACCGGCAGACAGCACCGAAGTCAAAATGACGGCATTCATAATAGCAGCCGCGAAGGCGAATCCCGCTTTTTCAAAAACAAGGGTGAACGGACTAACTGCAATATTCTCAATACCAGCTTGCATCAAGCTCGGATGTGTAAAAGGAATCAGCATACCAATTACGAAGATTGCAAAAATATAGAAAAGCAGAATACGCCAGAAGATCTGTTTAATGGCCTTCGGTACGTTCTCACGAGGGTTCTCACTTTCACCCGCTGCAATGCCGACAAGCTCGGTTCCTTGGAAGGAATAACCCGCTGCCATAAAGATACCAAGAAACGCTAGAAAACCACCATGGAACGGCCCACCGTCTAGTGTGAAATTACTGAAGCCAGTTGGCTTCGAGCCTCCCATTATACCAAATATCATAAGCACCCCAACAATCAAGAAGATGATGACAACGGCAATTTTGATCAATGCAAACCAGTATTCCGATTCACCATATCCTTTGACAGACAGTAAATTCAAACCGAAAATAATGGCAAGGAACAGGATGCTCCACAGATAAGAAGGACTATCAGGAAACCAATATTTAATAATAAGAGTTGCTGCTGCAAGCTCAGAGGCAATCGTAATCGCCCAGTTAAACCAGAAATTCCATCCCAGGGCGAATCCCAAAGAAGGATCCACGAAGCGGCTCGCATAGGTGTTAAAAGATCCCGATTCCGGCATATAGGTTGCAAGTTCTCCCAAACTAGTCATAAGGAAGTACACCATAATACCCACCGCTATATAAGCGAGAAGAGCTCCCCCTGGACCAGCTTCAGCTATTGCACTACCACTAGCAAGGAACAAGCCTGTACCAATGGAGCCTCCTAGTGCAATCATCGTGAGGTGACGAGCCTTTAGCCCGCGTTTCAACTGCTGTGGCTCAGTCGAATTGTTTGATGACATTAAAAACACTCCTTAATCATGATGTCGATCCATTGTTCTGGAGTGGGAAACAAGAAGAAACGGTGACACTGTCTTTCAGAACAAACGTTTCTTATGGTCACAAAAAAAAACGCTCACAGAGGTGAACGTTTTATATCATTCCCAACTTATCTTCTTTGAAGATAGCTCATCACAAATTTACTTATCATAAATTTGTGACAGTTCTGCACCTTCCGGCAACAGTCCCAGCCCAAATGCCCAGAGCAGCAATCAAACTTCGGCGGTAGTTCCTTTCAACAGCTTCAATGACGTTCTCTGCGTCTCCACTGATTTACTTCTAACAACCGCGACCTCTACCTCACCGTTTGATAGGATGAGGGTTGTATTCAATTTAATTTACAAGAACATTATAGCGAACATTGAGAGGGTAAACAATGGTATAAAAAGTATATTAGAATCTACAACCGAGGGAGAGTAACATAATGTGAAATAAGAGGGTGTCCCATAAACTGGACATTATTTATTTCTCGTCATAAGTCTTGCAGACATGTCGGTGGGATTTTTGCTCATCCAAGTTAACAAACCGTGTTCTCATTCGTTGCAGTTGAAGGGATTTTGTCTTTCATAGTGTCGCTATTCACGTAACTGAAAAGATAGGATATAAAATGAATAAGTGGCTAGATGAGTAGGGATTAGACGCAGATTATTGACCAAAAAAATCAATGAACAAGAAGTAAAAGAAGGGTGCACGACTTCTCGGCACCCTTTCATTAGCAACACTATACACTCTACATGTCTGGAGTATGTATACAGTAAAAAAAACCAAACGGAATCTCTGCCATTTGGTTTCTTTTATTAACATCGTACAATCAAACCCTACCTTTATCACTAGATCAGATGTAATATAAGAGCTGTCTTTCCTAGTCTTCTTTAAAGCCCGAAGGTGCATAAGTATTTCATTCTCGATACAACGAGCAGCAAATGTAGCGAGCTTCGTCCCTTTCCCGGTTTAG
This sequence comes from Paenibacillus sp. MCAF9, assembly GCF_052114265.1. Taxonomy (NCBI): domain Bacteria; kingdom Bacillati; phylum Bacillota; class Bacilli; order Caryophanales; family Paenibacillaceae; genus Paenibacillus; species Paenibacillus sp. MCAF9. Next base: position 2,399 of record NZ_JBFREL010000055.1, read on the forward strand.
AAGCTCTCGATCGCTTTAATTAGACCGATTGTCCCAATGCTAATTAAGTCCTCAAGATCCTCCCAGTGTTGTTGATTTTTTAAAATTTTGCGGATAAAACCTGGTCAATTTTACATTACTTAATTAACATATAGTAAGTAATGAGACTACACTAGCTTCATACCAACTCTGAATTTAATTCACTTAGGTTGTCATAAAATCCCCATCCGGTACCTATTGAATTAGATACAACACTGTTAATGCGAGACTCATACTCTTTAAATAGCTCACCCGTTACGTCTAGATTCACCCTGTCTATAATATCAGCATATACCGATACAACACTTGAATAGAAGCGTTCGTTGATATCGCCGTATGTTACGGTAAACTCGACGCCATTTTCAACATAAATAAGCATTAGCTCAAGCGTTAACCTTTCATTTCCCGTAAACTTCTCAAATTCGGAAATCGCTTTTTTCGCTTCTTTCAGTCTCAGTTTTCCATGTCCGCTTTTCGGAAAAAACTCATTTTCAACCTTATCCCTATACTCTTGAAAAAGAGCTTTCACAGCTTCTTCGCCTATAATCCGTACGGCAAGAATCTTACCTATCTCTTTGCTGACTTCAAAGCTTGTTATAATCAACTCTCTCAGCTGATCAGGGCTCATTTGCTTCAAATGTTTGTTTAACGCCGACTTTGTAAGCTTTGCCGCCTTCGATGCTTTCGGCTTCTGGTGAGGCAATTTCGGAGATACTTTGTTCTGCTTATGGTGAAGTAAGACGTTGACTTCATCGCAAGCAAACTTTTCTGGATCATAGTCTTCCTCCAGCCACTCTATGAAATGATTGTGATCCGGATGATTTGGCATTCGGATCGCTTCCAACATATGCTGAAAGCCCCATGGACCGCCAATATCCTCAGGCGGGCAATTGCGTGCACCTCCCAAGCAAAGTGGGTATAACGATTCTTCCTTCGCACTCTCTGGGTCTACAGAATTTATTTTTACCAGTTTGATTGAATGCTCCCAGCCATCTCCAAAGTCATACATGTAGCTGATGTCCGTATTCTCAAGATAAAGATGACTGATTACCGTTTCTTTCTTTGCATTCAGAGTCTTATTTTGTTGAAAACCGTATTCCGGGTCAATCAATCCGATAATCTTTCCACTAACGTTAAAATGATATAAATGCGAATCGGTCCATCCCATTACGATTTGAATAATAGTATGTAATTGATGAAAAGTAATTTCCGGATGAAACTGAAATTTCCGCCTTATTTTCGGCTCAATTGCGTTCAATTCGATTGTACAGATATAGTTCACTACGATTTTCTCCTTTTTTGGGGATTTGTTCACTAAATTGGATTAATCCTATCTTTAAACGTTAATTAATTAGTTTATCGTTACCTCTTAATTTTTCATTGACGACAGTGTTTGTGAAGTCAACCCTATCCGCAAATCCATCATCCGATTCCCGTTTGGGGGTCCTCAAAAAGATCTAAACACAGCGTAACATTCCTCGAAATCGGTATACGACTCTTCTTATATCAAAAAGTATATCACAAACCTACATTCGAACAATCAACCAGCCACTGTTGATATGCACGTCGTCCTCGACAATTAGAATTTTGGGGTGGTTCGTGTCGTTGTACACGTCAACTCTCCTTTACGATTTTCTTAAAAGCTAAGCTTATGCAAAACTGCTCATCGTTCAGGTCAGCTTGCACATAACCATTCATTTTCTCCATCAGTGATTTCACGATAAAAAGTCCCAGTCCTGAAGATTGGTTCGTACGCGACGGATCTGCTTTGTAAAAGCGAGTAAATATGTTGTCAAGGCTCAGCAGATGATTTCGCTTCAGTACATTGGAAAAATGAAACAAAACCTCGTCCTGCTTCTCCTCATAACGAATGCTTAGAGCACCTTCACTGTGCATAAAGTAATTTTTGATCACATTCTCAAATACTCTTTCCAACGCACTTTCATTTCCCACTATAAATAGCGGTGCTTCCACCATGCAGATGTTTGGTTCATAGCCACTTCGCAAAAAAATCGTCGATAAAGGTAAACAGACGTTTATTTAACACTTTTATCACATCAACTGGCTCAAGCTCCAAGATGTAATCTGGGTTTTTCAGTTTCGAATATAGGAACAGCTCGTCAACAAGTGTAATGATCTGTTTCATTCTAGTCTGTGCCAGACTAACATACTCTGTTTTTTCTTTAAGATACTCGGATCGTTCAGCCAATTGCAGATAGCCGTCAAGTGAAGTCAGCGGGGTTCGTATATCGTGGGACAAGCTCATAATGGTCGCGTGGATTTCTTCCTTTTGTTCGCTAAAATCTTGCTTCAACTTTCGTTGATCACGAAGAATTGCATTACATAAATCGATTAACCGATGAATTTCTTTTGGCTTAATTTGTGTTTGTATCATTTTGAATGAGTGATGGTCTGATATAAAAGATAATTGGTTGCCGATATCCTTAATTTGGTTTTTGTAATATACAAGATAAACGGATTGAATGATTAAAGCAGCCAGTATGATGATTAAAACAATATAAAACATAGAATTACTTCCTTTCTGACACTTGAACCATCTCGTTCTTCTGTATTTCAACTCTCTAACTCTTGGAAATTTGTACTTGAAGAATATATTCAATAATTCATAATTATATCCTCAATAACGGTCTATTTCGACAACATTCAAATTTATACACTAGTTATTGTCTCAAGAAGGTACCATTAAGGCAATAAACCACATAATAATAGTTTATACAGTGCATGTATATCCATAGATACAAAAAAGCCCAGACAGTATACTGCCGGGCTTCAACTTGCAGGAAAATGTGGCTCTTAGCTGCTAAATTCTTATAAACAACACACAGCACTCCACATGTGTGGAGTAGACAGTGTGAACAAACTTTATACGATGAGCACCATCCCGGTGACTTATCCTCCAGCAAGACTATCTCCTCTGCTCGCTGTTGTCTTATTTTAATATTTTCATTTCCTCAAGAACACATTATGCGCCGACCTATTCAAATGCTGCAACCGCATAAACCAATACTGTCAACTGAGTCTATAACGTCTCTGTACTGAGCGTAAATCCTTCGATTACGGCATCTTCGTCGATCTCAATCAGGATGCATCGTTTCCCTTGATAATTCACCTGTCTCACATACTTTAAATCCTGCGGGCTGACCGAAATCGAGGCTACCTTTGTATCAATCTTAATCGATTTTGAAGTGAATTTCGGCATGACGCTGCTTGCCTTCATTTCATAGTTCCTATCGTCGACGATCGTTTGAAACGCGCGTTCCACTTTATCCGTCGTCACGTTCTCTATGCCACTTACTGTCAGTACACGTTCCACATCTTTATAATCCAACTTCGGGGGTTCTTCCTTATCTTCGTTGGTTTCGATTACCTGGTGGATCTCCTCGTACACCTGTGCGAGAGTGGCTACGTCGAGTTGTTCGCCCACCACTTCCTTCACGATGTCTTCGAAAATAGCCCTCTCTTCCATTGCCGTCATGGATCTTTCGGCATTTAAGACCTGTCCGATGAAGTGCGGATCTGGATAATTCGATTTTGCCGTACAATACAGAATGCGGTTCACATCGGAATAGTTATCCGTCACGCTAGGGTAGAAGAACCCGTGCTCCGGCGAACTTAACTTGATAATTGGATCTACAATGACATTGTACTTAAATTCCCTCTCCACATAATCGAACAAGAGAGTCTTCTTTTGCTTCTCCGTGGAATTCACGCTGCATAGAATGAACGGATGCGCGAACAGTTCGTCCTTCCCGCTCTCTTCAGCTTCTTCATTTCTGCCCTTGGTCGGCCGGAAATATTGTCCACGAACGAAGGTGACTACTGTATCCTGTTCATATTTGGCATCCACCAACATTTTATCCACCAACAGCAGCATCAGGTCCTTCCATTCTTCAGGATCGCCTGTCGCCAAACCTTGGTGAAGGAGCACTCGCGTCGGATCCTCTGCTTCCTCCTGAAACTTCAACTCGAACAACTTCTGATCCAATTCTCCGGTCAGCAGTTTTTTGAAATTCCCCATATACAACTCCTGCTTCTCTCTATCCACCAGAGCAAACGCCTGGCTCTCCCAATGATAGACCTCGTTGCTATCCTTCATAATATACACGTTGAGAATGTCGTTAATATTCATCATATCGTGATCCAGCTTAAATTGCTTGCGTATATGCGCGACTTCTTTCTTTATCATGATTCGTTAGACAACTCCTAAGAAGTAAATTGGTTTTATCAGTATAAACGATATAACAGCCCTTCGCTAGAAGGGCTGTTATTGTTACTTCTCTTCTTTCCGTTCCAAACCAACACCGCCACAAAATCAACATGTGTGGAATGCGTATACAGAAAAAAACCAAACGGAATCTCTATCGTTTGGTTCCTTTTATTGATGTAACATAGTTCAATCTATTCATAACTTTATTGCTACATACGATAATGTCAGATGTACTATAAGAGCTCAGGTCATTATCACCGCTTCGCCTTATAAAACTCATGATAAAGCTTCATGAGTGCTCTCTTCTCTATCCGCGACACATAGCTCCGACTAATCCCAAGCTCCTTCGCAATCTCCCGCTGCGTCCGCTCATCTCCGCCGTGCTCCAAACCAAACCGTCCAATAACAACTTCCTTCTCGCGGTCATCAAGTATATCCAAATTCTTATATATCTTCGACTTTTCAATTTTCAACTGCACCTTATCGACGATATCATCCGCTTCAGTACCGAGGATATCGATCAGTGTAATTTCATTGCCTTCCTTATCCGTTCCAATTGGATCATGAAGTGATACGTCTTTCCTAGTCTTCTTCAAAGACCGAAGGTGCATAAGTATTTCATTCTCGATACAACGAGCAGCAAATGTAGCGAGCTTCGTCCCTTTCCCGGTTTGGAAGCTCTCGATCGCTTTAATCAGACCGATTGTCCCGATCGAGATCAAATCCTCGAGATCCTCCCCAGTATTGTCGAATTTTTTCACTATGTGAGCGACAAGTCGAAGGTTATGTTCGATCAAAAGATTTCGTGAACGTTGATTACCTTCCGCCATCAGTTGCAGATGTTTAGTTTCCTCCTCCTCTTGAAGAGGCTGGGGAAAAGCATTATTTTTGACATAAGAGACAAGTAGCGAAAGCTGTTTAATAAATAGTGCTATTGCCGAAAACAATCCTGGCATGCTCAGTCACCCCCACGATGTATTACAGATGAACACTGATGTCTGTTCTCCATTATATGTGGGTAGCCGCCTAGAAGTGCATGTACGGTATTTCGACAATTGAAAATAAAGCCGCTTCATCTCAAGGTATATAAAATATTACGATCCCGATTATTGCAACAGGTCAATCCAGAATAATCTCTTTATTTGGGTTTTCCAGAAACTCAAACAATGTTTGAATCTGTTTTTTGGTGTTTCTCTCCGCAGACAGCTCAGGCAATTGATCTATCTCAAAAAAATCAACCGCGCTTGTTTCTACTCCGCCAGCGGCCTCTCCACCAACGATTTTACAAAGTATAAAAAACTTATATACATGGTAAGGCTCAGGCGGATGATCATGGAATTTTTTATCCAATACAGCGAGCAAACGAACGGGCGCAACATCAAACCCTGATTCTTCTTTGACCTCTTTCACTGCAATCTCCGAAGGTGAATAACCGATATCCGCCCAGCCTCCTGGCAAAGCCCATGCGCCATCCAGCTTCTCGCGAACAAGCAGTATTTTATTTTCCTTAAAAATCACACCACGAATATCGACCTTTGGCGTCGCATAACCAGAATCACTTGCGAAAGTTAGAGCAATTTTCTCCTCACTGACCAAAGTATAGTTCATCATAACTTCTATACTCATCTGCCGCAGCTGTTCATAACGTTCTATATCATAAACATCCTTCGTGTACGTAAGTCCCGTTTGAGCAATCGCCTGCATCTGTTTCGCCCAGTCCAACCACTTCAATTCCATCGGTCTATCCCTCTTCCTTCATGATGTCAAGAAATTCAGATACGGTTTTCAAAATAGCATCAGGCGGTATATCAAACACGCTGCTTTGGAACGTTGACAGCCATTGCACGCCATAGGTCCGTAAGCCAGCAGATTTACCTGCCACAATATCCGCATTACTGTCGCCAATAAATACGGTTTTGGATTTATCAACGCCAAGGATTTCTAACGCCTTATATATACCTTCGGGATCAGGTTTGGGCTTCACGACATCATCCCCAGTAATCACCACATCAAAGTAACTTATTAAATTCAGCGCTTCAGATGAAATCTGGAATGCTCGCCTGCTTTTTCCTGTGATGACTCCGATTTTGATCCCCTTTCCCTTCAAATGTTCTAGCAAATCAATAATAGCCTGATCCTTTTCGATGGTATCAAAATGCCCCTGCTTGTAAATCGCATAATAGTCCATAATCGCTTGTAAAATGAATTCTTCATTCCTGAAATGATTTGCAATGATCTCCTCTTCTGTCGGACCAAACATCGCTATGAGCTCTTCATTCGTAACATCTCGATTGTCATATGTTTTGAACACAGTGTTAAAAGCTTTAAACGATAATGGCAAAGTATCTGCTAAAGTCCCATCAAAATCAAATAAAACGGCATCGATTGGCATAACACACTTCCTTCTATTTTATCTTACTAAAATACCCATTCGAGGAGCCTACATAAAGCTGCCCATCAATAACCGATAAATAACCACTCAGCAGTTGATTTGGCGTAAAATCGTAATACCCAACTCGAACGTCTGAGAGTCTATTCACTGCTTCTCCAGTCGATTCATCTAACACATACATATTACCGAGACCCGGAAAGACGCCGATCAGCTTGCCGCCATAATGAACAACTGAAGCGCCATCCGTTTGCTTGCCAGGAACCCCCGATGTTGTCCAGCGCTGCTCTTCCTTTTTCAAATCAAAAGACATCGCTTTACCATTCAGGCGATAATATAACAAGCTTCCTTCTATTTTCCCGAATTCAGCTCTTCCTTCTAATGTAAATAACGGCCTGCCTGACTTAACTTCGATTAAAGAGCTTTTCACGTTTTCACTATACAAGTTATTATCAGATGACTGCTGTAGAAAGATATAATTTTCATCAATAATATCGTAACGGCTATAACCGGCAAGAGGCAGGCGAAGCCCATCCTTGCCTGTCTTGGCATCTACTAACACTAATTCATCCACCGTCCTCGTCCAAAAAGCTTTCGAACGCTCCGCATAACGAACACTATCCGTCACTTCTTGATCTGAGGCCGCTTTACGCTCCGGCTTCTTCCAGAGCACCTTTCCAGTCAACGGATCGTATGCTTGCAGCTCATTCAAAATGACAGGGCTCATGTCCTCACCAGCCTGTACAAGCAGTACGTCTTGATTGCCGACATCACGAACCAATTCTGATTCTTGAGCTAGCTCAATATTCCAAAGCTGCTTGCCTGTTCCCATACTCCACCCGATGAGATCATAAGTAAACTTTTCTTCCGTTGTGCTGACTCGCTTTGATTGAACGGCTGAGATCACGTTTTTGGATACAGCAAATGAGGTTACATCCTTACCATTGTCCAGCTTCTTTTGCCACATTTTTTGTCCGGTAGCTGTCTTTAATGTCTGAAGCGTATGAACTGGACGGTCTTCTTTCATAGAGCTTTTAAGAAACGCTATTCGTTCTTTATCTTGCGATAAACCGTAATCATGTCTTCCAAAGCCAAAATCAAACTGCCATTTCTTTCGACCCGTAGCTGAGTCAAGCGCATATATATTCGAATTATTGTGCATTCCGCTGAAACCGCCATCCTCGCCTGCGATGAGCAGAACATTACCAACCTTCTCAAGTAGAAAGTTGAATCCGAGATCGGACTTGAAGCGCCAATCCCACTGCATATGCAGCGAAGGTGCAAGAGGCCCCTGAGCACTAACACCATATTGTGGCGCAATTAGTTCGGGGGAGTCTCGGTATATCGAATACCGAAGTGTCCCCGCTTCTGACCAAGCAACGATAAGCTCATTTTGCTCACCCTCATAACGCCATAATGGAAGGGTGCGAGCTTTTTCTTCTAATGATGCTACATTTTCGGAAGACTCTTCGAACGAAGGTTCTCCGAAGATCGCCTTCACGCGAGCTTTCTCAAGACTAGGCACAAGTACACTCCGCACAGCAGCAGCTACCGCTTGTTTGCTATTTTCAATCTCAAACAAAGGCGCAGCAGCACCAGCTGACGTTACTTGATCCTTACGAATCCATAGAAGGCCATAGGATTTATCACCTTCGGTACTATCCGGTACGGCAGCTCCATACCAATCCCCATATTGCTTGTAAGCATAAAGGGTATCTCCTTCTTTCATAGTTATGGCATCACCTTGTGAATTCGGATACCACTTCGCTTTAGCACTTTCTTTTGCTTTTAACGATAGAGGTGCTATATCTTTCACTTGAGCGGCTTCTTTCGTTAAATACCACACGGGTACAAACCCGCCGTATCCCGATTCGTCCTGAATTTCGGCAAAATCATCCGATAAAGTAACGACTTTATATTTTGTCCGAGCATCTACAGAGATGGACTTAACAGCTCGTGTTCCTCCCCACCACTCATAGGCATTCGTGTTCGTATATAATGTAACTGGCTTATTCAGCTCTATCGCATTCTCTTTAGCTACAAGATTATTTTCTGATGAGGACGACGACAGCCCCTTGATGGCAGGCAGGAAGCTCCTGCGATTCCCTGAAGCATCCGTATCGTAGAACACAGCGTATAGCAGCTGCCCTTCCTTGGACCATTGAATGACGAGTTTTGATTGGCCCTCTTCATATATGTATTGATCAATGACACTCATTTCACCGTTCATCATGATGTAATTCTCTCCAGATGATGCTGGTATTCCAAAAAGCGTATGAACCTGATCTTGGGTCAGATCATCTTTTATTTCACTCTTAATCGTATCGATCGTAATCGGTATAGGAGTTACGACTTCTTCTTTTTGGGCGAGCTGCACCGCATTCGCGGGTGTTTCCTTAGCCGATACTTGATTTGATGGCATGTCGTTAATGGCATTGCCCTCACATCCAACAAGCAAGGCGAGCAGCACAACGATTGCTGTCGTTTGATATTTTTTGATCATCATAATTACAAGGCCTCCATTGCACACTAAAATCTAATGCGACCGTAGTTTGGCTTTATTTGGTAAGTATGACGACTAGAATGATGAAAAAGTTGCGTTTAGAATGATAGTTACATCATGTCTATAACATGATTCAGAGAGTTCAGACCAATGATATATCGGTACGACTTTTTTGAGAGTCTATTTGAAGTATCAGCTCTCTGATTTCACAGAAAAACATCAACTAGTGACAATCTAAGAAACTGTTGTTGTATTACCTCCTTTTTGACTTAGCTGGATGGCGATTGCAGCACCTTATACACGCAATAATAAGACTAGTTTTTAGTTCTATCTGTGCGGTTTTGGTCAATTTGAGCGAAATAGAGCTAGTTTCTAGATCTATTTCTGTAAGTTTCGCGCTTCAAAGGCAATTCGGCGGGATACACACAATAATAAGACTAGTTTTTAGTTCTATTTGAGCGGTTTTGGTCAGTTTGAGTGAAATAGAGCTAATTTCTAGTTCTATCTCTGTAAGTTTCGCGCTTTAGAGGCCATTCGGGGTCAAGTCCAAAGTTGTGTGTAAAATCCTCGAACAGAAAGCCTACTCATCAAGAGTAGGTTCTTGCGTTGTTTTTGGTTTTTTCTTACGCCATTCATGGTACACTGTCATTTCAATATATTTCTTGCCGACGGACCACTTTTCATC
>NZ_JBFREL010000056.1:0-12047 GCF_052114265.1 Paenibacillus sp. MCAF9
GATGAAAAGTGGTCCGTCGGCAAGAAATATATTGAAATGACAGTGTACCATGAATGGCGTAAGAAAAAACCAAAAACAACGCAAGAACCTACTCTTGATGAGTAGGCTTTCTGTTCGAGGATTTTACACACAACTTTGGACTTGACCCCAATCAGCTCAAATTGATGCACTTTTGCACCTATTTACGTCATTTCCACCCCATTTATTGAAAATAGATGCACTTTTGCACTTATTCAAACTTTTCGCGCCGTGCAAGCACACTTCACTCACACTACGTGCACAATCCAAATTCACACCCTACTCACACTACATTCACAATCCATATACACCATTTCAATCCCGCTGTATCTACAAAGTTGCATGCAATTAAATCACACTCCACATACAATTCGCATACAATCCAGTCACACTCCACATACATACAAGTCGCATCTACAAATGCACACGTTAACACATATTCAGCCTTCACTTCTAATTCCTCTCTTACCTACTTCCACTCCTAGTACCTAAATAAAAGGATAAAAAGCCGAGCGTATTAGCTCATAGCTGACAATACGAATGCCTTTTCCAGATACAACTGGACGCAGCTTGCCAACGTCACACAGCCTTTTCAAATATTTGACTGCTGTGCGGCGATTAATATGAAACTCTTTCATCACATCGGCTGGGCGAATGTTCTTGTTCGACCTAAACGCATAATGCAATAACTCACGCTCATAGCGTGTCATGTTTTGCTCTTGTGTGTGTGTCACCAAATAAGGAGCCAGCAGCGACTGCAGCAAAGACACAATAAGTTGTGGCTTTTCCTCCAACTCGTCATAAGGTATGGACACGACGCGGTATCCAAGCACTTGCAGAAATGTCTCCCGATTTAATTCCCGTCGGTATCGAATTCGATCGGTATTCTGAACATGAGGTCCATAACCCTTTATTTCGAAAGCGAACCTCGTCGCTTCCCGCTGCCAAACTAAATCAATATAAAACGGATTCCCACGCCAATCCACGACTTCATACTCCGGATGCAGATGCTCCAAACTCCCCATCATCGGCCACCAGACTTGCTTCAAAAACAAATGTTCACCATGCCCATGTCCCCGCTGAAGCCTGCTCTTGTGCTCTCTCTTACTTGCACGCAAATGTTTTTTCAACCATTTCTCATGTTCTTCAGCAAATTCCATATTTCATCCTCCTCAAAATGAAAAAACGTCCTTGGCTCCTCTTGTACAGAGGAAAACCAGGGACGTTCTACGTCACACTTCTTTATTCAACTTTTTATAATATGTCATACTATGACGTTCGACGTCACACTTTTTTTATTTACCTTTTTATAAGATGTCAGCCTATGACGTTCTACGTCACAACTATCTTATTCAATTTTTCAAATACGTCAGCCTAGGACATTAATACCACATCTAAAGCTGTTTCCCTTTTTCACACTCTCTCTAACTTGTTACATTCGTGCCAGTAGAGCAGCTGCCTCTGCACGAGTCAAAGTCGCGAGCGGCTTGAAGCTTCCATCCTTATAGCCAGTAATAATACCGGAATCTATTATTGCGCCCACCAGCCCAAGGTTTGATGCTTGTATGGATGATTTGTCAGAAATCTTAGCTAAGCCGTCCGTTTTTTTCAATCAACTTTAGTGCTTTTGCTGTCCATACCGCTACCTCTTCTCTTGTAATCGGCTGTTCCGGCTTGAAGCGATTTCCATAGCTTGAAGCATCAATCCAGCCTTGTGCGACAGCCGCTTCAATAAAAGGCCTAGACCAGCGCGTGCTGGGGACGTCAAGAAATGACAGGTTTTCTGCTTGCGAAGAGACTTTCAATTTCTTCGCAAGCATAGCTAGAAACTGCTCCCTCGTTACCTGAGCTGCAGGACGATAGGTTCCATCAGGAAAACCGTCAACAACGCCTGCTGCAGCAAGTTCCTCAACAGCTCCTTTTGCCCAGTGCAGCTTCAAATCGGAAAATAAAAGTCCAGAAGTATGTTTAACCTCAATATCAGAGAAGGTTAATTCACCAGCTGAATCGATAACTGCTACTTGTAAGTTGTTGCTAATTTTACTTACTGCCGTCTTTTCTCCTGCAATAGGGAGCTGCCATTTCAGCTTGCCTGCTAAATCATACGATGCAAGGGAATGTCGTCCTAAATCAGATAAAGTAAGAAGCCATTCAGTCTGCTGCTGATTAATGCTATTGGATTCGAGATAACTTTTTACGTTAATAAAACGGACAAGCTCTTCTCCCTCCGTCACGCCAATACCCTCGCCAGGTTTAAATATAACGAGCTTTTCTCGGCTTAGAAATGGTCCTGTATAGGCGTATACCTTCAAATTTTTCTTCCATTTCGATTTTCCGTCTTTATCAACTGCTTCTACGGAGCCTTGTGAGCTGCCTGTAGCAATGGTGCCATCCTGAAGCAGCAAAGGTTTATAAAATGTATTATCTGACGCGCCAAGCTCATACTTCCAGCGTATGCTGCCAGATGAAGCATTAATAGCATATAGCGTGCCATGTCTACGAATTTGTACTATTCCTGAAGGAATAGTAGCACTCTCACCAACCCACTCATCTGCCGTAGTGATAACATATAAAGTGTCTCCAGTATCATTTAAAGTTGGCTCAAAATGTGTGATCTCTCCGCTCAAGGATATCGACCAAAGCCGAGTATCTGAAACATTTGATGCTTCAAGATAACTGGTAGCGCTTCGTTTGTTTCCATCCCTTACCATATTATTATTTGTGAAGCCTGAGTATCTATTACCGGAACGATCCCAGCCAAGCATAGTATTGCGCTGATTAGCTGCCACCATATTATGAAGAACCTGCTTGCCGCTGCTTGGATCAAATGCTGTAAGCAAACCGCTATTCGTTCCTACAAAAAGCCGTCCATCCGGTCCAATTGCAGGCCTCGCCCATACCTGCTCCTTCAAATCGTATTGCCACTGTAGCTTTCCTTCCAAGCTGACAGCTGCTACCTTCCCTTGACTGCTAAGTGCATAAACCGTACCATCATCCGAGATGAGGGGAGCCTGGTATACCTCATTAATACTGCTATTCAGTGTAGGCAGCGACACTCCCCATTTACATTAGTATCTTCGTCGATTTGCAGCTTCCATATCAATTTTCCTTGCGTATCAAATTTAGAAATGACGGCATCTCTCGTTACGATATAAGCGTTTTGTTGATCATCAAAAACAATAGGAGCGTAAGTCCTTGCACTTAACGAATAGCTTTGTTTCACAGCTCCCTCGCTGATCACTTTAACCTCACCTGGACTTCTGTCCTGATTAAGCTGTGAACTACCCGATTGATCTCCTTTTTTCGAAGCCTCTAAATATACGATTAAATTGCCTTGCTTGTCCGTCATTGGGGTATTATAAGATGATCCATACAAATTGACTTTCCAGCGCGATGAGCCGCTAGCATTTAATTCCTCAGCATAAGATGTAGATTCTAAGCTTAGCTTACCCTCAACTAATTTAGTATCTAGGTTATAAGATGTAATAAAAACCTTATCCTCTAAAGTGCCTGCGTGCTTTACCAAATTTCTAATACTGGTTCGTTCCATTGCTTTCGTGCCATCCGTGCGCAAGGCAAGCAGCAGCTCCCTTGATCTGACTTGAATATAGATTAAGCCGTTACGTTGAACGACAACCTTTTGAAAGCTTGAATAGGTTGTTTCATACTCCCATTTTTTCACGCCATCTTTGTTGAATGCATATAAATTCCCTCTTGAGCCGACATAAAGGGTCCCGTCTGCTCCTATTTCGAGCTGACCTTCCCTTTCTGAAGAAGTAACATCCATAGGACTAACATCAGCAGTCCACAGCTGCTTGCCAGCAGAGCTAAAAGCATAAACCTTCCCTTGCTGAGATAGGATGTACACCGTGCCGTCCTCACCGATGGCCGGATTCGCAGCTGCACCTCCCTTGATACTTTCGCTCCATCGCTCTGCTAAATAGGAAGCAGCAGGTTTAGCCTCATTCGCTTGGACAGAGGACGAAGCGCCTATGCTTGGAAGGAGCAGTGTAAAAACGATCAGCAAGCAAATTCCGATTTTATAATAAAACCATCTGTTCATGTTGGTCCCATCTCCCATTTATACTAATTATTATCTCTCAAATCTAAATTTATAATAGTAGATTGGTTGAATAGAGTAAAGGAATTTAGCAGCCTCTCTCGCTCAAGAAGGCGGTAAACAATAACCAACTAAGTCCTTATTCAGGATTCTCAGCCAGCAATTACGGTTCCGACTGATTACACAGCAGAGGGTTTGCCTGCAGGAATAGAATTTCTAAGCTGCTCCATTAAAGAAGCAAAGCTTCTACAGATTAGCTACGGAATGAACATGTAACCCACAACCATAATTCTCTGGTTTAACAACAACGTGATCATCCCGATAAAGCTGCCCAAAGGTCTACTGACTCTCGGGCAGATTTTTTTATGGATTTACATCTACAACTGAGACCACCACCCAATCCCAATTGTAATTTCCAATAAAGAACAGCCTATAACTGCTATAAGAATAGCCGCAGCCCCGTCGCCCGTCGCAGACAGTCCCCGCCTAAAGCCTAGCACCGAAATGGCCCGAGGACCGTTACGAAACAATCTTCCAGAGACTACAATAAGGACATAGATGAGCTACACGAAAGGATGACTGTATATGAAAAAATTATTTCGATCAACGACAGACAGCAAGCTGACAGGTCTATGCGGAGGCATCGGACAATGGCTCGGCATTGATTCCACTATTGTTAGATTGTTAGTTGTCATTGCGGCGTTCTTCAGCTTCGGAACGGTTATACTCGCATATTTTATAGCTACCCTCTTTATCCCAAAAGCAATTAACAACGACTTTCGATTTGCCGATCACTATTAGATCAAATAAACGAATGAAAATGAAAATAAAACCAAACATAAAATTTTAAGGAGAGATTATCAATGGGAATTTTACAACGAGTAGTTAGTATGACAAAGGCAGCAGCAAATGAAATGTTGGACAAGATGGAAAATCCGGTCATGATGCTTAATCATTATTTGAGAGATTTGGATGAGGAAATTGCCAAAACTGAGCATGCGTTGGCACAGCAGCAAGCACAGGATCGTATGCTGCAATCTAAACTAAGTGAATTCAACGGTCAAGTAAGCTATTACGAGGGTAAAGCAGAGCAAGCGGCAGTTGAGGAACGTGAAGCAGAAGCACGTACGGCGCTTGAAGCGAAGCTGCTGTATCTAGAACAAGCTGAAGAAACGGCAAGACTGCAGCAGCTAGCAAAGCAAGCGGTACTTGACCTCGGTTATCGCATTGAGGCATTGAAAGAAGAGAAAACACGGCTGCAAGGAAAACGCGCTGAGCTCATTACTCGCGTGCAGCAGACAACTGCAACCTCTACCGGCTATTCCAACTCCCTTCATGGAAGCTCCGCTTCACAAGGGTTCGATCGGATTGAACAGAAGGTGATGGAATTAGAAGCACAACGTGAGCTTACAAAAGGTTCATACAACAGCTTACATGCTGGCGCATATGGTTCCGATCAGCAGCTCGAGCAGCGCAAAGCTCGTGTGGATGAAGAACTTAAACGGCTTCAAACTAAAAAAGCCTAAGTACAACTTAAAGCGGCGGGCAAGACGTATAGTAACGTCATTGACCGCCGCTTTATTCGTTAGAATATTATTTTAAATTAGGATGAAGAAGAGCCAATAAATTGAAATACGCCAATTGCGATCAGTAGAACGACGAATATCAGGATGAACCACAGTACAAACTTAAGAGCGTTAGAAGAATTCGATTTACGTTGAAGTTTTTCCTCAACGTTAACTAATCGTTCTTTAAGCTCCTGTATTTCTTTTTCCTGTTGCTGCATTCTTACCCCTCCCTGGCAAATAATCTCGATTGACAAGAATATGTTTTCTTTACATTTTTCATTCTTTTGTAGATTAAAAAAAACACTAGATCATCAATATATCATGATCTAGCGTTTTTTTTCATTTATTTACTAATTTTACAGCGGTTCTTTAACTGTTGTTTGTTCGATGAAAGTCGATGTTGTCAGCTCCATATTAACAAAATCGTCGTCCCTTCACCCGGTGTTGTTTTCACCGTAATCCTGCCACCCATAGCTTCAATCAGTCCCTTCGATATAGCCATGCCAAGTCCAGAACCGTTGGTGGTGGATGCGGTATCCGTGCCGCGATAATAACGCTCAAAAAGCCGATTTAATGTAACTTCATCCATACCATCGCCATCATCGGTGAATTTTATCGTAATTCCGCCACCTTCTTCAGTCGCCAGAAGCGATACCGTCAAAACGGTATCAGGCGGGTTATGAAGCAGCGAATTAGCAGTTAAATTATTAACTACCCTCTCAAGCCAAGGTGTATATAATTGGACCCAAACATCATCTTGCGCAGCATGAAATACAATGCGCTGTTTTCCATAAGCAGGATCGGCCGCAGCCTGCTGAAGCGCTTCATAAAGCCAGGCGTTCAGTTCAACCTTCATCGTCTCAGGAGGAAGAATTCCCGACCTCAATCGGTAAGTCATAGCAAGATCGCTGATCAACATATCCATATGAGCCGATTTTTCCAGCATCGTCGCAGAAAATTTACGTACCTCCTCCTGAGACCAATCATATGCCGGCTCCGCTAATAAATGGGCATAACCAGTTATAGAGGATAACGGCGTCTTCAAATCATGGGTAACGCCAGCAATCCATTCTTCTCTCAGGCTTTCCGTTTGCTCCCGCATCGCTTGCTCTCTCTTCAAGGCATTGGATAGCTTTTCAATAGAAACCATCACATCAGCAAAAACACGATACCTTCGCCGCCATTTCCCTGCTGAAGTTCGGCTTCGATGAAGACCTCTACGATCAACAGGTTCTTCATACACGGTTTTCCCTATTGAATCGAGCCATACAAGCATGTGCAGCATCGGGGCGCCAAAACGATGGGCTTGCCATAATGAGAGGAGTACGAACAAGACCAGTAAGGAGATAAACAAGAAAATGGACCCAATAATGACTACCTGTGCTTCCTCCGGTATCCACTTCTTTTTGCCCGAGTCTCCCGCTACAGTATTCGGCTCTCCGACAAGCCAGGTGTTTCCAGTTTCCGCATCATGCGAGGTTGCTATCCGGTAACCGTATCTTTCACCATACAATGTGCGAAGCGAAAGTTCCGGAACGGAGTATAGGGAAGGCACCGCATCGGGCTTGTTATAGGAGACCAATTCCATGCCTGCCGAATCGATCAGTTGAACAAAAGCATGAGCCGATCTTATTTTTCCTGATAAGGCATCTGGAAGGACTAATTTCTTATCAGACACAATGAATTCCACTTCATTTAATTGTTCCAAAATAGGCTCTATTACTTTTGGAGCCCCATAGACCATTGTGAATTTCTTCCCATCCTTCTGCTGTATCCATAGCGCAATCTGGTAAGGAAATGCGCTCTTCCCCATCCAGTGTTCCACTAATTCACCTGGTCCGTATTGGTTAGGAACATCTTTGGGCGTATTATAAGCACTTGCAACTTTTCCATTCTCATCTAGGCTTTGCAGCCAGCCATTGTTTTTCTTCACCTGTCTCAGCAAGCTGGGTGCAAACGTAATGCCGTTCTTGCCAAGCTTTGAGGATTCTACCATCTGTTCTAACCCTACACTGGCAAAATCACGTGTAATGTTAATCTCGCTAAACCGCTGCAGCATCCAATAAAAGGTTAGCGCAGCTATGAGAAGAACGATCATTCCTGCTATTGCGAGTTGAAGAACGAACTTTAGTGTTAGTTGTCGCTTAATATTCATGGCATAGTAAGCTCCTGCTGATCCGCTTTAACTAGTTTGTAGCCCATACCTCTGACGTTAACGATAAATTTTGGGTTAGACGGATCAGCTTCAATTCTTTCTCTTATCCGATGAATATGGACCATGACCGTATTGTCATCACTGAAGGCTTCTTCACCCCAAACCTTCTCATACAGCTCGCTTTTACTGAATATTCGATTAGGGTTTTTGCATAGAAAAAGCAGCAGCTGAAACACAAGCGCAGGACATGAAACAGCCTGTCCTTCAATAAATAGTTCACCTGCTGTCTCATCTAATTTAAACCGGCCGTAATCAAAAACGTTAGATTTTCGATTGTGAGAATCTTCTGAGGTATTTTTTAAGGCATCCGTATCCGTTGACGAACTAAAGTACCGCCGCAGCTGCGCCCTTATGCGGGCTACCACTTCCAGCGGATTAAATGGTTTGGTAATGTAGTCATCTCCGCCAATCGCAAACCCTGTCAGCTTGTCGAAATCCGATGTTCTCGCGGTTAGAAATAAAATTGGCGCGTTCGTCGTTTGACGGATAAAAGGACATATTTCAATTCCGCTGCGCCCTGGCAGCATCACATCCAGTACAATTAAATCGTATTTTTTAGCTTCACAAGCTTCAATGGCTTCTTCACCCGATTGCACGGTATCAATATTCATGTAGCCTTCCTTGCGCAATACCGTCTGCAAAAGCTCCAGTAGCGCTTGCTCATCATCAACGAGCAAAATCGATGCATGGTTCATTCGTGCCAGCTCCTTCCGCCAACTGATGTTTATATCATCATAGCATGATTTTTTTCACTTTAAATCATTCTAATCTTAAGGGAAGCTTAATTCGTCTCCATTCACCCTTCTTAAAGTTAAGAGTGCGTTAATGATGGGTTTCATAAGAGCTAAGACTCTGCTGCTACAATGGTACTATCGGGAGGCGATGAAAATGAAAAAAGGAGCAACGAAATATATATATGGTACAGCAATGACTGCAAAATCGGCATTAGCCGCAGGTTCACTAGCTATACTTCTAGCCGCTTGCAGCGGAGGAAATTCAGCAGTGACCACCAACACAGGAGCTGTGCAAACAATGAACCCCACTGAGACGACGAACCAATTACTTAGGCCAGACGACCTGCCAAAGGCACTGCTGGACGGCAAGTATAAGGAAATTTATGCCCGTTTTAATCAGCCTTTAAAAGATGCGGTAAGCGAAGCAGATTTTGAAAAGACGGGTGAGGAGTTTACGAATGGTATCCATAGCTTCGAGAAATCCTCTACTATACAGCTTAATGGTTACGACCGGCGCATATGGGTGAGTGACGAGGGGAATAAGGGGCTTCTTGGAATGTTTGATTCTGACGGAGTCATTACATCAATTCAAGTTCAGGAACTAACTTCCTCACCTGAAACCGATTCGAAGCTGAGCAAAAATAAATATGCTTTACCTTTTGAAGGCGACTGGTTTGTATTTTGGGGCGGTGAGAATGTTCTTGTGAATTATCATTATGAACTAGAGATTCAGCGGTACGCCTATGATTTTATCCAAACAAAGGATCATTTTTCCTATAAAGGTGACCCGCTCAAAAATGAAAGCTATTATGCCTTCGAGAAAGAAATCATTGCTCCAGCGGACGGTACAGTCATATCGGTAGTGAATGATATTATAGATAATGCGCCTGTTGGGGTAATGAATCCGAATCAACCTGCTGGGAATAATGTCGTCATTGATCACGGTGGAGAATACAGCCATCTGGCACATCTGAGGAAAGGCTCTGCAACAGTTAAGCCAGGAGACAAGGTCAAAAAAGGCGACGTCATCGGTCTGACCGGCAATTCAGGCAACAGCAGTGAGCCCCATTTGCATTTTCAGCTATCAGACGGACCCGATCTATTCACTTCTCGATCCATCAATGTGACTTGGGAAAATGCGATGAAGCCGACTCAAGGCGAAACCATTTCCTCAGCTAATTAAATAATAACTGGAGGAACATTATGATTGAATGGATTCAGCAAACGGATGGGATATGGCCATATATTGTTTTATTTTTACTCGCAGCAGCGCCGTGGTTGGATGTATTTCTAGTCGTACCGCTTGGCATCGTAGCAGGATTATCGCCAGTAGCAGTAGCCATTATCGGCTTTGCAGGCAACTTTCTTTTGGTACTGCTTCTGGGCCTGTTTTTCAAACAATTTTCGAAGTGGAATACGAATCGGAAATTGAAAAAGGGCATTACCACAATATCAAAAAAGGAGACTCGAGCAAGGCGAATTTGGGAGCGTTACGGCCTTCCCGGACTTGCCCTGCTGGCTCCCCTTATTGTGGGCACCGACATCGCGGCTTTATTAGCTTTGTCATTAGGCTCCTCGCGAAAACGCGTCATTCAATGGATGGCAGTCAGCCTTGCCGTATGGACCATTATAATGGCGCTCGGCTCTGTTTATGGATTCAGCTATATGAAAATAATTTAAAAAAGGGTTATCTCACATTGGTGTATTCACCTTTGTAAGATAACCCTTTAGTATTTAGTCTTTTAAATCAAATTAGATTTTTTAAGAAGTCTTTGGATGATCACAGCCACTTCTGCTCTCGTGATTTCATTTTTTGGAGCAAGCACAGTGCTGCTTCTGCCTGAAAAGATCTCCACTTGCAAGCAATCGAGGATGCTGCTCTTCGCCCACTCGGATGCGGCATTCGCATCTTTATAAGGAAGCAGCAATTCTCCAGCTTCACTTGCTGCAAGACTAGGTTTCAAGCCGGTGATTTTCATTGCTTTTGCAATGATCGCCATGGCTTGCTCTCTCGTTATTTTGTTCATAGGACGGAAGGTTCCATCTTCATATCCATTAATAAGACCATTTGAAAATGCGGTTTGAATATAGCTGCTATACCATTCATTTTTGTTCACATCCGAGAATGACGATGAACTTGTCTCCAATTTCAAACCTAATCCCCGAACGATAATAGCAGCAAACTCCGCACGAGTAATCGATTTATTTGGATTAAACATTTCATTGCCGACACCTGTTATTACCATTCGTGAACCCATATCATTCACAGCTTCTTTTGCCCAATGCCGCTCTACATCCTTAAATGCAAGTGGATGCCAGACAATGGTGTACGTGCTGTTCGTTAAGCTGTTCACTACGGCATAATACTTGTCATTCTTAACGACAAGTTTAGTTGGAACATGACGAACTGATCCATTTGGTTCGACCACGATCCCTGTCGTTATTCGGTTAGAATCAATGCCATTTGGAATAGCTATCATTCTTTCTACATACGCATCGAATTTAGAAACTTCAATCGTTTTTCCATCATACGAAGCTCGCACTGTAAAATTAAGCGGTGGAACAACCATCTCAAACTGGCCTTTAACTGCTGCACTTTCCACCATTTTTATGGTATCTGCTAATGGCTTGGCAATCTCTATCTCGAGCTTGAGGTCTTGAAGATTTAATTTTTTTCCAAAAAGCTTAGTCAGTGCATCAATGCTGATCTGTGAAGCAGGTATTGTATACGTAAATTGATCATGTTGAAGGACTAATGTAGCTTGCTTCTGTTCCAAATCAGAAATGATTTGCCCATTTATCTGTGAAGCATAAACATCTGAGCTGCCTTTTAACGGAATCGTAATGACAGCATGCTGATCCTCAGACTCCAATCTGTTCTTAAGCTTATTCGGATCCACGATAATGGTTGTGACCTTTTGGTTATTCACAATTTCTGTAGTCGCTTTACCTGCGTATTCAATTTTACCGTTCACCAGCACTTCAACATCGGTTTCGTCCGTTTTTGGCGGATTTGGCTGTGAAGGTTCAATTGAATAAGTTGTTACCGTTACTACGTTCGAGTCGCCAGCATTCGCTCCACCTGTTACAACTAGACGGAAGTCATATCCCGTTGCGGCGGACAAACCTGTTACCGTTGCTGTTGTTGCATTTGTCGCAAGTGTTCCAGTTGTCGCTGTTGTCCACGTATTTGCATCTGTTGGTGATTGCTCAACTTTAATGTTTGTTGCGCCCGTTGCTGCGCTCCAAGTGAACGTTGCGCTTGTTCCCGTTTTGCTTGCACTCGCGAAGTCTGTAAGTGCGATCGGGTTTGTCGTCACCGTTACTACGTTAGAGTCGCCAGCATTTGCTCCGCCTGTTACAACTAGGCGGAAATCATAACCTGTCGCTGCCGATAAGCCTGTTACCGTTGCTGTTGTTGCATTTGTGGCAAGCGTTCCAGTTGTCGCTGT
>NZ_JBFREL010000057.1:0-10453 GCF_052114265.1 Paenibacillus sp. MCAF9
TCCGGGTCCAGATTCCACAAGTCATCATAAGAGGAGGAAGGGATGTTCCACTCCGAGCGCTCGCTGTCCTTTTGCACCATTTCGATATAACGTTTCTTATCTAATTGATAAGGCTTAATGAGCGTCGGATCGACATGCTCTTGAATGGCGAGTATTGCATCAATAAACTTCTCGACTGCTTCTGTGCCATGATCCATTTCATATTGATGAATACGATCCGCTGTAGCAGACATGCTCTCAACCATATTGCGGTTGGTTACACCAAAGCGAGCGTTGTTTTTGAAAAAATCACAGTGAGCGAGCACATGGGCGACGATGAGTTTATTTTGAATTAGAGAATTGCCCTCTAGAAGAAACGCATAGCAGGGGTTGGAGTTAATGACGAGCTCATAAATTTTGCTTAAGCCGAAGTCGTATTGGAGCTTCATTTTGTTGAACGTTTTTCCAAAGCTCCAGTGGCTAAACCTTGTTGGCATGCCATACGCGCCAAAGGTATAAATAATTTCTGCCGGGCAAATCTCATAGCGCATTTGATAAAAGTCTAATCCAAAGCCGGTAGCTATTTCTGTTATTTCATCAATGGATCGCTCCAGTGCACGAATTTCATCCTGTCTCATCCGTCATCCCTCCGCATGCGAAAATACGATTCATACCATGTGTATGAGCGGGTGGTCAAGGTTATGACGAAGTGTGCAGGATGGACTCAGCGTATGCGCGGCGATCAAAAAAGAAAAAACCTTGGGCGTCTGCCACTTCGAGTTAAAACTCAAATAGAAAACAGACGATCTCAAAGTTTTTTTTCATTTTGCTTATTGTCGTACATCGCTAGGTCAGCGTTGCTTATCAATTCTTTTAGCGTGCTAGCTGTGCCGTGCGTTGAACTAATGCCTATGCTAGCGGAAATATGAATGATATGACCATTGATTGTGAATGGCTCGTCAATCGATTTTTTTATTTTACTGGCTACAAAATCGATATCATGGTTGTCCACCAAATGCTGAAAGCAAATAACGAATTCGTCTCCGCCGTATCTAACGAGGATGTCGGTTTTTCTGACGTCTTGTTTCAGTCTCTTGGAAATTTGAAGCAGCAGCAAATCACCAAAGTCATGACCGAACGAATCATTAACCTCTTTAAAATCATCGATGTCGATGAACATCACACTAAACTGCTTGTCCGAGCCAGCATGATCCAAATGAGATAAATAACGTCGATTGTAAAGACCGGTCAAGCTGTCCGTAACACTTGCGTTTTCTAAATCCAATATATATCCGAAAAAAGCGGCCATCGAATGGAGAAATCCGAGCTGCCTTTCATCTAGATGAATCGGTTCTTTATTTATGGCGCATAGGGTACCAACTGCTGTCTGGTCAGCTGTTCTTACAGCGATTCCGACCAAAGCTTGTGCTCCAAGTTGCTGGGTAATAGGTAAAGAGGCTGTACGCGGATCATCAAGTGTATTGGTGATGTTAAGAATGGAACAATCCTGCTCTAAAACAAGATTGCAACAACTTTGCAGCAAATGTAACGGTAAGCTATTGGTTCCTTCATTTTCATGACGGTTGAGCGCTCTTATGATTCTGCTTCCATTATGATCAATTGTAGCTATCAATAAAGTGTCAACCTGTAGAAAGTGCTTCAAGGTGTCAATAATATGGTCGGCTGCATCTTCTAGTGAGCGTATAGTACTGCTCATGCTCTCAACTCCTGCCGTAGTGTTGAAACAAAGGAATTACCTTATAGTCCCATAGTAGTCTAAAAAGAGGACTAACTCAAGAAACAATTGATAATAACTAGGCAAATTGAACTATAAATTTATGACTTCGTAAACCTTTACCTTGTATCGAATAAAGAATCGGTCCTCTATTCCTATGAATTAATATAAATATAAATTCATCATATATAAAATTAATACTTGAATTAATTACGAACGTGTAGTTAAATAGTAGTATAAATCACTATTAACTCTTAACTAACTAATTAATGAAATTATTAATTTAATTGAGGTGGATGATTATGACAAACAAAGCGACAATGATAGTGGATAAGGATTTTCAAGTTGGGGAAGTGGATAAACGTATATATGGATCATTCATAGAACATCTTGGGCGTGCGGTTTATGGCGGCATTTATGAGGCGGATCATCCGCAAGCAGATGAGCAGGGTTTTCGCTCCGATGTTCTTGAGCTTGTAAAGGGACTTGATGTGCCTATCGTCCGTTATCCTGGCGGTAATTTTGTATCCGGTTACAACTGGGAGGATGGTGTTGGTCCGGTAGATCAGCGTCCGAAGAGGCTTGAGCTTGCATGGCGAACGGTTGAGCCCAACTGGATCGGCTTTAATGAATTTATGGACTGGTGCAAAAAGGTGAATACAGACGCTATGATGGCCGTCAATCTTGGCACTCGCGGCATTGATGATGCACGCAACTTGATTGAATACTCCAACCATAAGTCAGGATCATATTGGAGCGATCTTCGCATCCAGCATGGTTATAAAGATCCCCATAATGTAAAGACATGGTGTCTCGGCAATGAAATGGATGGACCTTGGCAAATCGGACACAAAACTTCTGTAGAATATGGTCGCATTGCTAACGAAGCAGGAAAAGCGATGCGATGGGTTGATCCGACAATTGAGCTAGTCGCATGTGGAAGCTCGCATATCGGAATGCCGACGTTCCCTGAATGGGAAGCTACCGTACTTGATCTTGCTTATGATACGATTGATTATGTGTCGATTCATCAATATTATGGGAACCCTCATAACGACACGAAAAACTTCCTTGCACAGTCTATGAGCATGGATTCCTACATTAATACAGTCATTTCAACCTGTGATTATGTGCAAGCAAAAAAACGTGGAAAGAAGCAAATCAACCTTTCCTTTGACGAGTGGAATGTGTGGTATCATTCGAATGCACAAGACCGCAAGCTTGATCCTTGGCAAATTGCTCCGCCACAGCTTGAGGACGTGTATAATCATGAAGATGCACTTGTTGTTGGCTGCATGCTGATCAGTATGCTTAAACGTGCAGATCGTGTAAAGATGGCTTGTATCGCACAGCTGGTTAACGTGATCGCACCAATCATGACGCAAAATGGCGGACCTGCATGGAAGCAAACGATTTATTATCCATACATGCACGCAAGCATTTTCGGTCGTGGCACAGTGCTGGTACCGCTAGTGAAATCGCCGAAGCATGATACAAAGGATTTTACAGACGTGCCATACTTGGAGACTGTAGCCGTTCATAATGAAGAGAAAGAGGAAGTAACGATTTTTGCGGTTAACCGCAACACGGAAGAATCGCTTCCATTCGAAATCGATTTGCGCAGCTTCGGTGCTTTTCAACTAATTGAGCATATCGTGCTTGAGTCTGATGATTTGAAAATGACGAACACGGCAGACGCACCTAATCGCGTAACACCTCACACAGCAGGTAATGCTGCGCTTGCAGACGGCGGGAAAATTGCCGCGACGCTTAGCAAAGCATCGTGGAACGTTATTCGTATTAAACTATAATGGAATCAACAAGGGGATCCGGAAGCCGCGATTGCGGCTTTTGGGATGCCCTTCTATTATTATAATATAGAGAGAGGAGGAGATCGGGATGATAAATGCGAATACGGATGAAACTTGGCTGCCCTTATATGAGGCATTGGCTAGTCCTGTCAGGCTCTCCATTATTAATTTGCTTGCAACAAATATGATGAACGTAAAGGAGCTTGCTGAAGCTATCGGTCTAAGCAGCGCGATTGTAACGATGCATATTCGGAAGCTGGAGAAGGCTGGCATTGTAGAGACGAAGATGGTTCGTAAACATGGCGGCACACATAAAATTTGCTCGCTTGCTGAACGTACCATAACGATTGAACTGCCTCCTAAGGCGCTTGATGTGAAGAAGGTGCATGATGTTAGCGTGCCTGTTGGACATTTTACAGAATTTGAAGTGTTTCCGACTTGCGGAATTGCTACAACGGAGAAGCTAATTGGGCAATTTGATGATCCGCGTTTCTTCTTGGAGCCGGAGCGAATGAATGCAGGCATTCTTTGGTTCGGCAAAGGCTATGTGGAATACAAGGTGCCGAATTATTTGCTAGCGGGACAACGGCCTGTAGCACTTGAAATTACACTGGAGCTTGGCTCAGAAGCGCCAGGCGTAAACGATAACTGGCCATCTGACATTAATTTTTCCCTTAATGGAATGGATATCGGCATGTGGACGAGCCCTGGTGATTATGGAGATGTAAGAGGACGTTTCTCACCGGCTTGGTGGGGAGATCGGGTCAATCAATACGGACTGCTCAAGGTGATACGCATTCAAGAGGATGGGACGCTAATTGATGGACAGCATATGTCATCAACTAGTATCGGTGAAATTGGGTTGGAGCGAAATTTCTGGACATTCCGCATTGGCGTGAAGGAAGATGCCGTTAACGTAGGCGGGTTAACCTTATATGGCAAGGGTTTTGGCAACTATAATCACGATATTATGTTTCGAGTGTTCTATGAAGATGCTCGCAGTGTTTAAGGCAGCTTGACTGCCTTAAGCAGGCGCACCCCCTCCTTCAGACTGCCCCGGGTTTATAATCGTGCATACCATTTTCTGTTCAAAAAGATATAATGAGTAGGATAGCTAATCTAAGCCATTATTACTCGGAGGAACAAAGATGCTGACTATGTTCACTTTTCTCAAAAAATATCGTTTTGCTGCTTACGTTGCTCTGCTGCTTATGTTGGTGGAGCTCGTAGTGGAGCTGCTTCAACCGTATATTATTTCAAAAATCATTGATGATGGTATTGATAATAATAATTTATCGGTTGTGCTGCAATGGGGCGGCTTTCTAATTGGTTGCTCTGTTATCGCTTTCATTGTAGGGATACTTAGCTCTTTCTATGCTTCACACGTAAGTCAGAGCTTCGGATTTGATTTAAGAGAGCGGCTTTATGAAAAAGTGCAATCGTTCTCATTTGCCAATTTTAATCGTTTTCCGGAATCATCGCTTATTACTAGATTAACGAATGACGTTTCACAGCTGCAAAATACAGTGTTCATGGGACTGCGTATTATGCTTCGCGCCCCATTGCTCGTAATTGGAAGTATCGTAATGGCCTTTATCGTTCAGCCTAAGCTGGCGATTTGGCTTGCTGCGGTCATTCCGTTTCTTGGTGTTTTTCTGCTTTGGGTGCTTAAAAAGGGAGAAAAGCTTTTTCGTTCTGTTCAGAAGCAGCTGGATCAAGTGAATAGCGTGATGCAGCAAAATTTAATCGGCATGAGAATCGTGCGTGTATTCGTTCGGATGAAGCATGAATCGAAGCGTTTTGCATTTTCCAGCGAGCAGCTGATGGATCGTACCGTATCCGCTCTTCGTTTAACGGAAGTTACGATGCCTATCGTGCTGTTATTTATGAATGCGATTGTTATAGCCGTGCTGTGGTTTGGAAGAATCGAGCTCGATCGGAATGGAGCATCCGTTGGTGAGGTGGTTGCCATTGTCAACTATGCGATGAGGACGATTGGTGCTTTATCCATCATGTCCATGATCGTGGTCAACTTCTCGAGAGCGCGCGCATCAGCTCAAAGAATTGAAGAAGTTGTGCTAACGGACATCGACTTAACAGATACAGTTGACAGCGATGAAGCGGTGAAGCTTCGCGATGGCTACGTTTCCTTCGAGAACGTATCTTTTGAATATCCGGATTCCGATCTGCATGTATTGCGAGATATATCCTTCTCGGTATTACCGGGTGAGACAATTGCCATTATGGGTGCGACCGGTTCTGGCAAAACATCGCTCATTCAACTGATTCCTAGACTGTACGATGTGCAGACGGGCGTGATTCGCGTGGATGGCAAAGACAATCGCTTAATGAAGCTTGAGCAGCTTCGCAAGCAGATTGGGTATGTTCCGCAAGAAATCATGCTGTTTACAGGCACGGTGGCGGATAATATTCGCTGGGGCAAGGAGAATGCCAGCATCGAAGAAATCATAGAGGCTGCCAAACTAGCTCAAATCCATGACACTATTATGAAGCTGCCGGAACAATACGATACGATAGTGGGTCAAAAAGGAGTTAATCTCTCGGGAGGGCAGAAGCAGCGTCTAACGATTGCGAGGGCATTAGTTAGAAAGCCAGTTGTGCTGCTGCTTGATGACAGCACAAGCGCACTCGATGTACAGACCGAGGCTGCTCTTCTGCAAGCACTTAAAAATATGAGCTGCACGACATTTCTCATCACGCAAAAAATAAGCTCAACCGTAGCTGCGGATTCGATCCTTCTGCTTGATGAAGGCCAATTGCTGGCACAAGGCAAGCATGAGCAGTTGATCCGTGAATCCAGTTTGTATCAGAAAATATACGAGTCACAGTTCGGGAAGGAAGGTGTGTCCCGTGCTTAGACAATTAAAGGAGCCTTTTCAGTACCAAAGATCTGGGGAAGCGGTCGAATCCACTGCAGCAGGCAAAGGTAAACGTAAACCACGCGCGCAAAATATGAGTCAAACACTGAAGCAAATGTGGAGTTACCTAATCCTCTATAAGGGCAGACTTGCAGCTGTCATCGTAATGGTTATATTAAGCTCTGCGTTCTCATTGCTGGGACCCTATATGGCAGGTACCGCAATCGATCGCTTTTTGATGAATAGAGATAGCGGAATTATTGTTTTTCTACTATTGATGGCTCTCGTTTATGCGCTGCACTCGATCACGATGTGGCTCCAAAGTATTTGGATGATAACCATTTCGCAAAAAACGGTCTATCGCATGCGGGTCGAATTGTTTGATCATTTGCACAGGCTGCCGATTCCTTTTTTCAGCAAGCGTCAGCATGGAGAACTCATGAGCCGCGTTACGAATGACATAGAAAACGTAAGCTCATCTTTAAATAGCTCTGTGATTCAGGTGTTTTCAAGTATCCTTCTTCTTGTTGGAACCGTAAGCGTTATGTTGTCCCTTAGTCCGCTTTTGACTCTATTAACCTTCCTCGTTGTGCCGCTTATGGTGCTGGGGATGAAATGGATCACAAAACAAACCGGCCGACTGTTCAAAGCTCAGCAGCGCAATCTTGGCGACTTAAATGGTTATATAGAAGAAACATTGTCAGGACAACGCATAGTGAAGGCCTTTTCTCAGGAAAAAACAGTCATCTCCGCCTTCAAGGAGCGCAACGAGCGTATTCGAGTTTCTGGCTTCTGGGCGCAGACGATTTCTGGTTTCATTCCGAAGCTGATGAACGCGTTAAACAACTTAAGCTTCACTATCATTGCAGGAATAGGTGCGATATTTGTTTTAAATGATCAAATAACAGTAGGTACAATTATTATATTTGTGGAATATTCCAGGCAGTTCACAAGACCGCTTAATGACCTTGCTAACCAGTGGAATACGCTATTATCTGCTGTCGCTGGTGCTGAACGTGTATTTGATGTGCTAAGCGAAGACGAGGAACGAAAAGATGAAGGAGCAGCTCGCGAACTTGCAAAAGTAAGCGGAAAAGTCGTTTTTGATAAAGTAACATTTGCTTATGAAGGAAGGACAGCTACGATAAGCGAGGTAAGCTTTGAAGCTACGCCAGGGGAGACGATCGCTCTAGTAGGTCCAACCGGAGCGGGTAAAACAACACTCATCCAGCTTTTGTGCCGATTCTATGATCCTAGCTCGGGCAGCATCTTGATTGATGGGTACGATACACGAACGCTCAAACGTGAAAATTTGCGCTCGCATATGGCGTTTGTACTGCAGGACCCATTTCTGTTCGAGGGGACCATCTATGAAAATATCCGTTACGGCAAGCTGGATGCAACGGATTTAGAAGTCCAACAGGCTGCAAAACTCGCAAACGCACATTCCTTTATTTCTCGTCTGAAGGACGGCTATGGAACCGTACTCAAATCAGACGGCAGTGGAATTAGCCAAGGACAGAAGCAGCTGCTTGCCATTGCCAGAGCGATTCTAGCAGATCCTTCAATCCTTGTATTAGATGAAGCGACAAGCAGTATCGATACGGTCACTGAAATAAAAATCCAGGAAGCGCTGCAGCGGCTTATGAAAGGGAGAACGAGCTTTGTCATTGCCCATCGTCTGAACACCATTCAACAAGCGGATCAGATTGTAGTGCTGCGTGACGGTGCCATTTTGGAGAAAGGATCACATTCACAGCTCCTTATGCAAAAAGGCTTTTACAGCTCGCTTGTTAATGGGCAGCTTAATAATGGCATGCTGAGTGAATCAGATTAAACATCTGCATGGCACACTATTACTGATATACGCAAACCTTATTGCAACTATTTTAGGGGATGGAGAGTATTATTAGTTATATCAAGGAGGTGGGATGTATGACTATTACCCTGTGCCCCAAATGTGGAAACCAAAATGATGTCGACGCGAACAGGCAAATGGTTGTGGAATGCTCCTCTTGCGGTACGATACTGATTGATGATGCGGATCTTAAAGATGCAGAAGAAGGGCTTCAAAGGACCTTGGATCATAAACAAATCAATCCGCCTGAGGAAGTTGATATAGAAAAGTACATTAGCAAATTAGGTGACCATGAGAAGCAAACGAAGTATGTAGAGGAAGGGTTTTGGGCAAAAGTGAAGCGTCATGCAGCTAAGGTGCCGTTCGCTAAAGAAGTAGTCACGCTTTATTATTGCTCGGCTGATCCCAAGACGCCGCTATCTGCTAAGGTCACAGCTATTGGAGCTTTAGCCTATTGGATTTTGCCGCTTGATCTTATTCCGGATTTTATACCTGTAGCAGGTTTTGTTGATGATGCAACAGCCGTGTTCATCGCTTACAGGTCCCTTAGTGGCCAAATAACGGAAGATCACCGTGAGAAGGCGGAGCAGTTTTTCATATTGAACAAAAATGTGAAGCTAATTGATCCACAGTCGTAATACAAGCAGTAAAAAAAGGATGACCCAGCGAGTTTATCGCAAGCGGTCATCCTTTTTGTTTTCAAGCAAAGCAGTATATTAGAACAAGCTCCATTCAAACTCTTTCGATAATGACTCAAGAAGAGCAACACCAGCAATGCTGTTTCCTTTTCGGTTCAGCGATGGACCAACTAATCCGATACCGTAACGGCCAGGCACCAGCGTTAAAATACCACCGGATACGCCGCTCTTGGCTGGCAACCCGACATGAATCGCAAACTCCCCAGAGGCATTGTACATGCCGCAAGTTATCATAAAGGTTTTGGCTATTTGAACGAAGCGGCGAGGAATAAGCTGTTCTCCGGTTGTAGGATTTTTGCCGTTATGCGCCAGCACCAAAGCCATTTGAGCCAAATCTGCACAGGTTACACTGATGGAGCAGTGCCGGAAATAAACTTCAAGAACATCTTCAACTGATCCTTGCAGAACACCGTTATCTTTGAGAAAATATGCCATTGAACGATTAAGGTTCGCTGTATCGGCTTCAGAACGATAGACGTCCATATCGTAGTCAAGTGAGCTATTATTAGAAAGAAGGCGAAGGAAGTCTAACACTCGTGCAGATTTTTCAGCAGGATCTTTGCCAGCAATTAAAGAAGAGATCGCAATGGCTCCAGCATTTATTAGTGGATTAAAAGGAATGCCCGGCTGTACGAGCTCAAGCTTTAGCATTGAATTAAAGTTGTCTCCAGTAGGCTCCATGCCAACCTTGTCAAAAACGACATCTTCTCCGTTATCCATTAGCGCTAAAATGAGCGTGAATACTTTAGAAATACTTTGCATCGTAAAAGAGAGATCTGTATCGCCTTCAGATATAGAAAGGCCGTTTGAATCAATAAGGTGAATTCCTAATGCCCCAATCGGTGATTTCGACAGCTCGGGTATATAGGAGGCAACTTTGCCGCCGCTGCATTGTTCACGGCTTGATTCAACCCATTGTGGAAGCAGAGCTTGAATACGTTCGATTTCTGATAATGTCATTTTTATTGCTCCCTCTTGTGAACTCGCTCTAAAATTGGATAAATGGCTGAATAATCATATTATTATTCTATTATAATTACGAAGTGTTTATAAAGTTGGAATTTGTTAAGTTTATTTGAAAGTAATTGGTTATATTTTACCGAAAATCGAGTGAAAACATACTTTTTAAAGTTTTTTTAAATAAATGCTTGACCAATTGGAGGGGGGCATGATATATTCTAATTCCGGCCGAGAGAAACACGCGGACGACAAGAAAAACAAGCAAGACAATCGATAGAAAAGTTTGCTCTTTGAAAACTGAACAACGAGTAATAACTGCCCTTACGATTCTAACGAATCGTGAGAAAAGCGATAAAAAAGTTATGAGCAAGTCAAACACCAACATGGAGAGTTTGATCCTGGCTCAGGACGAACGCTGGCGGCGTGCCTAATACATGCAAGTCGAGCGGACTAGCGTTTTCTTCGGAAAACGCCGGTTAGCGGCGGACGGGTGAGTAACACGTGGGTAACCTGCCTGTAAGACTGGGATAACA
>NZ_JBFREL010000058.1:0-10079 GCF_052114265.1 Paenibacillus sp. MCAF9
TCGTTTTTTCAAGGGGCTTCGCCACACACTTACAATCGCCTGTCAAGTTCTTTTTCCTCATTTGGGCAAAAAAAGAGCAGGCTATCTTTTTGATAACCTGCTCTTTTGCATTCTATTGAACTTACACCTTAACTTAATGACATTGGCCATACGGCAGGCTTTTTGCATGAAAGCACTATGCATTTATTATTTTAAAGCTTCCAATATTGCTTTTAGGTCCGCATTGGTTTGAAGCGTGTGTAAAATAATCGTTAACGCTTCAGCGCGAGATGATGGTTTGTTTGGCGCAAATTGTCCATTACCCGCTCCGTTAATAATTCCTGCCGCTGCTGCTTGCTTGATTTGCTCTTTGTTCCAAGCTCCATCAATATCTGTGAAAGCAGGCGCTGAAGCTGTGTTTACAGCTTTAAGATCAATGATTTTAGAAATAATGGAAATGATTTCGGCACGGCTGATTTCTTTGTTTGGTTTAAATGTGCCATCTTCGTACCCTGAGATAATGCCGCTTTCAGTTAAAGCAGCAATTGATGCTGAAGCCCAGTGGTCGGAAACGTCGCTTAGCTTATTTTTATCAACCGTCGCAGAGAGGTCAAATACCTTTGCAATAATGGTAGCAAATTCGGCGCGGGTAATACTTGCGTTAGGATGGAAGGAACCATCCTCATATCCGTTTACAATCCCCAATTTCACGAAAATATGAACGGTGGAACCAGCCCAGTGAGATTTTGTATCTTTGAACTCCACATCAGTAGGATTAGCTTTCGCTTCCTCTACTTTTTTGTTTAAGCTGGATATCACTTTTTCCACTTGAATCACATTTTGATCAAATTTCACTTTAGTCGTTGCTGTCGGTTTTGGTTCAGGTGTTTTTTCAGGCTTTGTTGTTGGCGCTGGAGTAGGTGTCGGATTGCCATGATCTCCACCGCCGCCAGAGCTTACTTTAACCTCAACTATTTTTGTTCCATAAACGGCACTGCCGTCAGCAGCCGTTGCTTTAACGGTAACCGTTCCTGCTGAAACACCCGTCAATACTCCGCTTTTGCTGATTGTTGCTGTGCCTGTTCCGTTTTCAACAGACCACTCGATTGATTTGTCTGTTGCATTTGCAGGTGCAACTCTCGCGTCAACGGTTAACGTCTGGCCAACCAACACGCTGGAATCACTTGTCAACGTAATCGAGGTAACAGGGACTTGGACAGCCGTAATCGTAAGAATCGTACTGCCAACAACTTCGCTTTCATCGGTAGCCGTTGCTTGGACCGTTACTGTACCTTGATTGCCCGCAGAAAGCTCTCCCGTTGTTTTATCAATCACAGCCGTACCTGTTCCATCTATTACGGACCAAGTGACCGCTTTGTTTGTTGCGTTGCTAGGAGCTGCCACAGCATTCATTTGCAGCTTCTTACCTGATTCGATTGTAGTAACTTCACCATCCGCCGTTACGGTAATCGTTTGAACAGGTATGGTGGGCTCCTTAATTTCGATCGTTTTGGTTCCAAAAACAGCGCTGCCGTCAATAGCCGTTGCTATAACGATTACCGCACCTGCTGAAGTTCCGGTCAATTCACCGCTTGTACTGATTGTCGCACTGCCTGTTCCGTTTTCAACAGACCACTCGATCGATTTGTCCGTTGCATTTTCAGGAGCAACGGTCGCGTCAACGGTTAACGTCTGGCCAACTAGCAAGCTGGAATCCCCTGTTAACGTAATCGAGGATACAGGGACTTGGGCGGCTGTTATCGTAAGAATCGTGCTGCCAACAACTTCGCTTTCATCGGTAGCTGTTGCTTGGACCGTTACTGTACCTGGATTGCCTGCAGTAAGCTCTCCCGTTTCTTCGTCAATTACAGCTGTACCCGTCCCATCAATAACAGACCAAGCAACCTGTCGGTATGTTGCGTCGCTAGGGGCTACAACAGCATACATTTGAAGTGTCTTGCCTGATTCGATTGTAGAAACCTCATCTTCCGCTGTTACAGATATGTTTTGAACAGGTATGATAGGTCCATGAATTTTAATCGTTTTTGTTCCATAAACGGCGCTGCCGTCAGCAGCCGTAGCTTTAACGGTAACCGTACCTGCCGAAATACCCGTCAATACACCGCTTTTGCTGATTGTCGCTGAGCCTGTTCCGTTCTCAACGGACCATTTTAACTTTTTGTAAGAGGCGTCTACTGGCAATATATCCGCGCGCATAGCCAAAGTATCGCCAATAAGTAAGGAAGAAGCATCCCCCACGCTGCCTACATTGATTGCTTCCACAGGTGTAGATTCATTGTTAAAAGGATCATTCGTTATGAATTGAGAACCTGAGTATAAAGAAAGAGGAACATTATAAATTTCACTAATGTCGGATTTAATTTGGAAAGTGACCAATCCGTTAACGGTATACCACGAGTAACCCTCGTCTACCGTATTCGTCCTCGTATAAATAGTACCATTATCCTTGTCGCTTGGGTCTATGTTATAGAAGGTTAAAGCTGTATCTGCGGAATGTGCAAAAATTTCCGTGCGATCATCCACAGGCTTGCCATCGGTATCATAAACAGCAAAGGTTACGTTTATATACCCGGGTTGACTCTGAGCCATTTCTTTTAACTTGACATAGCCTACAGGAAGCTTGGGTTTACTTGCCGAAATACGACTGACAGTAACATTACCTAATCCATAAATCATGTTTGGAACCCAGCTCACTACACCGTCGCTTACGTATCCACCTACAATGGATTGCGTGCTATTCGTAGGAACAGTAACGCTGTTTTGGCCCGGCAATAGGTTGGGTGCCTGAACGACATCGCTATTCGAATATCTGATGTATGCATACTCTGCCTCACTTAACCTTTCCGAGTCAAAATAAATGGTGACTTGGTTTATTTTGAACACACATCCACTTAACAGACTCAGAATTAAAACCGAAACTAAAAATAAATTGCGTATTGAAAATCGTTTCATGTTAACTTATCTCCTCATCTCTATAGTTAGATCCATTATATCCAAGCCCAATGACGGCAAAATGACAAACTTCGACAAAAGCAAAAAAAGCCCCTATTATTTTAGGAGCCTTTCATATCTACTCATTCTTATTTATCCAGCTCGGACAGCAGACTGAAATATAAATCAGCAGCCTCGCGGGAGGGTTTTATACCGATCTCTCTACGCAGCGTGTCTTCGTATTGCCTATATTGCCGGGTCAACGCTTCCTTGTTCTCTTGCAAAGCCAAAGCTTTCATAAGCAGCAAAAAGGATTGTTCGTCTAGTTCATTGCGCGACACGAGCTTCATTAACAACCTAATGGCAGCATTCGTCTCGCTTTTATTTAACAAAGCCATACATAATCGCTGGGTAAAGGAGGTGTACAGCAACGAAAGACGCTCAATCTCGTTCCAAGCCCATGCAAAAGCGTGATCCCCAAATAAGTCCCCTGCGTACAGCTGCTCTAGTGCAATCGCCTCTTCCAGATTCGTCTCATCCACGACTGACATTTTTCTACAGCCTTCTTCAAAGCCTACAAGGTCTACACTCACCTCACTCAGACTAAGGGCGTAGTGGTTACTGTCAGAATGTAGATTCTCTCTCAGGCCAAATGGATCTAATACCTTCCGCAGCTGATAGACGGTCGTATTCAAGTAAACCTCAGCATTCTTTTGCGGCATGTCGCCAAACAGCTCTTCGATCAGCCTTGCTCTGGATATCAGCCTTCCTTTATGCATAAGCAAATAGCCAAACAGTTCCGCGCTTTTGCTTGATTTCCATTTCGCCCTTATCCCCTGCGTGCTTTGAATATCTATAACACCTAAGCAGTTAAACCTCGTCTCATTTAAAGGCGCCGCCCACTCCCCTTGCCGCAAGTGCTCTTTACGCAACTCAGCAAACGCTCTTTGCAGCGTTTTTTGAAGTCTTTCCAGCACAACCGGCTTTACGATATAGTCGAAGGCATAAACATCAAAGGCAGGCAAAGCATATTCTTTGTGTGAGGTCAGGAACACGATCTTTATTTCTCTTCCAACCTCTCTTAACCGTTCGGCAAGCTCTAGCCCAGTTTCCCTCGGCATGCTTATATCCAGAAACACCAAGTCTACATCATGATTCATCAGATAAGAAAATGCTGTTTCTGTCTCCGTGAAGCTGCCTGCAATTTCTACTTCCACAGACGTCTTCGCAAGCATCCGTTTCATTATTAAATGCATCGCCTTCTCGTCATCAATAAGGATAACCTTCAACCTGCGCTCGCCTCCAAGCTGCTTCGTCTGAATGCATGTGCAGATGGCGTAGGAACGGAGAAGTAAAAGGTACTTCCTTGCTCAGAACTATCGAACCAAATGTCTCCACCATTTAAACGAACAAATTCCCTGCATAAAGTAAGTCCCAAACCGACGCCCCGTTCTCCTGCTGTTCCTGTTGATGACACCGGATAACCTTCCAGCAGCAGTGAGCTGGCCTGTTGCGGCGATATGCCGTCCCCAGAATCGCTTACAGAAATAATTAGTTTATCGGCATGATGTTCTGCTTTTAATCGGATTGTGCCGCCGATGTTGGTAAACTTAACGGCATTGGACAATAAATTTCGGACAATCAATTCCAGCATTTCTTTGTCGGCTAGCACAAACGTATCCTTCGGTATTTCCGATATCAATTGAATTTTTTTGCTCTCGCAGCGAACCGCCAATAACCGGATGCAGACCTGTACGGTATGGTATATGTCTCTCTCCACTGGGTTAAATACCATGCCTTCGCGTTGGCTTCGGAACCATTCCAACAAGCTCTCTACCAGTGCAAAAGTATTTTCAATTTGCTGTCCCATTTCATGGACGATTTCCTCATGCTCTCCGTCGGAGCCTTGCAGCTCGTCCTCCATGAGCTCCATTAAATTGATGAGCACCGCCAGTGGATCACGAATATCATGAGCGACTACGCTAAACATTCGATCCTTGAACATGTTTAATTCGCTTAGCTGACGGGCATTATCAAGCAGCCGCTCCTCTGAACGCACCATTTCCGTAACATCGCTTAACAAAAACATTTTGCCGGCAGGCTTCTGGTTCTTATCACTAATCAAGGACATATGCACATTATAATAGGGTTCATCCGCTTGACCCGAAATTTGAACCTTGCTGTTCAAAGAAGGCCCTTGCATGATTTTCTCCAACAGCAATGGATATTGCAAAAAGACTTGCGTTGCCGGCAAACCGATCCACTTATTATTTATCCCTTTAATAACCTGCTTGCTGGATTGGTTAAAGCTAGTTAACGTATTTTCCAAATCAAATATAATTACCGCATCCTGCATGGATGCAAACACCTTTTGCAGCGCTAAGGGCGCTAGTCTAAGCATGTTAAATTGATAAATCCCCCACATGTAGAAGATTCCTGAGAAAATAAAACCAAATGGGGAGATATCAATTGGCATATAAATGACATTGCTTAAATAAATAAGCGTAAATCCAAAAGGCCCCCATGATCCAATGATCATAAAAGCGATTTGTTTCTTCATGCGAGATGTCGCTTTTAGAAACATTTCAACCATTAAACCCATGCCAACTACAAAGAAGGAATACGAATAGTAGACATGCAGCTTGTATAAAGGTCCTTTCTCCGTCGTTACCAGCGGAAAGCCCTCTGAGTAATTTAAAGTCATGCTTTTATAAAATAAATGATGCCAATCATTCGTATAATGAGCTACAAAGGTAATGGCAGGAACAATCATCAGCAGCGCTACTACCCATTTTCGAACGAGCGCTTGCCTTCCCGTATATTGCAGCACCATTATAATCCATAGAATAGTACCGAATGGGATGCCTAGATATTCGATACGAAGCCAGAAGCGTATATGCTCTAAATCGGTGCTAACAATTTCAAAAGCATATCCAAAAGTGTACAATGAACCCGTCAACATGCCTAGCCCATAACTAATTGCAATAGGCAGCTCTCTTCTTTTCCAAGAGAGATAGCACAGCATTAGCGAGCAGCAGGTAGCTGCCATCAGCAATGCTGATAAATATAAATTGTAGCTCATAGATGTTAGCCCCCGTGCTTTATGTACTCTCTCGTTATGTTTCTCTTATGTTAGCAGATGAAGTTGTAAAAACATATATTGCCGCAGCAAAAAATTGCATAAAACACTATTTTTTATTATTAAAAAATCGAACCCTAAAAAGCCCACTAGGTAAATTTTACCTAGTGGGCTTTTGGCTCGCTGTAGTCAGTTACGATTACCGCAACGATTTTAATGCGCCGCTCCAAAAACAAGAGCTTCACAACCGCACAACTGACCCGGAAAGGCTACCGGCACTGGATACCTCTTATACAAAATATTTCCACCATCACATGCAAGTGAAAAAATAAGTTGCCCGTTAGCTGAATGCGGTATAGTTTGGTAACCATTCCATACAAGCATCTGCACGTAATTGCAGCTCATTATACAGCATCCCGGCATGGTAACCGTCACAAACGGCATGGTGGAATTGCCCTGATAATGGCAACAGAATTTTTTCGTCATAGTGCAAATATTTTCCCATCGTAAAGATGGGCAGTAAATAGGTTCCCTCATTATAGATGTTCAGGTTAAATCCAGTGAAGCTAACCCAAGGAATGCTGGAAATGGAGACAGTGCCCGGTGGTTCGTTTGTTTTAGCGGCAAATTGTTTAACACTTCCGTACTTTTTCATATCATCAAGATAACGACTGTAGAAATCATTAAAATCTTCACTGTACAACGTCCATATGCTTGAAAAGGTCTTATCATCATCATGG
Organism: Paenibacillus sp. MCAF9; assembly: GCF_052114265.1. NCBI lineage: Bacteria > Bacillati > Bacillota > Bacilli > Caryophanales > Paenibacillaceae > Paenibacillus > Paenibacillus sp. MCAF9. The sequence continues at coordinate 6,751 of NZ_JBFREL010000058.1, forward strand.
AAAATTGTAAAGCTAGGAGATAAACGATCCCAATAACCTAATGTCCCTTCTGCATTAAAACATGTGCGAAATTCATTATGGCGGTTTACCACCGTAGTTATCATGTGGATTAGTGCTGGATACAGCTTTATCCTCCGACTCTTAAGTTCTTTCAGCAGCCGGGAAATGTCGATATTTGCCGTCATGCTAAAAGTGCATCTGACATTGTTTAAATAATGCTCAAAATAGGGTTTTCTACTCCAGTTATCCATGACAATCGGATTGAATTTCATTTATTATAACCTCCTAAAATGATTACTTTTTTCGTTTTAGGAGGTTTAATCCACTGCTTTAACCATATCCTCATCACAATCCCAACAAATTATTTTTCTACTGCCAGTTTTGAGAGAACCCGATCCATTTCATCAAAATGTTCTCTATCGCTTGAAGCATAGATCAAATCAAAACTATCGTTATTTTTCAACACTGTTAATTCACCAAAATTATTTTTAATAATTTGTATCTCGCCATGACTAAACCCATTTCGTTTCGTAATATGAAACAACTCTTTAATCATTGCAAAATCAGTCATCCGCATCACACCTTATCCTTTACAATACTCCAAATATCCTCTTATCTGCATTTCTTCGTACAATTCTTTAGTGGAATATTTTTTCTTTCCTCTTAATCGCATATCGCTGACTCACTAAGTATACGGCTTGTAAATCTCTTTTGTTGCGCTAATCTTCTCATTAGTTTAATAAAAGACGTGCCCTTATCATGACTAAAAAATTAAAAAACTCGAATGTTTTTAACTATAAGTACATGGACGTTATGAATATAAAAATGTTGCGGATAAGTGCCCATTGCGTTACTATATTTATATCGACAAATTTGCAGGTCTATACAAGGAGGTTCACGCACCAATGTGCCCTCGTACCAAAGAACAAAATGAGCTCATCCGCATGCAGCGCAAGGAACAGATCCTGGACGCCGCCGCGCGCACCTACTTCCACACGGGTGGCAGCTTTGATATTCGCGACGTCGCCCGCGAAGCCGAGCTCGGTTACGGCACGGTATACCATTATTACCCTAACCGGCATTTATTAATAGAAGATGTGCTGGGCAGCGGCTTCGAGCGATGCGAGCAAGCCCTGACCGAATGGGCAAACATCTACGTCGACAGCCCGGATAATAGGCATCTGTTGACTTATTGCAAGGCACTGCTCCAGCTGTGGCAGTCGGACGCCCGCGCATATCTTGTCTACAAAATGGCCGCGGAACATTATGCAGGTTTGCCTGCGAAGGATCAGCACCCCACAAAGAGACGATTCATGGAACGGCTGTATGTTCCGCTCCAATCGATTGCCCAGCGCGAAGACGACAGCGTCGACCATATGCTTGCCGTGCTGGTCGGCTGCTGTGGGCTGCACTACTATGCGGGCACTTCCGAGCTGGACGTCGATCGAATCGCCAAGCTCGCGATGCAAGCTATTACGAAGGAGTCCTGATACAAACATGGTCATTTTAAAAAGCAAACATGAAATCGAGGCCATCCGCAAGGCATGCCAAGTGGTGGCCGAATGCCATCGCACGATCGCCTCGCTCATCAAACCGGGAATCACAACGAACGAGATTGAGCGCATCTTCGAGGACATTATCTTGAAGCATGGCGCCAAGCCCTACACAAAGGGCTACAAGGGCTATCAATATGCGACCTGTGCATCTGTCAACGACGTGATCGCGCATGGCTTCCCAAGCGATAAGCCTCTGGTGGAGGGTGATATCGTGACGATCGACACGGTCGCAGAGCTCGACGGCTGGCTCGGCGATTCGGCCTGGAGCTATGCAGTCGGGAACATATCGCCGACGGCCGAGAAGCTGATGCGTGTCACTAAGGAATGCCTTGACATCGGCATCTCGCAGGCGCAGCCCGGCAATCGGCTGGGCGACGTGACGAGCGCCATCCAGCGGCATGCCGAATCGAACGGCTTCGGCGTCGTGCGCGACCTTCTCGCGCATGGCATTGGCCGGGATCTGCACGAGGAGCCGAACTATATGCATGTCGGCAAGCCCGGCAAAGGCCTCCGCATCAAGGAAGGCATGGTGTTCACGATCGAGCCAATGATCACCGAAGGCACCTACCACATGACAATCGATTCGGACAACTGGACCGCACGGACGCTGGACCGCAAGCTCGCCGCCCAATACGAGCATACGATCGCCATCACGGCTGAAGGTACACAAATCCTGACCGCGCAATAGAATAATTAGAGGTCGACCACGAGATGGTCGACCTTTTTTTCACGTATTCGGCATAGCATCTTTCTACATCCGATTCAAGCCGAAGCAAGATTGTGATGAGACTGCTAGCCTTGGCACAATCACATGCCAGTACGATGAATTCATCTCCGGCGAACCACGCGAAAAAATCGAAAATGCCAACTGAATCGGACTATAACCTGGCCAGATGAAGCAATGCAAGGTCTCCCACTTGATGACCATTGTTGTCGTTAATCGAGCATTTCTGTCCTTTATTGCGACTGCGGCCCCATTGTGTTATTCTACCGGTTAGTTTAATAAAAGACGTGCTCTTAACATAACTAAAAAATCAAAAAACCCGACCTCACGAGGTCGGGTTTCTTCATGGTATTGGTGGAGGCGAGGGGGATCGCCCCCCCTTTATATACAGAATTTTTTCTCAGTGCATTCTCGTGTTAGAAATATAGTACTGCTGCATAGCTCACTGAACTAATGTTCTCCGTTTGCGAAATGATTCAAAGTTCTTTCTGAACCAGGCATGCCGATAATTCTAACGGTTCTATTTCTTTTCCTAAAAGATGTGCGTTCCAATTCGTACCAATCAATAAATTATCGTTATCAAGCCCAGGAATCCAAGTATTCGCAAAATCATCAAGCGGTATCGTCTGTGGGCTGTAATGTACCCACTCTTCAATTGCACATTGTTTTGCTAAGGCTCGTTCCGACCAGAAAGGCATTACATTTGTTTCTTCAAATTCGTTCGTAGGTGATACACACCAACCGTCCTCGGATTTCAAATCCCACACAAGCTGGGTTTCTATTGTCTTCTTAACGAATTTTTCAAAGCGATTTTCAGAATCAATTTTCAGCCCCAAATTATGCGACATAACACACTCCTTTGTGGTGTTTAATTTAAGTACCACATATTCCATTATCCTGCCCGTTAACATTCCTGTAGGTGTTAGTAGATTCAATTTGCAGAAAAACAAACGCCTCGCTAGGATGAGTATGTACTGGGTTGCAGCCCTCAGAACTCACCTTAGGAGGCGTTATTATGAAGTCTAGACTAACTAAAGCTCAGAATCAAC
>NZ_JBFREL010000059.1:0-6733 GCF_052114265.1 Paenibacillus sp. MCAF9
AAGGGGCTGTCTCAAAAGTCATTTTGCGATTTTTTGAGCACTACTTAGAACTTATTTTCATCGAGAAAAAGGACCTCAAGCTCCACTATACAGTGGAATTTGAAGTCCTTTCATTTGAAAACGGGGATGTTTCCCTGATGCAAAGACTTTTGCGGCAGCGCCTGCAGCATCTTCATCTAAGTGCAGAAATGCACTTATTTAACCAAATTTTCTTCAAATCTGATCAATTAGAGGTATTAGTACACCTATTTGCAACATTCCAATCTTGTATGTTAAAAACAGGTGCACTTTTACACTTATTTACTTTCCACTATCGGTTCGTGCACATTACAATCATATGACGATCATCGCCGATGCTGGATATGGTCAGTCTGAGTTATTATGCGCTACAAGCAGCAAGCAAGGGAAAAACTGAGCTGTGAGGATGGATATTCGCTGTCGGTAAGACGAATGATTGAACCCGAAAGTATTTTTAGGGCAGATAAAGAATAACCAAGGATTCCGGCGTTTCTGCTTCGCAGCTTACCTAAGGTAAGTCTGGAGGTCGGGTGGCTTTCGCTTGCCCATAATCCTATGAAGTAAGCATAGACCAGAATAGAAAAATAGCAGTACAGGAATAGCTCTCCTGTACTGCTACCAATACTCCCGTTCAAAGCGAGCTATTCCTCAGCGAGCTTGATGCTTATGGAACAGCCCCTTCAATTATTGGATCTCCTTTTGCCAAAGCTGCCTCACAAGTTGCTTCAAATAAAGGGACTGCGACCAGCGGTCACTAATCTCCGATTGCCGAGAACCAGCTTCATCTGACGTAATCGCATACGATGGAGGACCCAGCTCAACGACGATAGGGAATGAATCATTCTCTTTTCTTTGTCCATTAAGCCAGTGTCTCATTGCACTGCCCCACCATCTGGAGAAATGGGGTACCATCGGATGATTGCCTGCTTCCCCTGGGTCGATCTGTATTTGCTCGCCATTCGAGATACGAGTGTGGATACTATGCGTGTTTGGCAGCAAGCTTTGCAGCATCTGCTCCGCCTCATCCGAAATCGTATGAAGCTCACCAGCTACGACATAATGTGAATAGTCAATCGTAAGCCTCAGTTCCGGCAGTGACTGCAAATATTGCCGCGTTCGGATGAGATCCTGTGTAATCGTACCTCGGTGCGTCTCTACATAAACCGGGATGCCCGCCTGCCTCGACAGTGCATCAATTCCAGATAGCAGTTCAATGGCGGAATCGCCAATGAGGAAAGGCGTCATCACCTGTGCATTGATGTAGCCGATGTTTTCGAACGCTGCTGCTTTTTCCAAAAACTGAGACATCTCGTTTAGTGAAGAAGGATAAGCATTTACACTGAATGACATATTGTATTTATGGAGCAGCTCTTTCCATAAGCTGCTTTCCTCAGGTGCCGGCACAAAGGCGTTAATGCCGTCGAAACCATTTTCTGCTATTAGCTTGAATTTCCCTTCCATATCTTGCGCATGCCCCGCTGTTCCTTGCAACCCGCTCATACCCCACCAGGACATCTCAACCAACAATTTATTTTCTGTTTTCATCATTAATTAGTGCGGATAGGCCATATCAAATTCAACTCCGCATGGTCCTCCGTCCGGGTTAATTTCCAAATCTACTGCGGTGCCATCCTGTCTAAACAAAGGGCGATAATGATCGCTAATATGAGTTGCTGATGCATTCGCATAATGGCAGATGAAGGCTCTGCGGAATTGATCCTTTGTTTTGTTTCTATACGACCCATGAATCAAGTTCCCGTTGAAAAATAGCACGTCGCCTTTATCCATAATTACCGGCATCGCCTTGTGATCCTTAGGCGGCTTAACGAAATGGGAAGTGAACGATTCCGTTGAATCCGCAATTTCAGGACAGCTAATTTCATGCTCGCTCGTCTTCGGAACGACAAGCAAGCTGCCGTTCTCCTCATTTGCCGCATCGATCGCCGTCCAAGCTGCGATACAATTGCCTGGCTCCACCTGCAAATAAAAATTGTCCTGATGCAGCGCTTGACCGCGTGAGCCTGGCGGCTTGTAATAAAACATGCTTTGGGCTGCAAGCGCTTCTTCGCCATAAAGATCGGCTAATACGTCCATAACCGGCTTATGAAGCAAATATTTTTTGGACGTCTCATTAAAACGATGCGGATGCATGACCCGCGGATAACGCTTTAACGGATCATCTGTCTCCCCTGACAGATCAGGCTCGAAATAGCCAGGCACCGCTTTATGGCTTATTTCCTCGAAAGTATCTTCTATGGTACGAATGTCTTCCTGAGAAAAAAGGCCTTTTATCACAATGTAGCCCTCAGTACGAAATTGATTAACCTGCTCTTCTGTTAGTGCAATCAATGCTTCTGTCATCGCATAACGCTCCTTCACTGAATTAATCATTGCTCTTGACATAATCATAGTGGTTTCGCTATTTTTAAGGAAGATTGATTACTGCTGAAAACTACTTGTATTATGCTATTTTGAAAATGAAGGAGGTGTTTGGCATGCTTTCAAATCACAGAAAAGAAGCTGAAACAGAAGCACATGGCGGTGTGTTTCTAAGTGGTCTATTTGATGAATCCGATTCCTATCGTTATCGCAGGCCAAACGGAATAAGTGATTGGCTTATTTTTTTTACCTTAGAGGGTGAAGGCTATTTACGCACACCCGCTGGAGAGAGGCGCTGCCGCAAGGGACAAATCGGGCTGCTGCGCGCTGGCATTCCCCACGAGTATGGGACGATTGCGGGAAGCAGCTGGCACTTTTATTGGGCACATTTTCAGAAACTACCTGAAATTGACTATTTGCCAAAGGATGAAAGCATCGTCATCACGATTCCAGACGGCAATATGAGAAGTAGAGTACAACTCACCTTCGATCATATATTGAGTGATTCGAGAGAGCGGGCAAGCTTCTGGCAAATGTTATGCGAGAATGCACTGCGCCAAGTTATATTGCTAATAGCGCAGCAGCTGGATAAACGGCTGGATCCTCGCATCGAGCTTGCCCTGCAGTATTTATCACAGCATATGGAGCAGCCGATACGCATTGAAGAGTTGGCTCGGTCGGTTGGTTTATCTCTCTCGCGGCTATCCCATCTATTCAAGCAGGAAACTGGAACGAGCGTGGTCGAGCATCTGAATCATCTGCGGCTTCAGCAAGCGGCTCTTCTCATGGAGCATATGGGCCGTTCGGCAACCGAAGCAGCGCTTGATGTCGGCTTTAACAATTACAATCATTTTGCTGCGTTGTTTCGCAAAAGTTATGGCGTAAGCCCAAGAACATACAAAAAGGACAAAGCCGCTCATAACGAGTAGCTTTGTCCTTAGGGTTTCATCTATTTAATTAGGAAGTGATGATTAAACCTTTTGTACGGCTAAATCAAGCCAATCCATCTCTTCCTTGGTGAGCGAAATGAGCGATCCTGCATCACAGGAATGAAGCTCTTCCGCTGATTGCGCGCCAATCAAGGCACAAGTCGGAAACGGTTGGTTTAGCACGTATGCTAGCGCGATCTGGATAGCAGTAACGTTTTTCTCAGCTGCCAACTGCTTTGCACGCGCCAGACGCTCCCAATTCTCATCGCTATAAAATACACGTACAAGATCCTCATTATCTCTCACTTCTGGAGTAAATCTACCTGTGAAAAATCCTCTTGCCTGCGATGACCACGAAAGCAGCGGGAATTGCTCTTCCTCATGCCATGCGCAGGTTTCCTCATCAGCAGAGACGCAGCCATGCCAGAACGGTTCATTCGCTTTCGCAAGGCTAAGGTTCGGACTGCTGAATGAAAAACCGACAAGTCCATTTGCAGCTGCGTATTCATTCGCTTCCTTAATACGCTGCCATGTCCAGTTGGATACGCCAATCGCTCGAACAGTTCCTGCTTTCACATGCTCATTAAGAATATCGATAACCTCTGCTGCTGGTACTGCCGGATCATCCCGATGCAGTGCATAAAGGTCGATATAGTTGGTTTGGAGACGCTTTAAGCTAATCTCCAAATCATGAGCAATGGCCTCTTTGCTCACACGCGAACCCGTATGATCATGATGTGCGCCCTTGGTCAAAATAACCAATTGCTCCCGATTGCCGCGTTCCTGCATGTAGCGGCCAATCACTTCCTCGCTTTCCCCGCCGCAATAAATGTGGGCTGTGTCAATTGAATTGCCTCCAATTGCTAGAAAAGCGTCCAGATTAGTTGCTGCTTTCTCGTAGGAATCGTTATAGAAATAATCCGACCCCTTCATTAAGCGAGATACCTGCTTGGGTGAACCTTCAATTTGAATATATTCCATCGTTGTTTTGCCTCCTTAATTATGGTTTCGTTATATTTTAATTCGTGTATGCTCTTGAGCTGAAAGCAGGCAAGCATCGATTACTTTCATGTTGTTAACCCCATCAGCGCTGCCGAACTGAAGCTCTGATACACCGTTAATGGCATTTGCCATATGATCGGCCTGCAAAGTGTAGGCGTTTACATGCGGCACCTCAACTTCACGGCGCTCTCCTTTTGCATCGACGAAGAAATTACCGCTGCCCGGCGCGCCAGTCACAAATGCGGAAGGCACTTCGATAATACCCTCTGTACCTAGCACCTCAAGCGGGTTGCGGAATGCTGCCCACATGCCGCAATCAAACGTCAGTGAAACCGCACCTTCAAACTCGATTAATCCAGAGGCCATCATATCGACATGATCATGCTCTGGTGAGAACAAAGCCTGAACTGTGACGGCTTCAGGTTCTTTGCCAAGCAGCAAGCGAGCAGCATTAATTGGATAACAGCCTACATCGTAAATCGAGCCGCCTCCCCACTCCTTGCGGTATCTCACGTTTTCTTTATGTCCTGCATTGTTGAAGGTAAACGCGCTGCGAATGCCGCGAATGTCGCCTATTTCCCCATCTGCGATCACTTTCTTGATCATGTCGTATCGAGGGTGATAGCGATACATAAAAGCTTCGGACAATAACACGCCTGCTTTCGCAGCAGCTTCAGACATTTCAGCTGCTTCATGCGCAGTCAAAGCAAGCGGCTTCTCGCATAAAATATGTTTTCCTGCTTCAGCAGCCCGGATCGTCCACTCTCTATGCAAATGATTTGGGAGTGGAATGTATATAACGTCAATAGAAGCATCAGCAAGCAATTCTTCATAACTGCCGTAAGCAGTCGGGATATTCAGCTCTTCTGCTGTCTTCTTTGCCTTGTCCACGTCACGGCTAGCAATAGCCGCTACCTCATTTAATTCCGAAAGATGAAGGCCAGGTATTACTGCGCCTTTGGCAATTCCAGCGCAGCCCATGATGCCCCATTTTAGTTTCTTCGTCGTCACTCCATCGTCACCTCAACCATTATTTTATTATTATATTGCGATTGCAAGCTGAAACTAGTTACACCATCAATTCAGAGCGCTGCACCTAAATCGTGAGGTACAAATTAGTATCAAACGATTTCATTGTGCTTGCCTCTAGTTTAAAGTAGATAGCCAAAAAATAAAATGATATTATTTTGTTATAAGTTAAAACAATATTGTCATTGAGGTGAGCAACATGCAAAGACAAATACATCTGCTTACGCTGCCAAATAATCCTTTTTTCTGTTTACCTGAATCTGTCGGGAATTACTGGAATGAGCCTGATCATTACACGCTTCGTATGGCGGGAGCGCTCAATAACTTTAATATTCATTACGTTGTTTCTGGAAAAGGTTATGTGGAGTGGGATGGCGAGGTGCACACCCTCGAGGCTGGTGAAGCTGTTCTTTATTTCCCCTTGCAGAGACAGCATTACTACAGCAGCAAGGATGATCCGTGGGATATAAGATGGGTTCATTTTTATGGGAGCGGGCTTCAGGACTATATGATCGAACGAGGGTTTCACAAAAGCCAGCTCTGGACAATCCGTCAGCCAACCGCTTGGGAACAGGTGCATGAGGATTTGCTGGTCGAGGCAGAAAAGTCTCGCATGCTGCATCCGACCAAGCTTTCTGCTCTCATGTATGCCATACTCGCCGTGTTCATCGAGCAAGCTGTGCCGATATCCGGCAGCAAAGCTAGTACGTCCGGCAATCGCATCTTAAAGCTGCTCCCTTTAATGCAGCAGGAAGCGGCTGAGCCGTTCATACTCGAGCAATGGGCTGAAAAAGCAGGAGTTAGCCCCTACTATTTTTGCAAATTGTTCCGAAATGTGATGGAGATGACGCCGATGGACTTTATTACGCGCTGCCGGCTTCAAATGGCGAAGCAATGGCTTCTGGAGCGCAAGGATGTTAATATCGGACAAATCGCTAGTGATGCCGGCTATCCGAGCGTCAGCTACTTCAACAAAAGATTTATGGCTCATGAGGGAATGACGCCTACGGTATATCGTCAGCTATACGGGGTGTAATACGAATGTTACTTTTTGCTCTGTAAGAACACATATGCGCTTAATGCTCTCTTTTGTGAGTAACCCGGCTGCACTTGAGCTCTGTAAGAACCTATTGGTTCTTACAGACACTTATGAATGTTACTTTTTGCTCTGTAAGAACACATATGCGCTTAATGCTCTCTTTTGTGAGTAACCCGGCTGCTCTCGAACTCTGTAAGAACCTATTGGTTCTTACAGACACTTATGAATGTTACTTTTTGCTGTGTAAGAACACATATGCGCTTAATACTCTCTTTCGCGAGTAACCACCCTTCACTTGGGCTCTGTAAGAACCTATTGGTTCTTACAGACACTTATG
>NZ_JBFREL010000060.1:0-5487 GCF_052114265.1 Paenibacillus sp. MCAF9
TCGTTTTTTCAAGGGGCTTCGCCACACACTTACAATCGCCTGTCAAGTTCTTTTTCCTCATTTGGGCAAAAAAAGAGCAGGCTATCTTTTTGATAACCTGCTCTTTTGCATTCTATTGAWCTTACACCTTAACTTAATGACATTGGCCACGTGGCAGCCCTTCGTAGTTACGCTAACGGGCAGATTTGCGGAACAAAAATATTCCGTTTTTGATATATTCAGACCTATGTTGTATAAAAATAAAACAGATTTAACTAAATGAATTTTCGTAGTTTATAAATAAAGAGCTATCTGAAATACTCTGAGAGAGTGATAAAATCATGAAGACAGTAGGAACGGTAAAGATATATTTCCTGACTGCCGATGAAGGTGGTCAAAGTATTATTCCAGTTAGAAACTTCTCAACACCCATCATATTTGAAGAAGATAGGGAGTTAACAAATGGCTTATGGAGTGCAGTGATTGAATTTCACAAATCTCCAAATACTCAAAGAGATACAACTGCAGACTTGTATTTACTTTTCCATGAGAAAGAAGAGGCACCGAATCACTTAATCAAACCTGGAATGAAATTTGAATTAACGACAAATAGAGTGATAGCCAAAGGGATAATTGAAACATTAAAAAATTAAAAGGTCCTAGGGCGATGGGTCGATGAGAAATCTAAAATGTAATCTAAATTAGAAATTGTTGTTCAACTAACGAGGAACGATAGTTCGATGATGACACGACGTGAGCTGGCCAGATCGACCAGTTGACGTCTTATGTAGAGCGGAACTAAAATCTCTATAACTCGGCATCTTCCATATATTCGAAACATTATCCCACTTGGTTCCGTTACTTAAACTGTAAGTAATATGAGAACACATCGACTGGAGGACTTTCTATTAATTATTTGTACTTATTAGGTTTCTTCATCTTTTCTCTCATTACAGTTCTGTTATTTATTATATTTTGTTTCAAACTATTTGTTTTCTTTATCAAGAAGAAGCCATTTCCTAAAAAACTGATAATTGCAACTCTCCTAGGAATTGGTATCGTTTCAGCTCAAGTGATATACAATACATACTTTTTTACATTGGATAACCTTGAAGGTGAATTTTATAAAGGACCTGTGGAATCCCCAACCGGTAAATATACTGCTAATGCTTACTATAAAACTTATGGCGGTGCCGCTGGTGGAGTTAACTTATGGGTAGAAATTAATTATCATGATGATAACAAAATGAAGACTGTTTATCATAGTGATGCTAATAGAAACTTTTCTATAGAATGGAAAAATGAAAATACTATATCTATAGTAAATGAGGAACCAGGGTACTCCAGTTCAAACAAAAGTGTTAAATTGAACGTTGAAAAAGAGACTTATTTCGATGGAGGTTTGGTTTGGAGGATAATAAACAATCAACATTAACAGAGCCTAAAAATAAAAATAAGCGTTACGCTAACTGGGAACAATAGTTGAATAAAGCAGCGGCTGTAAGGACTTAGTTTCACGTCCCTAGCAGCCGCTGTTTCTTTTATTGGTCTATAGAATTTAAAAAACAACTTGTGCTTTCGCTATCTGAATTTTATCACTTTCGCTTTAACCTGGTTACTAAAGATATGAAATTCAATACTCTTAAATGTAGCGTATTTTTCATGTTTCAACCAACAAGTCTACTAAGTGAAAGCGAAAGTGAATTCTCAAAATAAAATCTAACAGGAAATCGGGCTCACGCTTACCCGCAGTCATTTGAAAGCCCAGAGGGACCCATATAACGTGAGGATTCGAAGTTTTTCTGCTCAAACAAATGATAGTCATTAAGCTTACGGGCAATGGCAGAATAGTTCCAATATGTGTTAATCTTAATGTCTGAAGACCACAGCGACATCCTTCTCAAATGGATCTAATTATTAGAAATTGAACGCGCACATCTATTCAACATTTAGGAGTGATTTTGTAATGTATGGCTACATCGACCGCGAGGGCAATCAGGTGATCCCGCCTATATACGAGTATGCTACTTCTTTCAAAGATGGCATAGCTGCTGTTTTCCAGAACAATAAAACGAAGTTCATTTCAAAATCCGGCGAAACTTTGCTAGATACAGATTATTTTGGAGTAAAGAATTTTTCTTGCGGTCGTGCATTGTTTCAAAGTAACGGTAAATTTGGCTATCTAGATATACACGGTAAGGTTGTTATTCCTCCTAAGTTTGAACATGCTTATGATTTTTCGGAAGGATACGCTACCGTAGTTATACCTATTGGTATTACATCGGGGATTGCGTTCATTGATGTAAATGGGAATTTTATTAATGATCAGATATATAATAACTCCATGCACTTCACTGATGGTATCGTATCCGTACAGCACCCTTCTGGAAAGCACGGATGCATCAATGCAGCAGGCGAATACGTAATAGATCCTATATCCGAGGACTATATATCCTTCTCCGAAGGGCTTGCTCCAATTAGTATAAAAGGAAAGATCGGATATATTGACTGCAAAGGTCAAATCGTTATTCCACCACAGTTTGCTTATGCTGGTAATTTTCAAGAGGGCATGGCTGTAATCATTAAACGTAATAAATTTGGATTCATTAACAGATTAGGTGAAGTCATAGTCGAAACTAAATATAATGACGCGGAGAATTTTTTTGAGCAGTTGGCTCCGGTAAAATTAGGAAGGAATTGGGGGTACCTGAATCCAGACGGAGAATTTGCTATTGAACCAAAGTTTACAAGTGCATCATGTTTTAGCGAAAGCATCGCATTTGTTTATGAGAAGAAAAATATTACAATGCTGAAACGTAACATGGAGATGATAGAGCTAGGGGATCAGTACGAGAGGTTAGAGAGTTTTTCAGAAGGACTCAGCGTAGTTACATTACGAGAAAGAAGAAAAACATATCCTATCACTATTCATAGTACAGAAGTAACTTTCTACAAAAATTAACCATTGGGATTTGAAGTTGTTCAATGCATCGAGGAGCAGTTTGCTGAGGCAGCTGCTCCATTTCTTCATTAAGCTAACTGGCAGTATACTGCGACCGTGCAGAGTGCTATGGAACAGTCGCACAGACACTAGGAGCTGTCGGTTTGCATCCCCAAATGTGGTCTTAATGTTTTCAATTTCCGTATTTTCAGTAGGTGATTAGTAAATTAAGTTGAATTTATTAGAGGACGATCAACTAAGAGGGATGTGTTGTGAGATGAGTAGTTCGTATGATGTACATATTGGCAAATTAATCAGTGGGAGACGGGCTTTAGAAGGTGACGGGATATATCTTCTCTGCACCCCTGATAAGGAAATACTTGAGGTCGGTTCTTATGGACCTGATGACGGCATCTTTGTCAGCTCCAAAGACATGGAAGATGCGCTATACGATTTCTGCAAATCTGCTTTGGATGATTACATCGCAGACGGTCACAACCAGGATGTTTACACGTTTTCAATTTTTACAGATTCCTATCACGGTAGCTATGTGATTTACATCAATAATCTGGCGGTACTAAACCAAACTGTCGATGAAGCCTATGTCGATTACCAAAAACGATATCTCGAGAAAGGTTATGACCATTATAACCAAACCCGTGATCAGCTCTATTGTCAATTCAAATACGCCGAAGGCGACTACCCCTTTATGTACGAAGAAATGCCGCAACGTCTGCAGAAGTGGTTAAGTATCTTCTACTGCATCAGTGTAGAAGAGCCTAGATCACTGCGTATTGAACAATGTTTTATTTTTGAAAAGAAGATCGTCGACTCTCAGCTCTTCCTGATTGCAATCGATGTTATCCATCGCCTACAGGACGATCTCAATCGATTGGAACGGACCGATGACTTCATCGCATACGTATCTGCGGCTGATGGCGTCGGTGGCGACTATTTGACGGACAGCCAGCTGATACGGAGATGTGTGAGTGAAGATCAGATGTATAAGGCTATGCCCGAATTAAGGGAGAAGGATTTGGCATTTAAGGCAGCTGTAACGGCGGTACAAGAGAGGCCCATCCACGACCAGGTCCAACATTGGATATTAGTGATCGAACGGGGAGAATTCGGTGAGGGCAGCATGCGCAGCTTTTGGAAAACTGACTATGAAGCATATGAGCAGCTAGTTACGCTTGGATCTCCAGCTGTCCCTTACATTCAGGAGTATTTCAAGGACAATCTCAAGCCGGATACCAGGTTCATCCTTGAGGAAGTGTTGAAAGATGTAGGGGGGCACTCCTAACAGCATTTATACCCGACCTAAATAGGTCGCGTTCGAATATTTTTGCCTTTATTTAAGAATGAATAAAGATAATACGGATGCATTTAAAATGAGCGGCTCATCAAAAAATGACGGTACAAACAAACATATGCGTATAATCGCGAAATGATTTTGTTCGTGGATGCTGTTAAGCTATCGGGAAACTTTAGTTCAACAATAAGAGCAGTTTACCGTGGTAGCAGCTCCTTAAGCTAAAAGGCAGTTTTCTGCAACATCCTCATAGGGGTGATTTCGTGACAGAACTACAGATGCTTATACGAGAGATTTACGAGATACGGCAGTTAAACTGGCTGAATTACAACGAGCAAGAACAAGAAGCGTTAAATGAGAAGTTTAAGATCTTAAAGAATGATGTGGAAAACGCAATATCTATGGTAACTGAATCAAACGAATTGGAGAGAGTTATTGATTTTGAGCAAGAACAATTCTTTATGCCGATTGACACTATGTTTAAGGTTCATCAGAAACGTATCGAACTTTCACCCAAACAGCTACAATTATATGAACAATTCGCACGCTATTTGTTGTGGTATGGCCCTGACTGGGAAATTGAAGCAACTCAAATTTTGAAATACGTCGAAATTAAAGATTTTAACCAAGCTCATCACATCTCCAAAGGCATTACATATTAAACTAACGGGAGACGATAGCACAACAACTAGGGACCTGTCGCCGCGCGGTTGGGGAGTGATTGAAGACGGAGACTTTCAAAGAAAGAGCCTACGTATATTTATTGTATTGTGTTCTTCTAGATATTCGGAGCGCATCTTATACTCATCGTATTAAATGGTGGAATCCTGCATCTTGGGTCCAGGCTAAGTATAATGTGAATGAAATAAACAATATTGCCGATGTTTTTCATAACTTACCTGATTTGATTGTTAACAGACCAGATGAATTTGATGAAAAATGGTTTTGGGATTACTTAAGAAATCGAATTCCAGAGAAATATGAATTCTATAATAAAGTTTTCAATGAAAAGATAAATGAAATTGTTCGTTCAACTAACGGGAAACGTTAGTTCAATAGCACAAAACGACGAGCAGGCACTGCGGTAGCCTGCTCGTATTATTAAACTCCCTCAGAGAATAAGGTTTTTCTCACGAATACTCGCGAATTCTCAGGATTTCACATACAGATTGAAATAGGAGTTTAAATGATTACAAAACATGGGCTAGGAAGTTCCGTTTGAGGGCATGCGGGAATAGAAGGTGTTGGTCTATTT
>NZ_JBFREL010000061.1:0-5148 GCF_052114265.1 Paenibacillus sp. MCAF9
TGTACCACAAATGGGAATTCACATACGATAAGGAGCGAGATACGTATCTCTGTCCGCAAAAGCAAGAGCTTCTCTACCGAACAACAGACCGGAAAGGATACCGGCACTATGCGTCAGATCCAGACCAGTGTGCAGATTGTCCGATGTTGGCAAAATGTACACGTTCACGAAACCACCGAAAAGTGGTGACGCGACATATTTGGGAAGACAGCAAGGAACGAGTGCGGGCGAACCGATTGAGTAAATCCGGTAAGCAACTGTACAAGAAACGAAAAGAAACAATTGAGTGAAGCTTCGCGGATGCTAAA
This sequence comes from Paenibacillus sp. MCAF9, assembly GCF_052114265.1. Lineage (NCBI taxonomy): Bacteria > Bacillati > Bacillota > Bacilli > Caryophanales > Paenibacillaceae > Paenibacillus > Paenibacillus sp. MCAF9. The sequence goes on from NZ_JBFREL010000061.1 coordinate 309, forward strand.
CAGCTCCATGGGTTTCGCTATTGCCGTTTACGGGGGCTGTGGAACGCAACAGAGCAAGCACTCATGACCGCAGCCGTTCAGAACATGAAAAAGATTGCCCTCCACCTAGAAAGGCGGGCAATCTAGTGGGAATCCCTCTAAAAACTATTTAAACCGTATACAGAAACAAAAAGAGAAACCCTGCGCTTAGAAAAAGCGGGGGTTTCTCCACAGTCTGAAAGCACCCAAAGGTGCTTGAATTTTATTTATGATATAAAGAATTTATCTTCTACCTCCTTTACCTGGTTATCATTAATCAAAATTGAAACAGCTCTATTGAATTTTTCAAGAGTTATACCGCATATCATACATATTGCTATTGAGTTTAGCCCGTTTTCACCAGCTGTTTCAAGTGCTTCTAGAATCTTATGTTTACTATAAGCATATGGTAATGGTTTATTGAATTTCTGTGATGATAATTCAACATTATTGTATTGAGCACTTACTATTTTTTTCTCAATCTCATTCAACTTTTCCTCAAAAGCATCTATTAGCTTAGAATCATCCGAACTACTAGTGTATGTTGCTGATTTTTTAATGTCTTTCGCCTCAACTATAATCTCTTTAGCATCGTTTAAATCGCTAAAGATCTTATCTTTCTGTAGGTCCACATAATGTTGATCATTAGAGAAATCACTTGGTGCATATAAAACGTTATTTTTAAATATTAAAACTAAAAAAAATGATAAAACTAGTATTACTGGAAATAACATAACAAACCACATAAATGTTTTTTGGAGTTCAATAGGAAGTCCTATTAACACTCCCGTTCCAGCTAACTCAGCAATTCCAGCAAAAATAGCAATTATTGTGAGTGGGTTTTGTACTTTACTTCTCTCGTTCATTGTTATCGATCCCCCCATTTCACAATAACCTATTTTACAGAAATCGACAATAAACTATCATTTTTCCGTTAAAAGAAATATTCGAGTTGGAAAGAACGCTCCAGCTTCATTGGTAACGCTCAAGAATGGAAATTGAGCACTAAAACCTATGATGATGATGAACTCATAAATCCTTATTTTCTCCTAATAACTGGTTCATGAGTGAATCATAATTAATATTGTGTTGCACTCTCTAATACATGAGTTTTTCCAGTGCTATCAACGGTTTATTTCACTTTTCGAAAATGAGTGCAACAACAGCCTTATTATGATACACTCAAAATCATTTTAAACGCGAAATTGCACGTAAGGATAATAAATCTGAAACGCGTAAGCCGCTATAAATGCCAATACAGAACAAAAGAAAATCACGGATACTCCGCAGTTTGAGGTACACCTTAATCCCATATATGATTTCTTGATCACGTATGGGCTGTACAACTTTCATATCACCACCTCACTTTAAAATCCCAAACGTTTGAGATCTTAGGCAAAATAAAAAGCACCCGAAGGTGCTCAGAAGATCATCTCATTCATACAGTTTCGACCATGGAACGATTAAGTTGGCTAGTACGAGGCAGAGCCACTCAAAATCATCCAGGCACAAAATGGTCCATTCATTCTATATATACTCCCTCAACATTTTTGACAAATAGTTACAATTTACTGCCGAATATGCTAATATTAGGTCAAATCGGAAAACATCGGTCGACGAGTCGCGGGAAATATTCCAGCGGCTCTTTTTGTATTTAAGTTTTCTCGTTATATTATAAAAGATTAAAAGCCGCTTTCACTTTCTTAAGTGTTGTATATTTTTGAGGCAATAGATTAGTTATTAGTTCGAGCTCTTCTAACACTTCAATAATTTGATTTTCATTTATTTCTTTCTCTAAGATTGAACTATTAATAACAAGATTATTTACTTTATCATACAAACCCTGAAGATGTAATTCTAATGATTGTACATTAATTTTGTTCTTAATAAAATATGGTTTATAAATTTCTAGAAATCTACGTGCTTCAGAGAGGTCAGTGAATGAATTATAGAGTAATAATTTTCTTGAACTAGGATCATCTAATGATTGGCTCAAATTCTTCTTGGAAAATTCTATAAATCCAAAAGATTTTTCATAGTCAATTTGATAACTTTTTTCAGAATTATTGGTTCTTATCATTCCAGATATCAAAAATATATTAAAAAATAGCGATAATACAAAAAGTATAGTAATTGTTTTTTTCATCGTATCACCCTTAGTTTAAAGTAAAAATGTCTTACATACGCTAAAATGCCGTATGCAAGACATCTATAGATTGTAACTTGTATCAACTAATTAACTGTATGAGTAATTCCAGCAGTTCCTGACCATAAATAAATAGATCCTCCGCCCATGGTTGCATAAGACCAGTATTGGATATACCCTTGGCCTGAGACGTAGAAATTTTTCGTTTCTTTAAGTAAATTATATTGAAATTCAGCACTTATTCCACTAGTTGTATTTCCAATTACACTATCAACATCTCCATATTTTATTGATGATGGTAACTCGCCTTTAGGTCCGCCGACACTATGAAACAATATCGTTTTTTCGTATGCACTTTGATCTGTAACATCTGTACCAGTAGTTGTTATATTGTTAGTATACATATTCAAAAGTGAAGAAATTGTATTTGTATAAATGTTTTTCCAATTTAATATATCATAAATGACTACAGGTAGTGTATAAGAAGATAATTTTTTTACTGGACTTGAACCTGTTATCATTAATGGATTATTAGAAGCCCTCGAATCCACTGCTACAAAAACAATTTTAGCTTTACTTATTGCGAAAGACAAACCTGGCAATGCTGCTTCAAGTACTGCACTTCGTCCCCACAGCCTTACTCTTTCTCTACCTACTTGAGAAACAGGATCATATACCGCTGAAACACTTGCAACAGCTGTCTCAACGTCTTTATCATAAACTTCAAGGTATTTGCTATATGATCTCCCTTTATCATAATACTTCGTTTCTGCAGCAAATGCAGAAGAGGCCATTATGCCCATAATAACGGAAGAAATTGTAATAATGGAGATTGTTTTTTTTAGAAATCTCATTGTTTATTCGCCTCCATTTCAGCTATCATAATTGAATCAATTTCCTTTTCATTAAAGGTTTTTCCAAATGAAAGAATTGATACTCCTTCTTCCAAGGTTCCAACTACGGCATTACAAAGAAAATTGTTTGTTCCAGGCATAAATTGGACACTTAGTGTAAGGAATTTTTCTTCTCCTTCCTTTGTCTTAATTTTACCATCAATAGGTCCATAGATTAATGTTTGACCATCTTCTAAGGTTGTTTTCTTAAGCTGTGAATTCTCGAAATCAAAATCATATTTACCAGTTGAAAGATTTATAGATCCTTTACCTGTAACAAATAGGACATTTCCATCCTCATCGACATTTGTTTCCTTTATTTTTAAATCAATCTCGCTTTTTGTATCTTTGTCTTTATAAGTGCTAATTCCAAAGTTTTCAATATATGTTTCAATCTTGCCAATTTCTTTAAACTCATTGGGGATGTCTTTATTTTTTCCACTGATAACAAAATCGTATTCTTGAGAGTTTTCAGTTGATGCACCTACAATAAGTATGGTAGAAATAGAGAATATTGTAATAAGAGAAAGTAAAGCAATCAGTTTCTTCATCGACATAATCTCACTCCTCGTTTTTTATTGCTTTTCTAAATTTATTTAATGTAGTTTTTACATTAATTAACCTCCTACAGAAATAGTACATATATATTATGTATATTACAATAATTTACTAATAAATGAATCGAATTACATATTTCTAATGAGTACAAAACTATACATTAGTTCGATATAATTAGTTACTTTATCTCTATACATCTCTGATCCCTCAAAATTAATGTCGAATTGTGGCTAGTATATTTATTGTTCTGATCACGACAACCGCAGTTCAACTTGGATTGTCAACATAAAACTGAACAACTTTTATAAGGGCATACTCCTGGCTTCAACAGGAGTTAGATAATCTATTGTTCCGTGAATCCTATGGTAATTAAACCAATGGACGTAATCATGGAGTTCGACATCAAGCTGCTCATCCGTAAGGAAATGCACTTGGTTAGCGAATTCCGTCTTGAAGATTTTAAATGTTGCTTCTGCAACGGCATTATCGTAGGGACAGCCTTTTCGGCTAAGGGATCGTGTAACGCCAAACGTTGTCAACGCTTCAGAAATGAGCTTATTATCAAACTCTCTGCCTCGATCCGTATGAAACATTTTAATACGATCTAATCTCTGTGAGATGCTCGCTATGGCTTTGTAAACAAGCTCTTTTGACTTGTTCGGACCGCTGCTGCATCCAATAATTTCACGATTAAAGAGGTCTACAAACAAGCATACGTAATGKCATGTACCGGTTACTCGTACGTATGTTAAATTGCTGACGACAACAGCGTATGGCTCTTTTTGATCAAATTCGCGTTGTAGTACATTCTCAACGACGGCCTCATTAGAATCGTTCTTAACAGGCTTGTACTGCGCTTCCGTGCAATTAGATACCAGGCCATGTTTGCTCATGATCTGACCGATCTTACGACGCGAGGCTAACAAGATACGCTTTCCTAATTCAACCTTGATTTTTCGTGTGCGGTAGTTGTTTCGACTAGCTGAGAAGATCTCTAGAATCGCATCTTCTAGCTGCTGTTCTTCCTCGTTAGCGGCAGGCTCAGACGTGTAGTAATAGGTGCTTCGTGGTAGTTGTAGGACTGCGCACATTGCTGATACCGAGTACTTGTGTGCATTATTGCGAATCACATTTACTTTCGTCCCATGATCAGCGCGGCTTGCTTTAAAATATCGTTCTCCATTTTCAAACGTTGAATTTCTTTACGTAAAGCTAGGAGTTCGTT
>NZ_JBFREL010000062.1:0-4248 GCF_052114265.1 Paenibacillus sp. MCAF9
CTTGAACGGGACATTGAAGCCTACATCCACTTTTACAACAACGAACGATTACAGGCAAAACTAAACGGCCTCAGTCCAATGGAGTTTAGGACTAAGGCCGTTTAACAGGTTTTATTATTTGTATTGTCTACTTGACGGGGTGCAGTTCACTTTGCTTTTGAATTGGATAAATGATGAAGAACAATAGTTTATTCAGATCAATATTGATGATGCTCTAAGTCGTCTACGTAGTCCTTGGCCTCTTTGAGGCTGACGCCACTTTTTTTTCTAAACTCTTTAATTGCTTGAACTCTCTTTCCTGAAGCAACCAGCATGCGTAATCTATCATCGATATTTATAGTGGCGTTGTTGCGAGTCATACCGGGTGAGGAAGGAGGGGAATTCAGGTTTGGCTTGAGTGATCCCGAAAAATCCGAGTGATTGTTAGCCCGTTGAAGCTCCAATTTTATTTCGTCAACCTGTCTCTGCAAGCTGAACACTTTCAGCCCAAACAGGACGGATAGAACTAATGCACTCACAGCAACAATTTCGATCGTTTCCATTACGAATCTCCCCTTCCTGTTTTGAAAACCTATTATAACACAATTACAATTATTGTAAGGGTGATTTCGAGATGCGGAGCAAGAATGTTTTGATAATGAGAATGATTATTATTATAATAAGAGAGGTGGAAATTGTAAATAGACATGGAAGGTGAACATGATGACATTACAGGAACATATACCATTATGGAATCATGCTGCTATAAGGGTGCTTGATGTTCGTCGGTCTATTTTGCGATCGGGTGAGAGTTTGCAAGGCTTCCGATTGCCAGCTAGTGCCTTCTTATTCGCTGCTGCTGGTGATGCAAAAATTCTCATCGACGGAATGGAGCATATGGTGAATCGTTTTTATGTATGCCATGCCGGAAAAGGCGCTACGATTGATATTGTGCAAGTGAATGAAAAACTCGATTATTATTTTATTTTTTACAAAGCAGTCCTCGTTTTACCAGCTCGTAAAGAACTGTTAAATGTATATAGAGACAATAATCCTTTTCAAATGCAATACGGTTTTGCCCCTGCCTATCCGCTGGGTCTTCTGACGAGAGTCGAGCAAATGTATTCGCACTGGATGCTCGATATTCAATTGGAAAGATTTCATGTGAGAGCGTTGTTTCACCAATTGGTATATGATCTTATGAAGCAGCTCCATGCCGCTGAGGGTACAGCCAAGACTCAGCCGGATTACGTCAGCCAAACGATTCGCTTCATGGAGGAACGTTATGCTGAGACAATCAGTTTACAAGAATTGGCGAGTACTCTTCATTGCAATGAGAGAAAGCTGCAGCGATTATTTAAAGCGCAGCTTCGGATTGGGCCACTGGAGTATCTCATTCAGGTTCGAATGGATCATGCGCAAACGATGTTATTGAATACGAATATGCCGCTTAAAGCCATTGCAGAATCAGTAGGTTATGGTGATAGTTATTATTTTAGCCGAGCCTTTAAGAAGCATATTGGCGTTTCTCCTCTTTACTTCAGAAAGCACCGTCGGATAAGTTCATCCTCTATGTCGCAAAATTCCATTGTCGCAGATAATTCTCTTTCGTATGATAGTGATTGTGATAATCATTATCAACAATTAGACGGAGGAGTTATACGGATGAATAGGAGTAAGAGGTCGATTTTAGCGGTTAGCTTGATGCTCAGTTTAATTTTATTGTTGAGTGCATGTTCGACGGGAAATAGCACGGGAAACAATACGGGAGGGGCTAGTCCAGCTGGAGCTGAATCTAGTGTAGCTTCTACAAATACAAATGTATCGCAGACAGCGCAACAGGCGTATCCTGTTGTTATTAAACATATGAAGGGCGAAACAACACTGGAGCAGCGCCCACTTAAAATTGCGGTGCTTGATACAAAATTTGTGGATCAATTGGTAACTTTAGAAGAGCAGCCGGCCGGCAGTGTAAAAGCTGCGGCAGATAAAACAGACTTCCCGGCTTATTTAATGGATAAGCTGAAGGATGTTAAATTGCTCGGTACAAGGGATGAGCCCAACCTTGAAGCTATTACAGCCATGGAACCCGATTTAATTATTTGTACGGAATTCCAAGAAGAAGTGTATGAGAGCTTGTCCAAAATTGCTCCAACGATCATGCTCGAATTTAATGAGGATTGGCGCGTCACATTAGATACTTTTGGAAAAATTGTAGGGAAGTCTGAAGAAGCGAAGGCAGTCTTGGAGGCCTACAACGAGAAAACAGAGAAGCTGAAGGTAGAGCTAAAGGCTAAGCTAGGAGATCAGACTGTTGCATTAGCGCGTCCACGTGATGAGGGGATACGGATACATACACCAATCCACCGTACAGGAGCTATTTTATACAATGATTTAGGCTTGAATGCCCCAGAATCGGTTTTGAAGGAAAAGGATACCGCTTATGAAATTGCATTAGAGGCTTTCCCGGAGGTTGGCGCTAATCATTATTTCCTCGTAAAAGATGATATGTTCAAGGCGGCAGTGGACGAAATCCAGAAGACGGAAACGTGGAAAAATGTTGAGGCTGTGAAAAACAATCAAGTCTATGATGTGGATTCAAACATATGGATTGCCTATTATGGCCCGATTGCCATTAATATGATTGTTGACCGGGTAGCAGAAATCTTCCTTGGTAAGGCATAACATGCCAGCAACGCTTTCAAAGTCGGAGTGGGGTAATTTAAAAAGCAGATATAACTTCTCTTATGAGAATAATACTGACTCCGCTAATCGCTCCATTTATTCAAGAAATTTATTGAATAAGGAGCTATGCGAAACCTATCTGGATCGGCTAGGGAGCGAAATAGCTTCGCCATCAAGAAGAGTAACTGCGTCGATGCTCGCGAAGCGATATGCTTATCTAGTCGTTGCTCCTGTTCTGTATGCAATGACGGTATACAACAAGAATCCGACCATGATGTTGGACAATTGCCGCTTGGTTTCACCTAGCGACAGCGAGTTCAATGTGACGAAATCCAAGTTTCCTAATTTAAGCTTTGAAGAACAACCAAGCGTTACGGAACCGGTAGCTGGGGAGCGGAAAGAGTGGCGGGATCAGGTAATAAGAGAACTTTTTGCAGAGCATATTTCTCCATTATTTCGTGCTTTATCTATGGTTGGCGGAATACCTATAGTAATCTTATGGGAGAATGCGATGGTTCGAATTTCTCCGCTTTATGAGGACGGACTAGAGGAGGAAACGAATCCGGCAATCTTACAACGACTTCATGAGGATTTCACGTATATAACGCAGACTGCACCAGCAAGCTTATTTGGAGAACGCCGCAATCCGTTTACGAGGTTTATGAGCAAAACGAATTTAGGTACGATGAGCGATCTGCCTGATATTCGCAAAACCTGCTGCTTCTATTATGAAATGTCTTCGGCGGAATATTGCAGAGCTTGCCCGAAACCTTTCGAATGCCATAAATAGCTGGACATTGAGCAATCGTCTTGTCACCTTTTGGGGCAAGGCGGTTGCTTTTTTTATTTATTGGTTCTTAATATATAAGGGATTTTGGAATATAAATCGATTCCACATATGCGACTTGACGGCTGGTGTCATAAAGCTGAAGCTCGGGATTTCTTAAGCAGCTTACAAGCATTATTCATTCGAATTTATGTTAAATAGGAAAGAATGGTTTCTCCTGTTACAGCTATGAACATTTGAGCGAAGTAATGGCAGTTAAAGGAGTCATTTCGGCGGCGTCCGCTAGGGAGTTGTGTAACTCTTTTATAAATTTTTTTGAATGTAGAACATATTCTCATGGGGATGCTTCCACCACAAATAGTGAATAGCAGGAGCTTTTCCTGCTATTTTATATTTAGCAGGAAAAGCTCCAGTTAATTTTAAGCTGCGCGCTTATTTGAGTTAATTAACAGGAAAAGCTCCATGTAATTTTGCTTCAAAGCGGCTTTTTAACGATTATGAGTTGAATTAGCAGGAGAAAATCCTGTTAATTGCTAATTTGGGCTGCTCACACCACAAATAGCAGGAGCTTTTCCTGCTAATTTTAATTTAGCTGGAAAAGCTCCATGTAATTTTGCTGCAAAGCGACTTTTTAGGAATTATTTGTTGAATGAGGGTGTCCCAAAAGCCATAGGCTTTAGAGGCACCCTCTTCAAAGTTTTGAAATCTGTAAAAAACAAAGAAACCAACCTTTGGTAAAATGGAGGTACCACCCAACCATCTTCGAAAGGAAGGTTTCTATGTACATTCAATATACC
>NZ_JBFREL010000063.1:0-4117 GCF_052114265.1 Paenibacillus sp. MCAF9
TAATCAGGGTGTCGTAGGTTCGAATCCTACATGACTCACCATTTTTTAATCTCGGATGCGCGCGTATGGCGGAATTGGCAGACGCACTAGACTTAGGATCTAGCGGGCAACCGTGGGGGTTCAAGTCCCTCTACGCGCATCATAGTACGGCAAAGAAGTCTTGCTTAGCAAGGCTTCTTTTGTTGTTTAAAAGTAGGAAATGATACTCAAATGAGATGTTTTTGAGTAATATTGATCAAATTGGTAATCTCATATTGGTAAAACAAAATAAAGGCTACATTGTTATCACTGCGATTACGTAAAAAATTCCTCTACGCCTCCCCCAAGCTTTTTAACCCTCTGCAGACAAGTATTATCATTCTAATATCTGGAATCTAAGAAGAGACGAAGGTACGGGATGTTAAGAGCCAAATAGACACGCCTTAAAAAAGAAGAGGGCTGCTCTATAATTGTACTGTGATTCGACTGCAAGTGAACTCATTGAAAAGGCGAACGCTTAGACAGCTGTTTGTCTAGGTATTACTAATATGTCAGATCGTAATGTTGCGGAAATTCATTCAATAATATAGGGTAGATGTTCGAATGAATGCTAGTAGCTTTTTTTGACTATAACACTATTTAAAATGTGCTAGTCTCGGTGCCTCTGGCGCACACACGACCAGCTAGACATCGGTGCGTTTACAGTAGTGATGTTTGTTCTTCAAGAGAACTCCTTCCATTATGACTGCACGTCTAGGTTCGATAGGAGATGCTTTCTAACGTGGGTTCTACGGTTTTATGCCAATCTAAATACCCCGATCGTTCAATCCAATTCATGTATCTACGATACATCAAGCAGGTTATCCCTAAAAATTAGTAATAAAAAATCTGTGATATAATATTAAGCATAATACGATATCGATTAACGGGCGGGGATAAATATGAAATTGGAGCGATTGATCTCCATAATCTACAAGCTCCTGAATAACGAAGTTTTGTCTGCTTCTATGCTGGCTGAAGAGTATCAAGTTTCCCAAAGAACTATTTATCGGGATATCGATGTGATCTGCGCTGCGGGCTTCCCTGTCATATCGTATCAGGGAATGAATGGCGGATACGGCATAATGGACGGATACAAAATGGATAAAAGTTTACTCGGTTCTTACGATGTGGATTCCCTGATCACCGTGCTCAGCAGCCTCTCCAGCGTGTTTAAAGATGAGCGTGCTCAGGGTACCATTGAACGACTACAAACAATCGGACCCGAGCAACAGATCCCCACTGTATCTGTCGACTTAGAAACCCGCCGGTCAGGGCCGGACGCGCTTCAACATTTACGTACGGGCATTACGGAGCGAAAAATCGTCCGTTTTGATTATATTAATGCAAATAATGATCGTACTTCCCGTGATATGGAACCCATACAGCTTCATTTCAAATATGGCAATTGGTACGTTTATGGCTTTTGTCGAACGCGTTGTGACTATCGGGAGTTCCGATTATCACGAATAATGAACTTAGTGTTGACGCAGGAAGACTTTCAGCAGCATCACTTAGTGTCGAAAGAGCTTACTTTCACAAACAAGGAATGGTGCGATCTTTTGAAAGATGTTGTGATTCAAGTGGGACCGGAGGCTTTAGCGATAGCTATGGATCAGTTTCACCAAGCGGATATGCAATTTCATGCCGATGGAAATGCAACGATACGAATTCCAGTTTATAAACCACTAGAAGCAAGATGGCTATGGTCCATTCTTCTGAGCTTTGGCAGTGGCGCCGAGGTGCTCGAACCTTATGCACTGCGAAGGATTTTAAAAGAACAGCTTCAAAATACACTCAAACTTTATGAAGAAGTATGACAGTCTGTTGTCATACTTCTTTTATTATTATAACTACAGAACCAAAATCAATTTATTAGAAATCAAAAGGAGAATTAACAAATGTCCAATTATCCAGTAGAAATGTTTCAATACCACACATGGGCCAACCAAACGATCATGGGGAGAATCAAAGAACTCCCGGCCTCTGTGCTAAGTCAAGAAGTAAACAGCTCATTTCCTACCCTTGCCCATGCCCTTAGTCATATCTATGCAGTGGATACGATGTGGTACAAGGTTTTAACAGGCACTGGTATGCGAGAGGCATTTCAAGAATGTATGTCGCTAAATGTGAGTATCCTGCATTCTGTAGATGAATACGAAAAAAACTTCGCGCAGTTATCGGAACAATACAGAGAATGGTTCCAAAGCGAAGCTGATTTGGAGCAAACCGTTTTGCTTGATAACCCATTTGCCGGAATTCGCCAAACACGCTTATCGGAAATTGTACTGCAAGTGGCCAATCATGGGACCTACCACAGAGGAAATATATCTACAATGCTGCGTCAACTAGGCCACGTATCCGTCATGAACGACTATGCATTTTTTTGGTATCAGGAAGCTGCGGAATCCGTTTAATCACTGGAACATTGTTTTGAAAATTTGGTGAGTACAATGGATATTGTTTCGAATTAAATCAAATTATACTAAAAAGGTCGATACTTCTAAAAATAGGAGAGTCGACTTTTTTACTTCGATTTTATGGAAGAAATAAGTCACCATTGCTTGTTGAGATAAGTATCATTTTACCCTTAGATAGTATCAAGTTCGACTTGGGTCATAGGTTGTATACTGAATTTAATTTCACACTATAAATTAGAAGGAGCTTGAATTTTATCTATGGAAATTGAAAATCTAATTACAGTAAAATCGAGAGAAGATTTGAGGATTTGGCTGCAGGAAAATGGAAATATTAAAAAATCTTGCTGGGTAGCAGTTAGCATGACGCCAAACCCAGATACGCTGCTGTATTTGGACGCAGTCGAAGAATCTTTGTGCTTTGGATGGATAGATGGAGTGAAAAAGAAAATAGCCGAAGCTCAAATGGCGCAGAGACTATCGCCTAGAAGCAAAAAGAGTTCATGGACTGAATTGAATAAAGAACGTGTCCGCCGCCTTGAAAAGTTGGGGTTAATGAGAGATGAAGGAAGAAAGGTACTTCCCGATATGGATTACGATTCTTTTAAAATAGATAAGGATATAGAGCAAAGGCTCAAAGAGGAGAGACAGGTATTTGAGAATTTTTTGGCATTTCCAGCTCTTTATAAAAGAGTTCGGATCGACACGATACAAAGTAATAAAAACCAGCCGGAATTATTTAATAGTAGATTAGACAAATTCATTGCAAACACTAAGGATAATAAAATGTACGGTCAATGGCATGATAATGGACGCCTCCTAGATTATTAAGATACGCTATTTTGTAGCGAGACATGTTTGTTGTGGTGGTGATATAAGCACGCCGAAATAGGCTATCTGTAATTAGTGGGAGTAGTTTTCTACTATACTAATTTTGATTTGTTTCAAATTGAAACCCTATCCTTTCATAGGCGTGATAGGTTCATTTTATTTCCTACACATACGAATAGGTCGGGGAGATGCTTATGCTGGATAGTTCAGCAACTATTGTGAATGTTGAAAACGGATCGTCTTGGCCTAGAATAGAATGAACATTCGTGGAGGATGCAAAGCAAGGATTAATTCTGATTGTAAATAAAGAACAGGTTACGTAGGTGATCTTAATAGATAAAGAGGAACTACTAATGGCTTTTTAAATTTAAGGACTTTGCACAGTTATAATTCATTTTAAAAAGCAATCGTATTTGAAATCCATTTGTTAATTACACATAGTTAACTAGGCTAACATTGAGCTCGAAAATAAATAACTAATAATATGTTTGTTCATTTATATTAACGAAATTAAATATTAAAACGCTTAGATGTAGTGTTTTACAGGCGTTATAGACGTATTAAATGGCATTTATATAGTGAAATCATAAATATAATAAAATAATTTCAAAAAAGACTTGCAATCATATATGCATGCATGGTATATTCTAATTCCGGCCGAGAGATACACGCGGACGGCGAGAGAAACAAACGAAATAAAAGATTGCTCTTTGAAAACTGAACAACGAGTAATAACTGCCTTGCAAATCCTTCGGGATGAGCAAATATAGCGATAAAAGTTATGAGCAAGTCAAACACCAATTTGGAGAGTTTGATCCTGGCTCAGGACGAACGCTGGCGGCGTGCCTAAT
>NZ_JBFREL010000064.1:0-3745 GCF_052114265.1 Paenibacillus sp. MCAF9
AAATAGACCAACACCTTAAATAGACCAACACCTTCTATTCCCGCATGCCCTCAAACGGAACTTCCTAGCCCATGTTTTGTAATCATTTAAACTCCTATTTCAATCTGTATGTGAAATCCTGAGAATTCGCGAGTATTCGTGAGAAAAACCTTATTCTCTGAGGGAGCTCAATGATCTGAAGAAATTGTTCACGCAAGCTATTCCTCTGAAATCTCTACGTACGAACTAAACCTAATTTGACGCCGAAATTGGGCATTCACCTTGCCTTGGGCGAATATCTTAATGAGGAAGTGCATTTTAAAAAATTGAGGTGATACACTTGGGATACTTCGTTACTGTGGAACCGGGCGTAAAAGTATTTATAGAGGACATCAATCCTATGGGAAATAAAACGATACTTTTTATTCATGGATGGCCGCTAAACCATAATCAGTTCGAATATCAGTTCAATTACCTTCCCAAGCTCGGATATCGTTGTATCGGAATGGACTGGAGAGGATACGGCAATTCGGATAAACCATTCGACGGTTACGGTTTCGATAGACTAGCAGATGATCTTCGTATGGTCATCGAAGCGTTACAGTTAAAAAACATAATACTAGCAGGACACTCTACCGGAGGCGCAATCTCAATTCGTTATATGGCTCGTTACAAAGGGTACGGGGTATCTAAACTCGTCCTGATTGACGCTGCGTCTCCATCAAGCGTTCCCAAAGAATTTACGAATAAAATCATCGAAGAAACAAACAATGACCGTCCGAAAATGCTGCAAAACCAAACGGAGATTTTTTTCTTTCAGTACATTTCTGAACCAAAATCCGAATGGTTCTTTCTAATGGGTTTACAAGCTGCCAATTGGTCGACTTCCGCTATTATGGTCACGCTAAGAGACGAGAATGTATACAACGATCTTGGACAGATCGATGTGCCCACATTAATTATTCATGGAATTCATGATAAAGTCGTTCCGTTTACACAAGCTCAGGAAACAAATAAGCTGATTAAAAATTCGCAATTAGTTTCATTTCAATACAGCGGTCATTGCCCTTTTTTGGAGGAGCGTGATAGATTCAACCAACTATTATCTTCTTTTGCATAACGCCTCGAATTAACCATCGCTCCCCCTAAATATAGTCCGATAATGCCCGATAATGGAGCAAATCTGCCAGTCAGCGTAATCAAAAAAGGAGCAGCTGCCCTCTGCAACTGCTCCTTTTTGTGTTTAACTAACGTGTCTCGATAGTTCAACCATCAAGTGCATGATATGTTTGTTCTTCATCCATTAATTATGTTCACTCCCCCTTTTATTACCAGTAGCTGTCTTCACTTGCTTAGTGACTAAAAAAACCTCCTTCTAACGAAAAGTATTATATAAAACCAGAATGGTAACAGAACGTTGCTAGGAGGGAAAAATTTATGACTATCCAACTCACTGAATGTATGAATCACTCAGCTCAAAATAATCCCAATATAACTTCTATTATGGCTGAAATGATCGCAACTATGGAGAATGACGCCAAACTCAAAAAAGAAATTCTTTTTACAGTTGATGAAATCAGTATGGAGATTTTCAGAAAAGATAAACTTTGTTATGACGTAGTGAATGCTACTTGTAATAACGGTGACTATTACAAAGCTAAGAAGCTATGGAAACAATTTAGAAATGAAGTAGAGCTTGCCCTAGAAGAATTGTATAAGCGAATTCAATGGACGAGGTACCCTGACGAGTGGAGTGAGACATATGAGCTCCTAAAGCGTCGAGCAGCTTTACATGATGATGAGGTGGAAAGAATAGAGCGGCAAGAGTTATTGAGCGTCTAATCAGTTCTATAAATTGGAACAGTCATCTCTTATCACACTCAATTCGAGCTCGACCCCGGGTAGTCTTGCGCTCGGGCTACATGTTTGAATTTTGCGATGTCGACACCAACAATTAAAGTAGAAGAAGTGATTTGATTAATGCGTTCATTTATCTTGTAGTCTCCTTGGTTTGATTTGAATCCGGTAGCTGACGAGCAACTTGGACCCAATAACATCATACCAAGGAGTCTTTTAGTTACTCAAACCTCGTATTTCTTCATAATAGGAATGCTGCCCGTTAGTAGAACATCTTGTACGGCACAGCTATTTCTCCAATTCATAGCGGGCCGCGATAATACCTGACTTGAGCGTTCGGCTGGACAGCAGTTTGAGCCTCATTTTCTCACCGCCGCCGTGGAATGCCGATTTTCCGCCGCCCAAGATGACTGGACAAATCGTCAGCAGGAATTCGTCGATCAGGCCGAGTTCAAGCAACGTCCTCGCCGCCCCCGGACTGCCGAAGATAACGAGATTTTTGCCAGGCTGCTCCTTGAGCGCCTTGATTTCATCTGCAATATTGTCCTTGATCAGTACCGTATTGTTCCATTCGACAAATTCCATCGAGCCAGAAATGACGATCTTCTTAACATCCTGCAGCCATTTGGCATGCTCCATATCGTGCCTCGACGCATCCGGATTGTCCAGCATCGCGGGCCAGTAGCTCTCCATCATCCGATACGTCGTTCGTCCGTATACCGGAGAGCCGACTTCGGCTACGACTTCCTCGGCGTATTTCTCTAATTCCTCGTTGTACGGAATCCAATCTAGTCCTCCGTTCGAATCCGACGCATACCCGTCCAGCGACACATGCATGAACAATACGAGTTTTCTCATGTTGCTTCCTCCTATTTCGAATTTAGTTGTTCAATTTTTTGGCAGTAGGCCGTGTTTCGTCCTGCTCTTACATTCACTATAAATCATTACGTTACGTAAGGGTCAAGTGGAAATCTGAAGACAAAAATGTTGCGTATCTACCCGTTAGCTTAACGAGAAGAAGCAGCTGCCATCCGGCTAACTGCTCTATGGTCCGTTGAACTATCGTTCTCCTTTTTAGCTAAACGAGTTACGTTGCAAATCATTAAAATTATCTATAAAATACCCTTCTGATTCCCATCCACTATTAGTTTTCTGTATTAATTCCCGATAGATAATTTAGCTTTACCGAATCTACTCATAAGCTTGGTTTTATAATAATCCATATTGCGACCTTCAAAAACATAATCTAATGCACAATAATTATCTCCCATATATATTGCAAAGTCATAACCGAAGTAGTCAGCAAATTCTTGGCATATTGCCCTTAGTTCAAGTTGCAACTCTTGATTTTCTATAAATTGATGCTACCTAAAACAAGGACTGAACTCACAGATGTACTTATTAAATATAAATCGAAACCCACCGGGGCCTCCAAGCTCAACATATTCTTCATCCCCTATTAGCACGGGATCAAATGGCTCAATGTTATATGATTCACTAATACGATCACGATTTAATAACCATTGTCTGTCAAGATGCGGGTTATGAAAATTAACTTCTTTAATACACTTTACAACTTTAGGAAATCTTATTCCTTTAACAATCTCTTCTTTAAAAACTTCTATGGCTGTAACATCTAATGAATGTTTAAAAACAGCTGAGAAATCTACCCCCATTTTCCACCTCCAATTTCAAAATTATTCCATAATATTATACCATTTTTATTCCATGAGAATTAAATTAAACTGCCCGTTAATCGTACAAAAGGCTGCCAAGCGGCCAATGTCATTAAGTTAAGGTGTAAGTTCAATAGAATGCAAAAGAGCAGGTTATCAAAAAGATAGCCTGCTCTTTTTTTGCCCAAATGAGGAAAAAGAACTTGACAGGCGATTGTAAGTGTGTGGCGAAG
>NZ_JBFREL010000065.1:0-3587 GCF_052114265.1 Paenibacillus sp. MCAF9
GAGTCTGGGCCGTGTCTCAGTCCCAGTGTGGCCGATCACCCTCTCAGGTCGGCTACGCATCGTCGCCTTGGTGAGCCGTTACCTCACCAACTAGCTAATGCGCCGCGGGTCCATCYATAAGTGATAGATTGCTCCATCTTTCCCGATTCGATCATGCGACCAWATCGCGTATCCGGTATTAGCATTCGTTTCCGAATGTTATCCCAGTCTTAYAGGCAGGTTACCCACGTGTTACTCACCCGTCCGCCGCTAACCRGCGTTTTCCGAAGAAAACGCTAGTCCGCTCGACTTGCATGTATTAGGCACGCCGCCAGCGTTCGTCCTGAGCCAGGATCAAACTCTCCAAATTGGTTGTTTGACTTGCTCATTACTTTTTTATCGCTTTTCTCACGATTCGTTAGAATCGTAAGGGCAGTTATTACTCGTTGTTCAGTTTTCAAAGAGCAATCTATTCTTTCGTTTGTCATGCTTGTTTTGCTTGCTGTCCGCGTGTGTCTCTCGGCCAGAAATAGAATATACCATGCATTCACCCATTAATGCAAGTCTTTTTTGAAATTAATTTATAATAATCTTTATTTACATATGTAAAACCCTTTCTATAGAGCTGTAAAGCCTATGTTTACTACAATAAAGCATGTAAATACATGATTCCATCATTAAAGAAGAAGAATAACATCAATTATAAATGGATATCGTTTACAGCGCAAATGAGCAACTCTTTAACATTCTCAATCATATATGCTTTCCATCCATTTTATAATGCTATATCGCTCTCCATAGCTGTGCAAACTTATTTTCAACAATAGTATTCTCAGCTATACTACAATTCCTCGTTAATCGTGAATTGAGTTTAATTACTTCAATAAACAGAATAATTACATGAAAGACATTAGTCCATTCTCCAATTCCACTCTGGTTAAATCCTATACTATTGATCTTGCGTTATTAAAAAACAGTTGACCTTCACGTTGCGTGAAGGTGTACGATGATGTTGTCAGGAGGTGAACACATGGAATACACCATACAAAAGCTAGGTCGATTAGCTGGAATTAGTACACGTGCGCTGCGTTATTATGATGAGATCGACATGCTTAAACCTGCACGGTTGAATTCCTCAGGCTATCGCATTTACGGGCAAGCGGAGGTTGATCGGCTGCAGCAGATTCTATTTTACAAAGAGCTTGGAATCGGATTAGAGGAAATCAAGGCCATCGTGACATCACCTTCCTTTGACGGTGAAAAGGCACTGCTGCAGCATCGACAAAAGCTTTTAGAGAAAAGAGTACAGCTAGATCAGCTTATCGCTAATGTCGACAAAACATTAGCTCAAAAAGAAGGGAGAATAATAATGGAGAATAAAGAGAAATTCGAAGGTTTTAAGCAGCAGCTCATTAATGAGAACGAGAAGAGCTATGGTAAAGAGATTAGAGAAAAGTACGGAAACGAGAAGGTGGATCTCTCTAACCAAATAATCAAAAACATGACTAAAGAACAGCACACTGAGATCGAAAAGTTAGGAGCCGAGGTCATAAGCATGCTTGAGGAAGCTTTTGCGACTGGTGATCCCGCTGGTCAGTTAGCACAGAAAGCAGCCGATCTCCATCGACAATGGCTAAGTTTTTATTGGGGCAGCTATACCAAAGAAGCACATGCGGGTGTTGCTCAAATGTATGTAGATGATGAAAGGTTTACAGCCTATTATGATAAAAACCAGCCCGGTGCTGCTTTATTTCTAAGAGATGCCATTCTTATTTATACAAATATGGATACCTCGCTTAATCCATAAAGAAAGGTGTAGGAAGGCATTCGTTTGCCTAACTACACCTTCCTTGCCGTTAGTCGAATCTAGCGGCCCTTATCTGTACGTTACTCTCCAACCTAGTCGGAAGCGATTTGCGGTTCCAATCGAAGCAGCTATCCTATTTGGATGCAGGATATAACGGCACACTTAGTGCAAACTCACTTCCAACTCCCTTTGTGCTTTTAAGCGCAAGTTTGCCGCCAAGTAGATTGGTAAGCTGTATGCAAATAGAAAGCCCTAATCCAGTTCCTTCATATTTCCGCTGAATCGTGCTGTCCTCTTGTGAAAATGTATCAAAAACTCGCTGCTGGTTGTCCTCATCTATCCCAATACCGGTGTCCTTTACAACAAATACAATGCAGTCAGTAAGCTTATCCTTGTATACGTGCAAAGCGACCTCGCCCTTATCCGTAAACTTAATCGCATTGTTTAATAGATTGCGAATAATTTGGCTCAGCTTTTGTCCATCGGATACAAGCATTTGAGGAGCCTCTTCATCTATTACAACTTCGAAGCTTAGCTGCTTCTTTTCAGCTAAATGGGCAAATTCATGGTATGCCAGCTGCGTAACATCCTCGACGGACACTTCTCCCCAGTTGATGTCCATTTGCCCTGCTTCCATCTTGGATAAGTCCAGGATGTCATTAATGATTCGCAGCAATTCGTTACTAGAGCTGTTTATCATGTCTGCATACTCAAAATTCTCATCGTGTTCCTTGCTGGCTGTATTCTCACGAATGAGTTCTGAGAGGACAATGATGCTATTAAGAGGTGTCCGAAGCTCATGAGACATATTAGAGAGAAAGTCCGACTTGTATTTGGATGACTTCATGATTTGTATCGCTTTGTCTTCAAGCTCCTTCGTTTGCTCCATTAGAAGCAAGTTATTGTCGCGCAGCTCGTCCGAACGGAGCTGTTCGTTATAAAAATCATTAATAATAAATAAGAATAAGGCACCAAGCAAAATAGAAAGAGGCAGCGTAAAAGGCATAATCTGCTTCAAGTACAACTCACGAGACAGAGCGCCAAAGATCGCGATACCAGTTACCTGTACAATATTGATGGTGAGCAAAGAAATCGTTGCCTTCTTACGATAGCCCCATAACTGGCGTCGTTCGTAAAGCATGACGAGCCCCGCAGCGACGAGTCCCATAATAGCGATATTAATTGATCCCGTTAGTGAGCTTGGTGTTATTCCATTGACAAAAAATCTTGAAGCAGAGATACCAAGTCCAATAATAAAAACATGGCGCGGATCTCGGAACACTAATGTTGCAAAAATAATAGGTACGCCGCGCAAATCGAATAAGGGCCCCTTACCTAATTCTACACCAACCATCATCGTCAGCCAGCCGGATAAAATAAAAGTGACAATCAACAAACTATTTTTCACATTGGAGGAAGCTCGGTTTAGAAAATTCTTATATAGGAGGTTAAAAAGGTAAGCACAAGTGATGAGAATGCTTATATTTGTAAAAAAGGTGACGGAAAAATTCATATATGTCCTCCCTTAGCTGTTTTTATTGTACACGAGGCTAACTCCTTTGACAAAAAAATAGCTCAAAAACATCTCATTTGAGTATCATTTCCTACTTTTGAACAACAAAAAAAGCCTTGCTAAGCAAGACTTCTTTTGTCGTACTATGATGCGCGTAGAGGGACTTGAACCCCCACGGTTGCCCGCTAGATCCTAAGTCTAGTGCGTCTGCCAATTCCGCCATACGCGCGCATCCGAGATTAAAAAATGGTGAGTCATGTAGGATTCGAACCTACGACACCCTGATTA
>NZ_JBFREL010000066.1:0-2426 GCF_052114265.1 Paenibacillus sp. MCAF9
TGGCGTGCTGACTTGCATTCCCAATCCTTAAACACCGTAAGGAACTCTGGAAAGTACCGATCCAACCAGTTATGAACGCGGCCTTGCACCACGCGCAGATCTGTCGACAGATGTTCGCGGATTTTCATCGCTTCCCTTAGTTCGGCATAAATGCCCTGGGGAAGATGAGGTACGGCGTATCTTCCGTCTTTGACGAGCTGTGCGATGACCTTAGCATCTTTAATGTCGTTCTTGGTTGGTGAATTATCATCCAATTCTTTGCTTTTCTTCACGTGCAGCGGATTAACCACAGCGCACGTAATGTCCTGTTCTTTTAGAAAATGGACCAGGTTCAGCCAGTAGTGTCCGGTCGGTTCCATACCAACGATGACGTCCTGAACCTCTTGTTCAGTCGCAATCTTTTGGAACCAACTAATGAATAATTCAAAACCTTCTCGATTGTTTTCAAACGTGATCGATTTACCGAGCTCGACTCCGCGGTAGTCTTGTGCCCTGGCCACATGTTTGAATTTAGCAATGTCGACTCCGACAATTAAAGTAGAAGAAGTGATTTGATTAATTCGTTCATTTTGAGTAGAATGCATCTTGTAGTCTCCTTGGTTTTTATTTGGATCCAGTAGCCAGCCAGCATTATGGACCATTAACATCATACCAAGGAGTCTTTTTATTTCTCAAACCTCGTATTTCTTCATAATAGGAATGCTGCCCGTTAGTAAAAGGCTGCCCTGCGATCAAATCCATCGATGGGTCGACATTTTTTTCCCTGAGTTGCGACAAGTCTTCAAGAATATTATGTGTACGGGCTCACTGGCCACTCTTCGTCTTTTCCCTACACCCGAAGAACTAGATGAATTACATTCTCAAGATATCTTACGAGGCTGGAAATCGCTTATGAAACGGCATTCTGGCGATCGAAAAGCCCAAGCATTACTCTCTATCGCTTGTCGTACAGATGGATCTAAACAAGCCACGCATGCTTACAAGCTTTACTTAAAGTAGCTGCTCGATGGTGAGCCCTTTGGCGCTGCACTTATAGTCCTCGATTCGTCTCGCCCATCCTGGCGACGTCGTTCTTTATTTGTCATGAGGCAACCTCCTGTAATTTCGGTTGCTTTCATCTTCTCATATATTTAACAGGGACTGAAGGTGGCTAAGGTTTGACGCTTACTTTTATGCAGGATGGCCTGAATCTACTCGTTTACGGATGTTCATTAAATTGAGTTCTTTGCTTCTGCTCAAAATGGGAATTGGAAAATGATATTATTACAACAAGAGCCTGTTGAAGTTTCTCAACAGGCTTTGATGTGGTACTAAATTGAATTATGGATTTATTCTTTTGGGATTGTTTGTATAATGTCACCGTACATATCTGTTTTATAAGTGAATCTTTCGAACGGATGGTCTTCATCACGTCCATAACCATTTGAGTAGAACATTGCTGTATTAGATCCAGACATACTATGTTCAAATGAAACATCGAGCATTTCTTCAAGTGTATTGGTTAGTTGTTGGCCTGCTAAATGAATAATAGGTGTTTTATCTCCATATTGAAACTGCCAAACTGCCTTAGCTATTCCATCTTTAATCTCAACGACTGTATTGGCACGTCCAGTTCTATAAATATAACGTGATGCGTCTCCACGTGGAAAGCTGTAACTGTAAAAAGGAGTTGGTTCATTTTTTTCAGCTTCTGCAGACGGTGTAAAAGAGAAGGTAATTGGTAAAGAAATTGCTGCAAGACGAGCCTTATTTAGATCATCAGATGTAATAAGATTCTCATCAAGCTTAAAATCCTTACTGTTTATAAATAAAATTACTCTATTTTTTTCATAGGTTACACTGAATTCGAAAGCCTCAGTTATAAAACGAATGGGAACCATTATACGTCCGTTATTATTAACTGCTGGAACATCGAGCTTGATGGCTTTTCCATTTTTATAGGCAATTAATTGATTGGCTGTCACTTTCACTTCATCTTTAACTTTATTCATTATTATAGCCGTTCGACTTTTCGTGTCCCAGGTGTAGGATAATCCTAATGAAGATAGAGTCCGAATAGGAACCAAAACTCTTCCTTTTTCCACATAAGGATTACTGTCCGTTTTGATAAATGATCCATTAATGTTTACAACAATATCACGGGGTGATAGTTTCGTTGCTCCTAATGCTGTACTTTGAAATGCGAGTAAAAGCAAGAGAAACAAAGGGAGTGCTTTGTTTACAAGTTTCAATTTATCTTCTCCTTCCAATTATGGTATTTGTGCAGTTCGTTAATCTGCCCGTTAACATTCCTGTAGGTGTTAGTAGATTCGATTTGCAGAAAAACGAACGCCCCGCTAGGATGAGTATGTACTGGGTTGGAGCCCTCAGAACTCACCTTAGGAGGCGTTATCATGAAGTCTAGACTAATTAAAGCTCAAAATCAA
>NZ_JBFREL010000067.1:0-2387 GCF_052114265.1 Paenibacillus sp. MCAF9
GGCGACAATACCCCCCTTTATTCCCGTGCGCCTTCATGTTGCCGAAGTCTAACACGGCGTTCCCCTTCTTGTCTTTCAGCCCTTACCAACCGGGCGAAATCCTGCGAATAAGCGAGCATTCGTGAGAAAATCATATCGTACCAAGGGAGCTTAATCACTTATCTCAAGGAATTACATTCTTGGTGTTGTCTATTTATCTTTTTCACTTGACATTATTTTGATAATTTTCTGAAGAGAAATATGTATTGCTCGAAGATAACTTATTAAGCAGATGAATCCTACAGCTAAAATTATAATGAAAAATTCCATTTGTCTCCTCCCCCTTACTTTATGAGAGGATTTTACCATATATTAAACATATTTGTAGTTATGTATAACTACCCATTACTTCAATGAAAAGGGCAACCGATCATATGACCCGTTGCCGACATATCATGTTTGAACTATTGTGTCCCGTTAGTTCAATCCCATCAAACTACTGCAAGATATTTAGATTAACTTTTCTTCCATATAACGTCTCAACTTCCCTAGACAATCTTCTTGTTTCATTTCCTACATACTTTAAGGCATTTTTAAGAACGTTTATATCGTCACCTATTCGAGCCATAACGGTTACGCAAACTACATTACTAATTTCAACGTCGTTACTTAATGCCATGTTCTCAAGAAAAATAAAGATTCTTACGAGTAATTGCTCATCCTCTATTGTTAATTGTTGTTTTTGAAGCTGGTTCATTAAAAATGGATTCAATATATTTCCAAAAGCTACATGCGGAGGTATCTCACCTTCTTTACTCCATAAACCCTCAAGCTCTTTTTCGTAAAACGGTAGCAACTGAGGAATTATTTTTAGCATCTCTTGAACGATATTTTTGTAAGTTAAGTTCATCATTTACTCATTCCCTTGCAGACAAATTTACTTAATGTATTTCCTTACGTTTACTCAACTATCCTGCGCGTTAACTTAATAAAAAGAGCAGGATACCGTAGTACCTGCTCTTCAATGTCTATTATTCAACTATCGTTTCCAGTTTGCTTAACTCCAGGATTTGTAAGCCCTCTTTTCCCATTAACCTATTTGATTGTAACTTTCGCCTAGGTTTTTAGCAAAATTATGCAATGTAATACCGCCGATAATTGCCAAGAACACAAGAATACCAACAAGTAGTAAAATTCGTTTTTTCATTCTATTATTAGCTCACCTCGTTTATAAATCGTGAATATGTAATAATTTAGACTCTATCTGCGATAAAAGGTTACGCTATCCTGCCCTTCATAACGAGAAAGGAGCAGTTGCCATCGACTAACTGCTCTATGGTCCGTTGAACTATCGTTCTCGAAGTTAAATAAATTTGTTGTCTGTTTTTATGGAGTGTCTTCGTCGCTTTTGTACTCCAAAATATCACCTGGCTGACAATCCAAAGTCTTACATATCGCTTCTAATGTTGATAAACGAACCGCTTTTGCTTTCCCATTTTTCAGAATGGAAAGATTCGCCATAGTAATTCCAACCCTCTCCGAAAGCTCCGTTACGCTCATTTTTCGTTTTGCTAACATCACATCAATATTAATAATAATTGCCATATGCTCCACCTCAGACCGTTAAATCATTTTCTGATTTTATATTAATAGCTTCTTGTAAAAGTCTTTGGAGAACAGCAGCAAAAACGGCGATCACCATAGAGGCGAAAATAATGACCAATCCCATTGGTATGAAACTTGGAAGGTCAACTCTCTTCCCCATGAGATAATAAAGTGGCATACCTAGCAGGTACAAGGTACTGATTGTGATGGCACAGTATTTTATATTCTTTAAAGCTTTTACCGATAATTCCGAGAACGCTTGGTTCTTATCAATATAGCTTAAAAGTTTAAAAGCTTGATACAAAGCAAAATAAAAAGGAATCGCCGCTGCGTACATATCGATTAAGACGAGAGATTTCATATAAGCCTTTTCTGGATACAATTCTCCAGCAAAATTCCCAATCTTAGGCACTAAAAATATGTACATAGCAAGGATTGGGATTCCAATAAGAATAACAGCTATCTTCAAGAAGAGTGTTTTTCCTCGTTTCATAAACTGCACCTCACTTGTTTAATGTCAGTTTCTACTTTACCACAAATTTTATCGTTTTACGATAAAATAATATCGTTTTGTACAAAAATAAAAAGCATTTCTCATTACAAAGAAATGCTCTTACTTTAAAATGTTAAATTTGCAACTTGTTCAACAAAACCGCCCGTTAACATTCCTGTAGGTGTTAGTAGATTCGATTTGCAGAAAAACGAACGCCCCGCTAGGATGAGTATGTACTGGGTTGGAGCCCTCAGAACTCACCTTAGGAGGCGTTATCATGAAGTCTAGACTAATTAAAGCTCAAAATCAA
>NZ_JBFREL010000068.1:0-2143 GCF_052114265.1 Paenibacillus sp. MCAF9
AGGAATGTGGGAGCGTAGACTCTGTGAGACATGGGAGGGTTGACCTCCATGAGACGATGTGGAGATCCAAAGGTGCGACCATAAATCTTCCCAAAGTCCACTTTTTTAAACGAGTGGTCTGAGTGGAGAGGCTTTTTGTACATTCTTCGACCCATATTTTACACTATCTACAATCTTGTTCCATTTAAAGGTTGTCTTGTACGAAAGGAAATCGTTCAAAACCTAAGGAAACATGAGCATTTAAGAGAAAAATGATTCTCCATAGAGGGAGGATAGTTGAGAATTTATATGTTATATTTGTTGTGGTTAAGCTTGCATTAAATGGGGGTATTTATGTCAATTAAACGACGGAGAATTAAACTAGGTGATGTGTATGCCATCCCATTACCAGATGGTAAATTCGCCTTTGGTAGAAGGTTTAAGGATGCATCTATTGCGATATATAAAGATATTGGGGAGAGCATTGAGGATGTTCCTTTAAACGAAGAATACCAGTTTACTGTAGGGATATACGATTTTGTACTTAAATCCGATGAATGGCCAGTTATATCCAATCGTCCATTTGAAAATGAAGAGGATGCTTGGCCGCCACCCGCATGTGTAATTGATAAATTAAATGGCAATTTTTCGATTTATCATAAGGGAGAAATCTCACCTTCAGACAAAGCAAAATGTGAAGGGTTAGAGATAGCTGCCGTGTGGGGAGCCGAACATATAGTTGATCGAATCATGGGTGATGATAAGTGGCACAAACATCCAGGCGTTTAACCAACGGGTTATCTCGGAAAGTTTCTTTTAGATCTTTTATAAATTGAACGAAATCATTAAACTAACGGGTAACGACAGTAGATTGCAATTCGGAAATCCCTCATTTGTTTATTGCTGTAACAGGTATTTTTCATGCTGAACTTTTTTGGCGTTCACCTGAATTGAGCAAGCGAATCTGTTTAAGTAAGCTAACGAAACACAATAGAAATGCTGAAGGGCTGCCCCATGGCGGCCCTTCGCTATGCTTAAAAAGGGCAGTATTGTTTAACAAATATGAAGTCCTAACATTTTTGAGGGGCAAGTGTATACATAAAGGAAGCTCATTCGTTATATAGCAAGAAGGGAGGTTCAAGGTGGACAATGAGCTGATGTATCGACTTTTAAATCTGAAAATGAAACAAATCCAGCGATATTTGATCCGTCTAGGAGCCGACCGAGACGTCGCTGAGGATATCGTTCAGGAAACCATTTACAAAGGGCTGTTATACATAGATTCCATTCATGAGGACAAATTTTCGGCATGGATGTTCAAAGTTGCCCTAAATCATTATTACGATCTGTGCCGAAAGAAAAAACGGATGGAAATTCCGATTGAGGATGTCGCAGCTGAAGGTAATGAAGCCCCGGAAGAACTTTTCCTCCAAAAGGAAAGACGGGAAGAGATCGAACGCGTATTGGAAGATCTAACCCCCATCTATAAGCAGTTACTGATCATGAAATATGCTGCTCATCCGTAAGGAAATGCACTTGGTTAGCGAATTCTGTCTTGAAGATTTTAAATGTTGCTTCTGCAACGGCATTATCGTAGGGACAGCCTTTTCGGCTAAGGGATCGTGTAACGCCAAACGTTGTTAACGCTTCAGAAATGAGCTTATTATCAAACTCTCTGCCTCGATCCGTATGAAACATTTTAATACGATCTAATCTCTGTGAGATGCCCGCTATGGCTTTGTAAACAAGCTCTTTTGACTTGTTCGGACCGCTGCTGCATCCAATAATTTCACGATTAAAGAGGTCTACGAACAAGCATACATAATGTCATGTACCGGCTACTCGTACGTATGTTAAATCGCTGACGACAACAGCGTATGGCTCTTATTGATCAAATTCGGGTTGTAGTACATTCTCAACGACGGCCTCATTAGAATCGTTCTTAACAGGCTTGTACTGCGCTACCGTGTAATTAGATACCAGGCCATGTTTGCTCATGATCTGACCGATCTTACGGCGCGAGGCTAACAAGATTCGCTTTCCTAATTCAACCTTGATTTTTTGTGTGCCGTAGTTGTTTCGACTAGCTGAGAAGATCTCTAGAATCGCATCTTCTAGCTGCTGTTCTTCCTCGTTAGCGGCAGACTCAGACTTGTAGTAATAG
>NZ_JBFREL010000069.1:0-3307 GCF_052114265.1 Paenibacillus sp. MCAF9
TATCGTGTCCCGTTAGCATTCCTGTATATCGTGTCCCGTTAGCATTCCTGTAGAGCGTTAAATTTCCGCTTTGCATAAGAACGAGCGCCTCGGTACGATGGAAGTACGCAACGGGTCATAGCCCTAAAAATTCCATCATCCAGGAGGACGCTCTACTATGAAGTTTAAATCGCAAGCGAGACAAAATCAACTCATTGAAAAAATTACTGCTCAGCATTTAGTTATCGGGATCGACATCGCCCAGCAGATGCATGTTGCGCGCGCTGTAAATTTTCGTGGCATCATCATCGGAGACTACTTATCCTTTTCTAATAACAAGGAGGGGTTTCACAATCTTTTGCTATGGATTCAAAATCTGCAAACCACCCATCATTTAAGCGCAGCCGTCGTCGGGATGGAACCAACCGGGCATTATTGGCTTAACGTCTCTCGGTGGCTCACAGAACACCATTTTGAAGTCGTTTTAGTCAATCCGCATCTCGTCAAAAAGAACAAAGAGAATCGCGACAATACGCCCTCAAAGAGTGACAGAAAGGATGCACTCGTTATTGCCGACATGGTCAAGAACGGTTACTACTCGGAAACTCGCACGACCCCCGAAGCCTTCGAGGATCTACGTGTGCTTCTCTCTAATCGTGACTTCGTCGTCAAACGACTTGTTAGTGCCAAAAACCAGATCCACCGCTGGGTTGACGTTGTTTTCCCTGAACTACGCCACGTATTCAAAGACATCACCTGTATCGGTTCCATTGCTACACTTCGCCTCTTCCCTACTCCGGCGGAGCTCAGCAAGCTGCAGCCTCAGAACCTGATTCAGGGATGGAAAACCATCATGAAACGGCACTGTGGTGCTAGAAAAGCAAAAGCACTCATCGAGCTGGCCAACCATTCTGTAGGATCTCAGTCAGCTACGCATTACTACAAGCTTCACTTGAAACAATTGCTCGCCGAGTATGATCTTGCTTGCGAACAGCTAGAGGTTGTAGAGAAGGAGATTTCAACCGTATTAGAACGCATTCCCTTTGCAAAATCCATCCTCGCGATTAAAGGGATTAGTGTCATTTCATTAGCTGGTATTTTGGGTGAGGCTGGGGACTTAAGCGGATTTGTTCACGGAAATGCTTTGCTGCGCCATGCAGGACTTAACCTCGCAGAAGCGAGCTCAGGCAAATGGACGGGGCAAATGAAGATTAGCAAACGCGGACGATCCCGCCTTCGCCGTTTCCTCTTCATGGCTACTATGAGTTTGGTCATCAACAATTCGGAGTTTCAAGCGATGCATGCATACAATGTGCAATTCAAGAAGATGAAGAAAATGAGGTCCATTATGAAACTATGCGGTAAATTGGCTAGAATACTAGTCGGGATGGCGCGCAGCGGTAAAGCCTACATGCCACAAAAAACGTTACCGCTCTTGCAAGCAGCTTAACCTAACAACCCGTTTCATTGTACGAGTTTTGGCTTATTCGCAGGATTTCAAAGAAAGCACGGAGTACCGGATTCATTAAACCAAAGGGCACCGACCCGTACCGTTAGCAAGACCGGCCTCCACCCCTTGGATAGGCGTAACGAAGGAATGAGAGGGCTTTGACCCGTTAAGACATGGGAGTGAAAACCTCCAAGGGCGGCGTGGAGAATGCGTGCAGTAAATGGAAGTATATGGGGCGACAATACCCCCCTTTATTCCCGTGCGCCTTCATGTTGCCGAAGTCTAACACGGCGTTCCCCTTCTTGTCTTTCAGCCCTTACCAACCGGGCGAAATCCTGCGAATAAGCGAGCATTCGTGAGAAAATCATATCGTACCAAGGGAGATAACATATATACTTGCTTTTAGTTTTCTATCAGGGCTTATAATAGGCTTTTTCCAATACCATTCATTTTTGAATTTAGCTCCTTTTACTTTTTCAAATGCTTGTTCGAATGGAGCTGAATCCCAACATTTTTCAGAAATAATCTTATCAATTCCTCTTCTCAATAATTTAAATGTTGTATCTTTTTTTTCTTGATCATTCATAGTGAAAAATGAATCTACATGAAATTGAACTTGAACAGTACAAACACCTGTATAGTCTATGACTCCCGGATCAATGATTTCATCCACACATTCAATCAATACTTTCCATGAATCGGTTGTCTTGAATTTATCAAAGGATCTTTCATATAAAGAAGCGATACATCGGATCTGATCCCGAAATTGAACTCGTTTTTGTTTCCAAGATGCTTCATAATCCACAGGTGTTCCAGCTTCATTTGTATAGGGGATGTCTAAATCAAACTCTTTTAGGATGGGCATTCCTAACCCTCAATTCTATCGATTATTAATTATAAATTCGGGAACATAATTGAGTTATCCTGCCCGTTAGCTCAACGAGGCTCCCGTTCATTTCCAGCAGCATCGTCTTGGTGATTGTTACACTATAGTTTCCCGTTAGTTCAGCGAATTGATTTTTAAACTTTATCTAAGTGATCTAGATGCAGGTGTTAGCCTAATGGTTCAAATGTTTTATGCATTCAGCTTCAGTTCTGCTTGCTATTAAAATACTCTGCTGTTTCATGAATTTCATCATTTTCTGAGCATAATCCTCGATCAATAAATACTTTTAATAATTCTGGGGCTACCTCTTGTGTCACTTCTAGTAATCTAATGTATTGCCATTCGTCCGCCCAATCAATACTTCTATTAACAACTTCAGGGTAGTATTGTGTCAACCACTTGAGTGGTATTTTCTTCATACTATCTCTTGCTAAAGTAATTACAGTTATGTTCTGACTCTCGCAAGCATAATTAACAAGAACCCCCAGCAAGTTCATTCCAATTTCACTTGGCATTTGGTCGAGGGTTTTTAGACTTTCATAGGCATCGGGTAGTACTTTGTTAAGCGCTTTGCGTAACTGTAACTCGTAGGGATCAACTAATTGGCTGTCCATTATTATTCACCTCCGTAATCCACTGGTAAGGCCTTGAACTGACAATTGGCGGTTTCACTGTCGTACTTGTGTTTAACTACATCAAAGCAGCTACCTTTTCCACACTCCCTTTAGGAGTAAACTTACAATAATTCTTTAATGTATGTACTTCATTGCCATTGTGTAATCCATTGCCCAATTGTTTTGACTAGTTATTGTATCACAAAGCAATACACCTATAGAGATAAGTACTTAGGTCTTCAACTATCCTGCCCGTTCGTATTATGAGGTCACCAGATCTTTCTGGTAGACCTCATTTTTGTGTGGTCTTAAGATAGCGGTAGCCGGGGATCGAACGTACCTGCCCGTGGGAGCCAGATCCCGAGAGCTATACCGTTC
>NZ_JBFREL010000070.1:0-1824 GCF_052114265.1 Paenibacillus sp. MCAF9
ATCATGGTTTAACAAGTAGGGGGGATGAACGGTATAGCTCTCGGGATCTGGCTCCCACGGGCAGGTACGTTCGATCCCCGGCTACCGCTATCTTAAGACCACACAAAAATGAGGTCTACCAGAAAGATCTGGTGACCTCATAATACGAAAGGGCAGGATAGTTTAATCATATCGCGAATATTTTAAGTTTCTGAACTTAGTAAATTAGGTTTAATGGGGGCAATAAATATGAAGTACACATGTCCTTGCTGTGGTTATAATACTCTGGACTATGAGCCACCAGGCACCTATGACATCTGTGATATTTGTTTTTGGGAAGATGATGGTATTCAATATAACGACCACGATTATGAGGGGGGAGCAAATACTCAGTCATTAAGGCAATATCAAAAAGCTTTTTTACTAGGACGTGTTAATCGCAAGCCAACCGCTAACGATAAACGTGATGAGAAGTGGAAACCACTTCCTGAGAAGTAACATTCGTTTCACTGAAGGGCGATGAGAGCTAATTAAGCATAATAAAAAGGTGCTGGCGTCATGAACAAAGAGGAGTTTCTAGAGGAACTTGATGAAATTATAGAAGATAAGATGTTCATTGGAAATGATATCGATGACTTAGAAGAAGAAATTTCACATAACACATGGTCAATATCGATGAATCAACAGTTAGCTAGTGAGTTTACATTTGGGGAGATAAGAAACTTCTTTTGTAATGTAATTACTAATAGAGCTGAACAAATGACTAAAGCAGACTGTAATCATGGTATGCTTTTTTATGTATGGTTTGATTGGCAATCTGGAAGGTTACGCTTTAATCTTATTTCAAACATCCATAGCAAACTACCTTTTAAATGTGAAATTGAAACAGTGGAAAACATTGATTCGATAATAAATGAGTTTTTAAAATATCCGTATCATGATGGTATTCCTTTTGGGGAAGTGACAGATGAAGATGAGCAAACCGTGGAAAATACAAAAGTAAATTCACTTAATGTCTTTTTGTACGAATTGAGAAATTAGAGGAACAAGTTGTTAAGCTAACTGGGAACGATAGTTCAATGCCGAAGGGCTGCCTTGTGGCAGCTCTTCGCTCAACTAATTGGCAGGATAATTTAGTCTCCATATGGAATATGTTGTGTTGGGGGAGGGGTTAAATGATTATTCTTAGGCAAATGTCAGCAGCTTTTCTCATTCATGGCGATAAGTTGTTGATGATGGAGAAACCAAAAAACGCAAGTTTTGTTTCAGGTATGGTTGTACCAATTGGAGGGCACCTAGAGAAACATGAAATTAATAATCCGAGTGAAGCATGTTTGAGGGAAGTTGAGGAAGAAACTGGGCTGACAACCGACGACCTTACAGGATTGGAACTTAGATACATAATTTTACGGATTAAAGAAACAGAAATAAGAATTCAATATGTATATTTTTCAAATGCAAAGCACATAGCTGTACGCGAGAGTGAAGAAGGTAAGCTCTTATGGGTTGATATAGGCTTAGTTGATAAATTAAATGTAACTGCCACAACGAAATACATAATCGAGCATTATTCTAAGAATAAACATTCATCCGATGTTTATGTGGGTACGATGAAATCAGTTGAAAGTGAGCCCGAAATAACCTGGGCATTACTAGAAGATTGGGAAAATCTCAAGGTAGCATTAAGCTAACGGGTAACGATAGTTGAAGACTAAAAGGGCTGCCACGTGGCCAATGTCATTAAGTTAATCTCCGAGACAAGATCGTAAATAGAAAGTGAATCTGAAACGGCATGGGAAAAGCCCTGTGCCGTTTATTTTTTTGATGCAAGACTGATAAATAGGA
>NZ_JBFREL010000071.1:0-1789 GCF_052114265.1 Paenibacillus sp. MCAF9
GCCCGTTAACATTCCTGTAGGTGTTAGTAGATTCGATTTGCAGAAAAACGAACGCCCCGCTAGGATGAGTATGTACTGGGTTGGAGCCCTCAGAACTCACCTTAGGAGGCGTTATCATGAAGTCTAGACTAATTAAAGCTCAAAATCAACGTGTAGAACGTGTTTCCACTTCTACTCTTGTCATTGGCATCGACATTGCCAAAGAGAAACATACTGCTCAAGCTATTAACTTTCGAGGTATTGTCCTCACCAATCGCCCCATTATGTTTTCGAACGACCATGCGGGCTTTGAGCACTTAATTAGTAGTATTCGTAAATTACAGAACATGCACAACTTGAATGACGTCGTTGTGGGAATGGAGAGTACCGGTCACTACTGGTTCAATCTCGCTCATTGGTTGATGAATCAAGGGGTTTCTGTTGTCCTTGTCAATCCAATGACGACCAAACGCAATAAGGAAAACAGAGACAACTCCCCATCAAAAAATGACCCAAAGGACGCTTTGGTCATTGCCGATGCAGTGAGTCGCGGATTCTACACGCCCTTCTCCCCAAAAGAAGAAACCTTCTGCCGCTTGCGGGTTATTGTCACAAACAGAGAGCATTGGGTTGTTAAATCCGGACGGATTAAGAACAGAATCCACCGCTGGCTGGATATCCGTTTTCCAGAATACAGGCAAGCGTTCGAAGATATTTTTAGTCCTCGTTCATTAGCCACTTTGCGTCGTTTCCCAGCCCCATCTGACGTATTACAGTTAACTCCGGAGCAGATGGTGCAAACCTGGGGAGTGTACATGGCTAGACCTGGCGGTGTGCGAGGCAGGAACAAGGCGATTCAGCTCCAAACACTCGCTAGACATAGCGTTGGAGACGCTACTGCCCTTGAAGAAGACAAATGGGAACTTAGGCACCTCATCGAAGAATATGAACGAATCTGCCACATCATTGATGAAGCAGACGAAATCATTGAAAAGTTATTGCCTGAGATCCCCTGTTCTGATCTCGTTCGATCCGTCGGTGTTTCCTTTCCTGCAATGGCTGCCATATTCGCATTTGGCGGGGACTTACGTAAGCTGTCTCACGGAAATCAGTTATTGCGAAAGGCTGGATTGAACTTAGCGGAGCGTAGTTCTGGTAAGTATAAGGGGCACATTAAGCTAACCAAACGAGGAAACTCATTACTACGGAAGCATTTGTACTTCTCGGTGTTTCACCTCTTATCTCACAATCGTGCATTCCAAGCCGTGCATGCACACAATATTGAAGTAAAACGAATGACGAAAATGCAGTCCATGATGAAGTTGATTGGGAAATTGGCTCGGATGCTTGTAGCCATGGCGCGAGAAGGACAAACTTTCTCCGCGGATAAAGCTCAACAACCACTAGCAGCTTAACAACTAAATTCGCAACCCAGACACGTAGATCAGCTCGTTCGCAGGATTTCACAAAGAAAGCACGGAGTACCGAGATTTTTACGCTTTAGGGCTTAGACCCGTTCCGTTAACGTTGATCGGACTCCACACCTTGGTTAGATAGGACGAAGGAATGTAAGGGCTTAGACCCGTTGAGATTTGGGAGAGTGAATCCCAAGGGCCTTGTGGAGAAAGATGTGCAGCAAAACTTTCTGTGGAAGATGTTGTAAATAGACCAACACCTTCTATTCCCGCATGCCCTCAAACGGAACTTCCTAGCCCATGTTTTGTAATCATTTAAACTCCTATTTCAATCTGTATGTGAAATCCTGAGAATTCGCGAGTATTCGTGAGAAAAACCTTATTCTCTGAGGGAG
>NZ_JBFREL010000072.1:0-1775 GCF_052114265.1 Paenibacillus sp. MCAF9
GGGGCTGTCCCAAAAGCGTTAAGCTCACTGAAGGGATAGCTCGCTTTGAACAGAAATATTGCAAAATATGAAAAATAGCCGTACAGGGTGGTCTATTCCTGTACGGCTATTTTTTTCTTTTGGTCTATGGTTGCTTTCTTCATCAGATTGTGGGCAAGCGAAAGCCACCCGACCTCCAGACTCACCTTAGGCAAGCCGCGAAGCAGAAAACGCCGGAATCCCCGGTTATTTTTGATCTGCCCGAATACACTTTCGGGTTCAATCATTCGTCTTACCGACAGCGCATACCCTTCCTCGCTGCGCAGCTTTTCCCTCGCCTGCTGCTTGTAGCGCATATAACCCAGACTGACTCGAATTTCTCGATTCCCTTGCGCCTTCGTACATGCCGCTTTCAACGGACATCCTTCACAGCCCATGCTGCGGTAATGACGTTGTCGGATTTCATAGCCACTCTCCGTTACACTTTTACTTTCGTAGCGAAAGACAAGCTTCTGTCCATTCGCACATGTCCATGTATCTTCTTCCTCATCGTATCGCATATTGTCGAGCTTACTGATGTCCGTTTGCCATTTCTTCGATTTTTCCTTATGGTACGTGCTGTATTTAACTAGCGCCTCAAGCTGTTCCTTCTCTAAGTAAGCGTAATTTTCTTCTCCGCCATAGCCAGCATCTGCGATGATCGTTCTGGGGAGCTTCCCAAGTGAGGCTTTTACTTTCTCTAAATGTGGTTTCAAGCATCGGGTATCCGTCGGGCGTTGGTGAAGACTGTAACCGATAATGAATTGATTTTCTGTTCCAATCTGTACATTGTAGCCAGGCTTTAGCTGGCCGTTGCGCATATGGTCTTCTTTCATTCGCATGAACGTGGCGTCTTTGTCGGTCTTGCTATAGCTATTTCGATCTCCAAGTATGGTTTGCTGGTTTTCGTATTTTTGAAGACGAGGCAACAAGTCTTTTCGAAGGGCACGAACGGCTTTCTTAAGCGGCTTATCCTTCGGCTTTTCTTGCAGTCTTTCCTCGAGCTTTTTGACGGCGGTTTCTAGTTTTTCGCTTGTCATTTCAGCAGCTTCTCCAAGCTCACTTAAATCCTGATTGCTGTGCTCCCGTTCTTCTTGTTTTTCGGTTTCCTCAATAGTTGCGAACAACGTCTTCACTTTCTCTTGCAGCTTAGCCTTGTGTTTCACCACCGCTTTGCCCCAGACAAACGTGTAGCGGTTGGCATTCGCTTCGATCTTTGTTCCATCG
The DNA here is from genome assembly GCF_052114265.1 of Paenibacillus sp. MCAF9. Taxonomy (NCBI): domain Bacteria; kingdom Bacillati; phylum Bacillota; class Bacilli; order Caryophanales; family Paenibacillaceae; genus Paenibacillus; species Paenibacillus sp. MCAF9. The sequence continues at coordinate 1,246 of NZ_JBFREL010000072.1, forward strand.
ACAAAGTAATGCTCAAGCTTTACATACTTCTCCTCAGTCAGAAACTGTAGAACAGCGGTGAATACCGTTTCGAGTACGGACTTCATTCGCTCGGAGCGAAAGCGATTAATAGTACGGAAATCTGGTCGTTGCCGGCCTGCAATCCACATAAACATGATGTTTTCACGGACTGCCTTAGCGATTTGACGGGAGGAGTAGATGCGTTGGGTGTAGGCATAGATAATGACTTTTGTTAACATTTTGGGATGATAACTGTCTCGACCGCCACCTGGATAGGCGGCTGAAAAAATGCGATCACTCAAACGGTTCACGGCAGTGTTCACGACACGAACGAGGTGATTTTCGGGAATATCTTCAGCTAAATCCATTGGCAGGGTAAGTTGGTCCATGGTATATTGAATGTACATAGAAACCTTCCTTTCGAAGATGGTTGGGTGGTACCTCCATTTTACCAAAGGTTGGTTTCTTTGTTTTTTACAGATTTCAAAACTTTGAAGAGGGTGCCTCTAAAGCCTATGGCTTTTGGGACA
>NZ_JBFREL010000073.1:0-1645 GCF_052114265.1 Paenibacillus sp. MCAF9
CAATGTCATTAAGTTAAGGTGTAAGWTCAATAGAATGCAAAAGAGCAGGTTATCAAAAAGATAGCCTGCTCTTTTTTTGCCCAAATGAGGAAAAAGAACTTGACAGGCGATTGTAAGTGTGTGGCGAAGCCCCTTGAAAAAACGAGGAGGTTTCGACCATGCATGCTTACGCGAGTTCATTAAAAGAAACGCTGACAAYCCTCATTCGAGAGATGTCAGCAGCACCAGCGCCTTATGTCAAAAATCCTGAAAAAGATTTTACCCGGAAGAAAAAGCTATCCTTCGAAACGATGATGCAATTTCTGATCTCTATGGGCGGAAACAGTATATACAAGGAGCTCTTGGAATCGCAAGGTTAYGACGTAAACACGGCAACGACTTCCGCTTTTGTCCAACAACGTAATAAAATTTTGCCATCTGCTGTAGAATACTTATTTCACAAATTCACTCAAACGTACAAGGATATCAGGGATTACCATGGGTATCGACTACTTGCTATTGACGGTTCGGATTTACATATCACAACGGATCCAACTGACAAGAATAGCTTCTTTCAAAGTCAACCCAACACGAAAGGCTATAACCTCCTGCATTTGAACGCAGCGTACGATCTATGTAACAGACTTTACGTGGATGCTCTTGTCCAGCCAAAAAGGCTAATTAACGAGGGAAGGGCGCTGGCAACCATGGTTGATCGTTCGCCCATCAAGAGCAAAACCATTGTGATTGCGGACAGAGGCTATGAAAGCTACAACAATTTTGCGCATATTGAACGTAAAGGGTGGCACTATGTCATTCGGGTAAAGGATTTGAATTCCAGTGGTATTCTGTCTAGCTTACGTTTGCCCGCTAGCGGAGAGTTTGATCGGGACATTCATCTGACACTTACCAGAAAACAAACCAAAGCGTTCCAGGCTTATCCTGGTTACAAATTCCTTCCGACCAATTCTACATTTGATTTTTTGGATATGCATGAGRACATGATTTACCCGCTATCTTTTCGGGTTGTTCGTTTCATCCTACCTGACGGCGCTTATGAAACCGTCATTACGAATCTTTCTGCCGCAGACTTCCCTCCCGATGAACTCAGATCCCTTTATCACATGCGATGGGGCATTGAAACCTCGTTTAGGGCATTAAAATACACGGTTGGTCTGACAAGTTTTCACGCAAAGAAGCAAGCGTTCATCGCCCAAGAGATTTATGCCAGAATGATTCTATACAACTTCGCTGAAATGATGACCTCGCACGTCGTCATTTCGCAAATGGATAAACGGCACCAATATCAAGTCAATTTCACGGTTGCCGTTCTCGTTTGCAGACAATTCTTGCGCTCTCGAGGCGATGAACCCCCGCTCGATGTTGAAGCGCTGATTCGAAAAAACATTTTGCCGATTCGACCCATTCGCCCGGGACAAAAGAATACGCGCAAAATCCGATATAAATCAGCTGTCAGCTTCGTCTACAGAGTAGCATAATTCGATTCATATGAACATTTTTTTAAGCGGATCGTCCATCCGTTTGTTTGCTGTTCCTATTTATCAGTCTTGCATCAAAAAAATAAACGGCACAGGGCTTTTCCCATGCCGTTTCAGATTCACTTTCTATTTACGATCTTGTCTCGGAGATTAACTTAATGACATTG
>NZ_JBFREL010000074.1:0-2081 GCF_052114265.1 Paenibacillus sp. MCAF9
TTCGTATTATGAGGTCACCAGATCTTTCTGGTAGACCTCATTTTTGTGTGGTCTTAAGATAGCGGTAGCCGGGGATCGAACGTACCTGCCCGTGGGAGCCAGATCCCGAGAGCTATACCGTTCATCCCCCCTACTTGTTAAACCATGATTAGGCTGGTTGGGACCATGATCCCGTATCACATGCGATAATGTGGACGACAAGAAAGTTAGGGGTTACCGGCGAATATAATATCGGGAGTGATTGAATGAATCCTGTCATTGGATTAGATGTATCTAAAGGAGAAAGTCATGCACAAGCCTTTTCAGATCGAGGAACGCCCTACGGAAAGACATTTCGATTTGAGCATAATCTTGAGGGATTAGCGTCCTTCCTCCGCTTTGCTCAAAGCCTGGAGTCCTTTTCTGGGCGGCGTCCGGCCATTGTGTTAGAAGCAACGGGCCATTATCATAGTCCGGTTATTCAGTTTCTAGATGAGCATCAATATCTGTATATCGTTATCAATCCGTTACTTTCACACCAAGCGAAAAAGTTGAATTTACGTAAGGTAAAAACGGATGTTGCTGACGCATACCAGTTGGGCGAAATGTTCTACAAAGAAGAGCTGGAGCCTTACAAAAAACGGGGTCAGTACTTAATGAATCTGCGTTACCTGACACGGCAACATGAGTCGCTGACTGAAATATATGTCCAGGTAAAGTTGCAGTTTCAAGCGGTACTGGATCAAGTCTTTCCAGAGTATCATGGCGTGTTTGGTGACCTTTATTCTAAGGTATCACTACGTCTCCTGGCCCAGTATCCAACGTCTCAATCGGTGCTAGCATTGTCCGAGGAAAACGTTACGGCGATTATAAAACGCCTTGTTGGACATGTTAAATCGAACCAGTGGTCGCTAGAACGGGCACAGAAACTAATGGCTGCTGCAGAGCGAAATCCCTTCAGAGAGACCGCTTTTCCGAGTCATTTAATCTCATTAGAGCTATTCATTCATTTACTTCTTCAGTACCAGGAGCATCTAACGAAACTGGATAAATCGATAGAAACTCTGGCTGAAGAATTAATGGAGTACGATCTAATCCAATCAATACCCGGCATTGGCACTAAAATTGCAGCAACAATTTTAGCTGAGGTCGGAGAAATTGATCGGTTCGATCACGCGAAGAAACTGGTTGCGTTTGCTGGTATTGATCCTAGCGTCTTTTCTTCCGGCAAGTTTACAGCAACCCGAAATAAAATCACCAAACGTGGTTCTAGAAGGCTTCGGACAGCCTTATATCAAGCTGTAAGGTGTGGACTGAAAGGCTCACGTAACAAGAGAATAAGAGCTTATTACGACAAAAAGCGTGCAGAAGGCAAACTCTTTAAAGTAGCTGTGATCGCTTGTGTAAATAGACTGATCCATTGGATATATGCGATTTTGACCAAGAAAGAACCTTTCCGTTTGACTGAATAAGCAGTGTCTGGATATTGAGGAAAACCTCCCCAAATTCTATGGGGTGGTTATTTGTCATGCTTTTTTACCAGTATAGCACCCTTCGTTTTCTTCATTAATAATTAAATATTGACAGCCTATTGGCTGGTATAGATATTGAATTATTTAGCCTCCATTCTAAATCTTCTTTACTCTCACCACTAAGTACATTTTTACCCCAAATCCATGAAGTAGGTATGTCATTCTCATAATAAACTTCACATACATCATATGAAACCAAACCATTTTCCCAATCCTTTTTTAAAACTCTATAATTCCAAAATTTATTCATCTTCGTTCTCCTTCAAGGATAATTTCAATAAAACGCCTCTTTAACTAACCTCCCTCTATGGAGAATCATTTTTCTCTTAAATGCTCATGTTTTCTTAGGTTTTGAACGATTTCCTTTCGTACAAGACAACCTTTAAATGGAACAAGATTGTAGATAGTGTAAAATATGGGGCGAAGAATGTACAAAAAGCCTCTCCACTCAGACCACTCGTTTAAAAAAGTGGACTTTGGGAAGATTTATGGTCGCACCTTTGGATCTCCACATCGTCTCATGGAGGTCAACCCTCCCATGTCTCACAGAGTCTACGCTCCCACATTCCT
>NZ_JBFREL010000075.1:0-1414 GCF_052114265.1 Paenibacillus sp. MCAF9
TTTTCGCACTTCAGGGTTCCCCAGAAGGATTCTATGGGACTGTTATCGATGCATCTCCCTACGCGAGACATGCTATGGGTTATTTTTTTCCCAAATAACTTTTTGAACCGTAGAGAAGTGTATTGAAAGCCTCGGTCACTATGCAACATCGGCTTGCTCTTTGATGCTGCCTTCATCGCCCTTTTGACGGTTTGAAACACGAGGCTATTGTTGTTCGAGTGYCCGAATACGTGAGACACAACGGTGTTGTCGTGGAGGTCCAAGATRGCGCTTAAATACGCCTTTTGACCGTGACCATATTTGAATTCCGTTACATCGGTTACCCATTTTTCGTTCGGTTTTGTCGCGGTGAATTCGCGGTTTAGCAGGTTCTCAGCCACGTGCTGAGGCGTTGACGCTGCATATTTCTTTCGTTTTCTGCGGCGAATCACTGACTGAATGCCTTGTAGCTGCATGAGGCGCTGGATGCGCTTGTGGTTAATCTTCTGCTTCGTTTCTTTGCACAAGTGAAGCTTTAATCGACGGTACCCGTAGATACCGCCTACCTTCTCATGCAGTGAGATCATCGCTTTKGTGAGTTTTTGGTTTTCTAGTTCACGTACACTAGGCTTACGGTTCAGCCATTTGTAATAGCTTGACCGTGGAATCTCTGCAATTTCACACAGCGTCTTTATGCTGAACTGCCCGTCTTGCCGTACCGCTTGAATGGCAAGATAGATGTTTTCTTGACGTACTTGGCTTAGCGTCGCCTTCTTTCGAGTTCCTCTAACTTTTTTAGGAATGCATTCTCTGCCCGTAGACGTTCATTTTCAGCCTGCATCTTCTTCATCGCAAGCTTCTGGCGGTCGGTGTCCGTTAACTCTTCTTCGKTTTTTTTACGTCCACGTCCATCCTGAAGCGCTTCTTGTCCTCCGTCTTGGTATTTCTTCACCCACTGGTACACCTGTTGGTAGGARACCTGATGCTGCTCCGCTGYCTTACCGTAATCCTCGTCATGTGTCATACAATACTGAACAATCTCGATCCGTTCTTTCCAGGTYGTAGAACGTCCTTTCGTCATAGCCGTTGCTCCCCCTTTATAGGCCTTTAAGCTGCTATGACTATTATACTTCTTTACCCAGTTCGATAGCTGTGTTCTACTCGCAATTTTGTATTTATCAATGATATCGTATTGGGATAATTCCCCCTTGATGTAATCCATCACCGCCTGTAGCTTTAGTTCTTCAGAGTAGCTACGGTTATTCGTTCGAATCTCCAATCCWTCTAAACCATAGACGTCATATCGGCGTTGCCATTTCACCAAGGTTGTTTTTGATACCCCATATTTATACGCAGCGGCCATAAAGCCAAGCTCGCCACTTTTGATCTCTTCGATAATGGTACGTTTCTCTGATGCGGAATATTTAATTTTAGA
>NZ_JBFREL010000076.1:0-2183 GCF_052114265.1 Paenibacillus sp. MCAF9
CCGAAAGCAAGCACCCTCCGAGACGGATCCTGAGTACGGCGGGACACGAGAAACCCCGTCGGAATCCGGCAGGACCATCTGCCAAGGCTAAATACTCCCTGGTGACCGATAGTGAAGCAGTACCGTGAGGGAAAGGTGAAAAGCACCGCGGAAGCGGAGTGAAAAAGAACCTGAAACCGTGCGCTTACAAAAAGTCAGAGCCCGTTAAATGGGTGATGGCGTGCCTTTTGTAGAATGAACCGGCGAGTTACGATCACGTGCAAGGTTAAGTCGGGAAGACGGAGCCGTAGCGAAAGCGAGTCTGAATAGGGCGAATAAGTACGTGGTCGTAGACCCGAAACCGTGTGATCTACCCCTGTCCAGGGTGAAGGTGCGGTAACACGCACTGGAGGCCCGAACCCACGCATGTTGAAAAATGCGGGGATGAGGTGGGGGTAGCGGAGAAATTCCAATCGAACTCGGAGATAGCTGGTTCTCCCCGAAATAGCTTTAGGGCTAGCCTCGAGGAATGAGCGTCGTGGAGGTAGAGCACTGATTGGGTGCGGGGCCCGCCAAGGGTTACCAAGTCCAGTCAAACTCCGAATGCCATAGACGTGCTACTCGGGAGTCAGACAGTGAGTGCTAAGATCCATTGTCAAGAGGGAAACAGCCCAGATCATCAGCTAAGGTCCCCAAGTGTGTGTTAAGTGGGAAAGGATGTGGAGTTGCAAAGACAACCAGGATGTTGGCTTAGAAGCAGCCATCATTTAAAGAGTGCGTAATAGCTCACTGGTCGAGTGACTCTGCGCCGAAAATGTAACGGGGCTAAACACACCACCGAAGCTATGACATGTACCRTWWGGTACTTGGGTAGGGGAGCGTTGAATACGGATTGAAGTTGGACCGTGAGGACTGGTGGACTGTATTCAAGTGAGAATGCCGGTATGAGTAACGAAAAGACAAGTGAGAATCTTGTCCGCCGAAAGCCTAAGGGTTCCTGAGGAAGGCTCGTCCTCTCAGGGTAAGTCGGGACCTAACGCGAGGCCGAAAGGCGTAGTGGATGGACAACAGGTTGAAATTCCTGTACCACCGAAGATGAAGCCGTAAGGCGAAGTATACGGGCTGACGCCTGCCCGGTGCTGGAAGGTTAAGGGGAGCGGTTAGGGGTAACCCGAAGCTGTGAACCGAAGCCCCAGTAAACGGCGGCCGTAACTATAACGGTCCTAAGGTAGCGAAATTCCTTGTCAGGTAAATTCTGACCCGCACGAATGGCGTAACGACTTGGGCGCTGTCTCAACGAGAGATCCGGTGAAATTTTAATACCTGTGAAGATGCAGGTTACCCGCGACAAGACGGAAAGACCCCATGGAGCTTTACTGTAACTTGATATTGAACTTTGGTACGATCTGTACAGGATAGGTGGGAGCCTWWGAAGCATGAGCGCCAGCTTGTGTGGAGGCAACGTTGGGATACCACCCTGATCGTATCGGAGTTCTAACCTAGAACCGTGAAACCGGTTCGGGGACCGTGTCAGGTGGACAGTTTGACTGGGGCGGTCGCCTCCTAAAATGTAACGGAGGCGCCCAAAGGTTCCCTCAGAATGGTTGGAAATCATTCGAAGAGTGCAAAGGCATAAGGGAGCTTGACTGCGAGACCTACAAGTCGAGCAGGKACGAAAGTMGGGCTTAGTGATCCGGTGGTACCGAATGGAAGGGCCATCGCTCAACGGATAAAAGCTACCCTGGGGATAACAGGCTTATCTCCCCCAAGAGTCCACATCGACGGGGAGGTTTGGCACCTCGATGTCGGCTCATCGCATCCTGGGGCTGAAGTAGGTCCCAAGGGTTGGGCTGTTCGCCCATTAAAGCGGTACGCGAGCTGGGTTCAGAACGTCGTGAGACAGTTCGGTCCCTATCTGTCGCGGGCGCAGGAAATTTGAGAGGAGCTGTCCTTAGTACGAGAGGACCGGGATGGACGTACCGCTGGTGTACCAGTTGTTCCGCCAGGAGCACCGCTGGGTAGCCAAGTACGGACGGGATAAGCGCTGAAAGCATCTAAGCGTGAAGCCCCCCTCAAGATGAGATTTCCCAGTATGTAAGACCCCTTGAAGACGACGAGGTTGATAGGTTCGGGGTGGAAGCACAGCAATGTGTGTAGCTGACGAATACTAATCGGTCGAGGGCTTATCCTAAACACGTTTACTG
>NZ_JBFREL010000077.1:0-1377 GCF_052114265.1 Paenibacillus sp. MCAF9
GGTCAAGTCCAAAGTTGTGTGTAAAATCCTCGAACAGAAAGCCTACTCATCAAGAGTAGGTTCTTGCGTTGTTTTTGGTTTTTTCTTACGCCATTCATGGTACACTGTCATTTCAATATATTTCTTGCCGACGGACCACTTTTCATCCATCTCCATTAGTAATGCACCAAATAGTCGAATCACAGATTGTCGGTTAGGAAAAATACGAATAACACGTTCTCTCCGYCTAAGCTCGGCATTAAGACGTTCTACCACGTTCGTCGTTCTTGTTCGAATTCGRCAGCTAACAGGTAGTGCGAGAACAGCGGTAGCGTCATCAAAGCCTTCYTCCAGGACATCCAGTGCTTTGGAYGCTCTCTCTTCAAAAGCACCCATGGTTTGTTCCAACAACGATCGAGCGCTCTTTTCATCGGCAGCTTCGTAAATAGCCCGCACATGGGCCTTCATTTCGTCTCGTAAAGCTTTAGGCGTAGCATCTAAAACATTCCGCATGAAATGCGTCTGGCATCGCTGCCACGTCACGCCTTCGAACTGTTCACGAACTGCCTTTACGAGTCCACTGTGCTGGTCACTTGTAACCACGTCAACACCGCGTAATCCACGTTCTTTGAGGCGACTAAATAGGCTACCCCAAGTTGCTGCTGACTCGGTSTCTCCTACGCTAAGACCTATGAGCTCACGGTAACCTTCTTCATTAATTCCTGTTGCGATGAGAACACCACGAGAGCGCACACGACCATCTTCACGTACTTTCACATACAAAGCATCCACAAGAAGGAAGGGATAGGCAAGCGTCAACGGCCGGCTATTCCATGCCTCTACAAGTGGATCGAGCTGCTTGCATAGATCACTAACCGTTGATTTTGAAAAGCCTGTTCCACACAGTTCCTCCGTGATATTCGTGACTCTACGCGTGGATACACCGTTAATGACCATCTCCATCATGGCAAGTACAAGCGCCTGTTCACTTCGTTGGTAACGGGCAAACAACTCAGTGGAGAACTCTCCATTTCGGAATCTCGGCACTTGCAACGTAATCTGCCCAACACGTGTGGAAAGCTTGTGCGGGTACGATCCGTTACGATAACCTTGTCGCTCTTCTGTGCGCTCGTAATGCTCGGCTCCTAACTGTTCTGTAGCTTGGGCCTTCAACACTTGATTCAATACAGACTGCAATAAAGCAGCCATGCCCACATCTTTTGATTCACCTAAAAATAGTTGATGCAAAAGATCTGAATCTACGTTAATCTGATACTGAGTCATACCATAATCCCTCCATTGAATGTTGTCTCGACAACTCCATTCTAAACGAGGATTTTGGCTATGGCTCTCTTTTTTTGAGATGCTAGCTTTTTACACAAGTATACGGACTCAACT
>NZ_JBFREL010000078.1:0-1348 GCF_052114265.1 Paenibacillus sp. MCAF9
CTGTTGCTGCGCTCCATGTGAACGTTGCGCTCGTTCCCGTTTTGCTTGCACTTGTGAAATCTGTTAGTGCGATTGGATTTGTCGTCACCGTTACTACGTTAGAGTCGCCTGCATTTGCTCCGCCTGTAACAACTAGGCGGAAGTCATAACCTGTCGCTGCCGATAAGCCTGTTACCGTTGCTGTTGTTGCATTTGTGGCAAGCGTTCCAGTTGTCGCTGTTGTCCACGTGTTTCCACCTGTTGGTGATTGCTCCACTTTAATATTTGTAGCGCCTGTTGCTGCGCTCCATGTGAACGTTGCGCTTGTTCCCGTTTTGCTTGCACTCGCGAAGTCTGTAAGTGCGATCGGGTTTGTCGTCACCGTTACTACGTTCGAGTCGCCTGCATTTGCTCCGCCTGTAACTACTAGACGAAAATCATAACCTGTCGCTGCAGATAAGCCTGTTACTGTAGCTGTTGTTGCATTGGTCGCAATCACGCCTGTCGTCGCTGTTGTCCACGTATTTGCACCTGTTGGTGATTGCTCCACTTTAATGTTTGTTGCACCTGTTGGTGATTGCTCCACTTTAATGTTTGTTGCACCTGTTGCTGCGCTCCAAGTGAACGTTGCGCTTGTTCCCGTTTTGCTTGCGCTCGCAAAGTCTGTTAGTGCAACCGAGTTTGTCGTCACCGTTACTACATTCGAATTACCTGCATTCGCTCCGCCAGTTACTACAAGTCGGAAGTCATAACCTGACGCTGCCGACAAGCCTGTTACCGTTGCTGTTGTTGCATTCGTGGAAAGAGCACCTGTTGTCGCTGTTGTCCACGTGTTTGCACCTGTTGGTGATTGCTCAACTTTAATATTTGTAGCGCCTGTTGCTGCGCTCCATGTGAACGTTGCGCTTGTTCCCGTTTTGCTTGCACTCGCAAAGTCTGTTAGTGCGATTGGATTTGTCGTCACCGTTACTACGTTTGAGTCACCTGCATTTGCTCCGCCTGTAACTACTAGACGGAAGTCGTAAACTGTCGCTGCCGACAAGCCTGTTACCGTTGCTGTTGTTGCATTGGTCGCAAGTGTTCCCGATGTCGCTGTTGTCCACGTATTTGCACCTGTTGGTGATTGCTCCACTTTAATATTTGTAGCGCCTGTTGCTGCGCTCCATGTGAACGTTGCGCTTGTTCCCGTTTTGCTTGCACTCGCGAAGTCTGTAAGTGCAATCGGGTTTGTCGTCACCGTTACTACGTTAGAGTCGCCAGCATTTGCTCCGCCTGTTACAACTAGGCGGAAATCATAACCTGTCGCTGCCGATAAGCCTGTTACCGTTGCTGTTGTTGCATTTGTGGCAAGCGTTCCAGTTGTCGCTGT
>NZ_JBFREL010000079.1:0-1145 GCF_052114265.1 Paenibacillus sp. MCAF9
TATGCCGAACTAAGGGAAGCGATGAAAATCCGCGAACATCTGTCGACAGATCTGCGCGTGGTGCAAGGCCGCGTTCATAACTGGTTGGATCGGTACTTTCCAGAGTTCCTTACGGTGTTTAAGGATTGGGAATGCAAGTCAGCACGCCAAATGCTCAGTCTTTATTTGTTACCGCATGAGCTGGTTTYTGAATCTGAGGAAACCTTGCTGAGTCATCTTAGAAAGATTGCCAAACGAGGGCTTGGCATCGAACGTATGAGAAGCCTGAAAGCAGCAGCAAGCSGTTCTGTTGGTATACGAGAAGGGACGGCATTAGCAAAACTCGAGCTAAGGTTGTTGTTAACACAGTATGAGCTGCTAGAGAGTAAGTTTGAAGAGCTTGAGGCAAGGCTGGATGAGCTCTTGGAGCAAATCCCTCATGTGAAGAAACTAATGGCTATTAAAGGGATTGGCCGTGACAGTATTGCTGGTTTTCTCGCTGAAGTTGGCGACATAGAGCGATACAGACATCCCAAACAGATTATTAAGCTCGCCGGCTTGAATCTTAAAGAAAATACGTCAGGTAAACACAAGGGACAAACAAAGATTACGAAGCGAGGTCGTAGGCGGCTACGAGCGCTRCTATTTCGCGTGATGATGCCACTGGTGGCTAAGAACYGGGCGTTTAAGGCCTTGCATCAGTATTACACGAAACGGCCAGATAATCCCTTGAAAAAGATGCAGTCGCTCATTGCGTTATGCAACAARCTAATTCGCGTTCTGTTTGGTGTCCTGAAAAAGGGGCATGAGTTTAGTGAAGAAAAGATGTTACAGGATATCCCCCAATTCACGGCAGTGTCATTAGCAGCTTAAATTCAATGTTTTCATAGAAGACGAACGTAGATAAGAGAGTTACAGACAATTGAAGCACGGATGAGTCGGAACAAAACTAACATACGGACGAAGATCCTGACGGGCAGCAATATCCGACCTCCACCTCATGGACAGGTTGAATGAAGGAATGTGGGAGCGTAGACTCTGTGAGACATGGGAGGGTTGACCTCCATGAGACGATGTGGAGATCCAAAGGTGCGACCATAAATCTTCCCAAAGTCCACTTTTTTAAACGAGTGGTCTGAGTGGAGAGGCTTTTTGTACATTCTTCG
>NZ_JBFREL010000080.1:0-896 GCF_052114265.1 Paenibacillus sp. MCAF9
CTATCCATTACGATAGCTGGGTTTCCCCATTCGGAAATCCTCGGATCAATGCCTGCTTACGGCTCCCCGGGGCGGTATCGTTGTTCGCCACGTCCTTCTTCGGCTCCTGGTGCCTAGGCATCCTCCGTGCGCTCTTACTAGCTTAACCATTTTGCTCAGGYGATTCGGCTTGTGCGCCGTTTTCATTTTGTTTCTCTGATCTCCTAAGACATCAAATGGTTGAAACAAAACGAAAAGAAGTCGCAACAATCTCGAACACCTTTCGCTTACGTAAAAACAACTAAAGGATGTTTCAGCAATTCTTTTTCTTTCGTTATCCAGTTTTCAAGGTGCAATTTGTTTCCACCGCTTTCGCGGCAGGAATATTAGATTAACATATTCGCTCGTTACAATCAACCACTAAAAGTTGGTAATTCGCTTGTATGATTTAATCCGCTTGGCGACGTCCTACTCTCCCAAGACCCTGCGGTCTAAGTACCATCGGCGCTGAAGGGCTTAACGGTCGTGTTCGGTATGGGAACGCGTGGTTCACCTCCGCCATCGCCACCAAACGRATGACTAGACATRCTGAAAGAAAGYGTACTACAATTCCACRAAATCAGATCAGGCGCTAACGCCTCGTTCTTCATCTATGTATTGCTTTACTCTTTCAAAACTGACAACGAGTAAGCGATAAACTGCCAAGTTTATCCGAACCYCWTCGGGTCCGAAGATAATGCTTCCGTAGTGCGTTTCTTCGAAACGCTTTATTTCCTTAGAAAGGAGGTGATCCAGCCGCACCTTCCGATACGGCTACCTTGTTACGACTTCACCCCAATCATCTACCCCACCTTCGACGGCTAGCTCCCTTGCGGGTTACCCCACCGGCTTCGGGTGTTGTAAACTCTCGTGGTGTG
>NZ_JBFREL010000081.1:0-843 GCF_052114265.1 Paenibacillus sp. MCAF9
ACTATCCATTACGATAGCTGGGTTTCCCCATTCGGAAATCCTCGGATCAATGCCTGCTTACGGCTCCCCGGGGCGGTATCGTTGTTCGCCACGTCCTTCTTCGGCTCCTGGTGCCTAGGCATCCTCCGTGCGCTCTTACTAGCTTAACCTATCGTTCCGGTTGATTCGGCTTGTGCGCCGTTTTCATTTTGTTTCTCTGATCTCCTAAGACATCAAATGGTTGAAACAAAACGAAAAGAAGTCGCATCAATCACGAACAACCTTCACTAACAATTAAATCAATGTAGCTTAAAGGATGTTTCAGCAATTCTTTTTCTTTCGTTATCCAGTTTTCAAGGTGCAAATGTTTTGCGCTGAGTCTGCTTCAGAGTTAATCTTCAGCAAAGACAGTACAATATTTTATTGGTGGAGCCAAGCGGGATCGAACCGCTGACCTCCTGCTTGCAAGGCAGGCGCTCTCCCAGCTGAGCTATGGCCCCAAATTTAGTATGGGTACCGACTTCTCAGAGTCGATAATGGTGGGCCTTAGTGGACTCGAACCACCGACCTCACCCTTATCAGGGGTGCGCTCTAACCAGCTGAGCTAAAGGCCCATAGGTATTCCCTTTGGACTTCCTTTGAAAGATGATTAATCTTTCAAAACTGACAACGAGTAAGCGATAAACTGCCAAGTTTATCCGAACCTCATCGGGYYCGGGTATTTCCTTAGAAAGGAGGTGATCCAGCCGCACCTTCCGATACGGCTACCTTGTTACGACTTCACCCCAATCATCTACCCCACCTTCGACGGCTAGCTCCCTTGCGGGTTACCCCACCGGCTTCGGGTGTTGTAAACTCTCGTGG
>NZ_JBFREL010000082.1:0-809 GCF_052114265.1 Paenibacillus sp. MCAF9
CCCGACCCGATGAGGTTCGGATAAACTTGGCAGTTTATCGCTTACTCGTTGTCAGTTTTGAAAGATTAATCATCTTTCAACGCAAGTCAAGTCATCCGTTTGGTGGCGATGGCGGAGGTGAACCACGCGTTCCCATACCGAACACGACCGTTAAGCCCTTCAGCGCCGATGGTACTTAGACCGCAGGGTCTTGGGAGAGTAGGACGTCGCCAAGCAGGTGTTATATTCACACCTAAATATACGAACTATGAGAATTAAGGGCCTTTAGCTCAGCTGGTTAGAGCGCACCCCTGATAAGGGTGAGGTCGGTGGTTCGAGTCCACTAAGGCCCACCACTATAATTCCATAATTCAAAACCTAACATGGGGCCATAGCTCAGCTGGGAGAGCGCCTGCCTTGCAAGCAGGAGGTCAGCGGTTCGATCCCGCTTGGCTCCACCAATAATTTCATTTGTAGCGTCTTTGCTGAAGATTAACGCTAATGCAAATTCACCGCAAAACACTTGCACCTTGAAAACTGGATAACGAAAGAAAAAGAATTGCTGAAACATCCTTTAGTTGTTTTTACGTAAGCGAGAGGTGTTTCGAATTGAAGACGGCTTTTGAAGACGTTATTTCTACCTCTAAAGAGGTTATTGTTCAAAGAAATAAGGCTTCAACGACGGGTCAATCGAAATCACCACGAGCAATTGGTTAAGCTAGTAAGAGCGCACGGAGGATGCCTAGGCACCAGGAGCCGAAGAAGGACGTGGCGAACAACGATACCGCCCCGGGGAGCCGTAAGCAGGCATTGATCCGAGGATTTCCGAA
>NZ_JBFREL010000083.1:0-662 GCF_052114265.1 Paenibacillus sp. MCAF9
GGGGTGAAGTCGTAACAAGGTAGCCGTATCGGAAGGTGCGGCTGGATCACCTCCTTTCTAAGGAAATACCCGGACCCGATGAGGTTCGGATAAACTTGGCAGTTTATCGCTTACTCGTTGTCAGTTTTGAAAGATTAATCATCTTTCAAAGGAAGACCAAAGGGAATACCCAAGGGCCTTTAGCTCAGCTGGTTAGAGCGCACCCCTGATAAGGGTGAGGTCGGTGGTTCGAGTCCACTAAGGCCCACCATTATCGACTCTGAGAAGTCGGTACCCATTTGGGGCCATAGCTCAGCTGGGAGAGCGCCTGCCTTGCAAGCAGGAGGTCAGCGGTTCGATCCCGCTTGGCTCCACCAATAAAATAATGTACTGTCTTTGCTGAAGATTAACTCTGAAGCAAAATCAGCTCAAAACACATTTGCACCTTGAAAACTGGATAACGAAAGAAAAAGAATTGCTGAAACATCCTTTAGTTGTTTTTACGTAAGCGAAGGTGAGCGATCACCTGAGCATTTGGTTAAGCTAGTAAGAGCGCACGGAGGATGCCTAGGCACCAGGAGCCGAAGAAGGACGTGGCGAACAACGATACCGCCCCGGGGAGCCGTAAGCAGGCATTGATCCGAGGATTTCCGAATGGGGAAACCCAGCTATCGTAATGGATA
>NZ_JBFREL010000084.1:0-655 GCF_052114265.1 Paenibacillus sp. MCAF9
GGGGTGAAGTCGTAACAAGGTAGCCGTATCGGAAGGTGCGGCTGGATCACCTCCTTTCTAAGGAAATACCCGGACCCGATGAGGTTCGGATAAACTTGGCAGTTTATCGCTTACTCGTTGTCAGTTTTGAAAGATTAATCATCTTTCAAYGSAAGTCAAGTCATCCGTTTGGTGGCGATGGCGGAGGTGAACCACGCGTTCCCATACCGAACACGACCGTTAAGCCCTTCAGCGCCGATGGTACTTAGACCGCAGGGTCTTGGGAGAGTAGGACGTCGCCAAGCAGGTGTTATRTTTTACACCTAACAGCARCCGMRAGGTTGTCTGTGATTTACTTTGCACCTTGAAAACTGGATAACGAAAGAAAAAGAATTGCTGAAACATCCTTTAGTTGTTTTTACGTAAGCGARAGGTGTTCGAGATTGTTCCAACTTCTTTTCGTTTTGTTTCAACCATTTGATGTCTTAGGAGATCAGAGAAACAAAATGAAAACGGCGGACAAGCCGAATCACCACGAGCAATTGGTTAAGCTAGTAAGAGCGCACGGAGGATGCCTAGGCACCAGGAGCCGAAGAAGGACGTGGCGAACAACGATACCGCCCCGGGGAGCCGTAAGCAGGCATTGATCCGAGGATTTCCGAATGGGGAAACCCAG
>NZ_JBFREL010000085.1:0-624 GCF_052114265.1 Paenibacillus sp. MCAF9
CCCCCATTCGGAAATCCTCGGATCAATGCCTGCTTACGGCTCCCCGGGGCGGTATCGTTGTTCGCCACGTCCTTCTTCGGCTCCTGGTGCCTAGGCATCCTCCGTGCGCTCTTACTAGCTTAACCAAYTGCTCGTGGTGATTTCGATTGATCCGTCGTTGAAGCCTTATTTCTTTGATTAATAACCCCTTTAGAGGTAGAAATAACGTCTTCAAAAGCCGTCTTCAATTCGAAACACCTCTCGCTTACGTAAAAACAACTAAAGGATGTTTCAGCAATTCTTTTTCTTTCGTTATCCAGTTTTCAAGGTGCAAATTGATAAAAGTTGTTGGTGGAGCCAAGCGGGATCGAACCGCTGACCTCCTGCTTGCAAGGCAGGCGCTCTCCCAGCTGAGCTATGGCCCCATACAAATTCCATCAAAGCTGAACAAATGGTTTTCACGTCTTGCGCTCAAAGCGCCATATACCGATAACTTGTATCCGAACCTCATCGGGTCCGGGTATTTCCTTAGAAAGGAGGTGATCCAGCCGCACCTTCCGATACGGCTACCTTGTTACGACTTCACCCCAATCATCTACCCCACCTTCGACGGCTAGCTCCCTTGCGGGTTACCCCACCGGCTTC
>NZ_JBFREL010000086.1:0-612 GCF_052114265.1 Paenibacillus sp. MCAF9
ACGGGAATCGAACCCGCGACCCTCGCCTTGGCAAGGCGATGCTCTACCGCTGAGCCACTTCCGCATATAAATGGCTGGGGATTCAGGGATCGAACCTGAGAATGACGGAGTCAAAGTCCGTTGCCTTACCGCTTGGCTAATCCCCAACATATATTTTGTTACTCTTCTTGTAAAAGTGGCGGAGCTGACGGGATTCGAACCCGCGGTCTCCTGCGTGACAGGCAGGCATGTTGGGCCACTACACCACAGCTCCGTATGTAAGCTCGGATAAATCCGAAAGTGAAACCTTGGTTTGGTTGCGGGGGCAGGATTTGAACCTGCGGCCTTCGGGTTATGAGCCCGACGAGCTACCGGGCTGCTCCACCCCGCGTCAATTACTACTAAAGCTATTCATTTACAGAACATTCACTAATGCGTACATTAGCAAGTTGCGCCCTGAAAACTGGATACGAAAGATTAGGCCTGCTGAAGCCTTTATGCTGCTGTCTACTGGATGTATGGGTCACAGTAAACGTGTTTAGGATAAGCCCTCGACCGATTAGTATTCGTCAGCTACACACATTGCTGTGCTTCCACCCCGAACCTATCAACCTCGTCGTCTTCAAGGGGTCT
>NZ_JBFREL010000087.1:0-553 GCF_052114265.1 Paenibacillus sp. MCAF9
CGTTTGGTGGCGATGGCGGAGGTGAACCACGCGTTCCCATACCGAACACGACCGTTAAGCCCTTCAGCGCCGATGGTACTTAGACCGCAGGGTCTTGGGAGAGTAGGACGTCGCCAAGCGGATTAAATCATACAAGCGAGTTACCAACTTTTAGTGGTTGATTGTAACRAGYGAATATGTTAATCTAACACTCCTGCTGCGRAAGCAGTRTGGACACAATTGCACCTTGAAAACTGGATAACGAAAGAAAAAGAATTGCTGAAACATCCTTTAGTTGTTTTTACGTAAGCGAGAGGTGTTCGAGATTGTTCCGACTTCTTTTCGTTTTGTTTCAACCATTTGATGTCTTAGGAGATCAGAGAAACAAAATGAAAACGGCGGACAAGCCGAATCACCACGAGCAGTTGGTTAAGCTAGTAAGAGCGCACGGAGGATGCCTAGGCACCAGGAGCCGAAGAAGGACGTGGCGAACAACGATACCGCCCCGGGGAGCCGTAAGCAGGCATTGATCCGAGGATTTCCGAATGGGGAAACCCAGCTATCGTAATGGATA
>NZ_JBFREL010000088.1:0-552 GCF_052114265.1 Paenibacillus sp. MCAF9
GCGGTGCTTTTCACCTTTCCCTCACGGTACTGCTTCACTATCGGTCACCAGGGAGTATTTAGCCTTGGCAGATGGTCCTGCCGGATTCCGACGGGGTTTCTCGTGTCCCGCCGTACTCAGGATCCGTCTCGGAGRGTGCTTGCTTTCGGYTACAGGGCTTTTACCTGCTCTGGCGGGCCTTTCCAGACCTCTTCGCCTACCAAACACTTTTGTAACTCCRTGTGAGACGTCCTACAACCCCTACGCACAAGTGCRTAAGTTTGGGCTAATCCGCGTTCGCTCGCCGCTACTGACGGAATCACTATTGTTTTCTCTTCCTCAGGGTACTTAGATGTTTCAGTTCCCCTGGTATGCCTCTTACTAACCTATGTATTCAGTTAGTAGTAACTRTCCATTACGAYAGCTGGGTTTCCCCATTCGGAAATCCTCGGATCAATGCCTGCTTACGGCTCCCCGGGGCGGTATCGTTGTTCGCCACGTCCTTCTTCGGCTCCTGGTGCCTAGGCATCCTCCGTGCGCTCTTACTAGCTTAACCAAATGCTCGTGGTGATT
>NZ_JBFREL010000089.1:0-535 GCF_052114265.1 Paenibacillus sp. MCAF9
GGTTAAGCTAGTAAGAGCGCACGGAGGATGCCTAGGCACCAGGAGCCGAAGAAGGACGTGGCGAACAACGATACCGCCCCGGGGAGCCGTAAGCAGGCATTGATCCGAGGATTTCCGAATGGGGAAACCCAGCTATCGTAATGGATAGTTACTCTCAACTGAATACATAGGTTGGGTAGAGGCATACCAGGGGAACTGAAACATCTAAGTACCCTGAGGAAGAGAAAACAATAGTGATTCCGTCAGTAGCGGCGAGCGAACGCGGATTAGCCCAAACCAAGGAGCTTGCTCCTTGGGGTTGTAGGACGTCTCACAYGGAGTTACAAAAGTGTTTGGTAGGCGAAGAGGTCTGGAAAGGCCCGCCAGAGCAGGTAAAAGCCCTGTAACCGAAAGCAAGCACCCTCCGAGACGGATCCTGAGTACGGCGGGACACGAGAAACCCCGTCGGAATCCGGCAGGACCATCTGCCAAGGCTAAATACTCCCTGGTGACCGATAGTGAAGCAGTACCGTGAGGGAAAGGTGAAAAGCACCGC
>NZ_JBFREL010000090.1:0-533 GCF_052114265.1 Paenibacillus sp. MCAF9
GAAACGCCACTTTTAACGCTGTAAGAACACATATGCGCTTACAGCATACTTTCGTAGGTAACCAGCCTGTTAAGTTGCTCAATAAGCACATATAGGTGCTTACAAGCACTCTGAAACGCCACTTTTACCGCTGTAAGAACACATATGCGCTTAAAGCTCTCTTTCGTGGGTAACCAGACTGTTAAGTTGCTCAGTAAGCACCTATTTGTGCTTACAAGCACTCAGAAACGCATCTTTTAACGCTGTAAGAACACATATGCGCTTACAGCATTCTTTCGTAGGTAACCTGCCAGTTAAATTGCTCAATAAGCACATATATGTGCTTACAAGCACTCTGAAACGCCACTTTTAACGCTGTAAGAACACATATGCGCTTACAGCATACTTTCGTAGGTAACCAGCCTGTTAAGTTGCTCAATAAGCACATATAGGTGCTTACAAGCACTCTGAAACGCCACATTTCCCGCTGTAAGAACACATATGCGCTTAAAGCTCTCTTTCGTGGGTAACCAGCCTGTTAAGTTGCTCAATAA
>NZ_JBFREL010000091.1:0-531 GCF_052114265.1 Paenibacillus sp. MCAF9
GATCTGAATCTACGTTAATCTGATATCTGATACTGAGTCATACCATAATCCCTCCATTGAATGTTGTCTCGACAACTCCATTCTAAACGAGGATTTTGGCTATGGCTCTCTTTTTTTGAGATGCTAGCTTTTTACACAAGTATACGGACTCAACTTAAATCTGATCAATTAGAGGTATTAGTACACCTATTTGCAACATTCCAATCTTGTTTGTTAAAAACAGGTGCACTTTTACACTTATTTGCTCTCCACTATTGGTTCGCGCACATTACAATCATATGACGATCATCGCCGATGCTGGATATGGTCAGTCTGAGTTATTATGCTCTACAAGCAGCAAGCAAGGGAAAAACTGAGCTGCGAGGAAGGATATTCGCTGTCGGTAAGACGAATGATTGAACCCGAAAGTATTTTAGGACAGATAAAGAATAACCAAGGATTCCGGCGTTTCTGCTTCGCAGCTTACCTAAGGTAAGTCTGGAGGTCGGGTGGCTTTCGCTTGCCCATAATCCTATGAAGCAAGCATAGACC
>NZ_JBFREL010000092.1:0-514 GCF_052114265.1 Paenibacillus sp. MCAF9
GCGCTTAAAGTTTACTTCCAACACCAAATAGAAGCTGTAAGAACACATAGGTTCTTACAGCTCACAAATCAACGTTACTCCTACCCCATAAGCACACATATGCGCTTAAAGCCTACTCCGAGCACTCCCAACACACCAAATAGAAGCTGTAAGAACACATAGGTTCTTACAGCTCACAAATCAACGTTACTCCTACCCCATAAGCACACATGTGCGCTTAAAGCCTACTCCGAGCACTCCCAACACGCCAGATAGAAGCTGTAAGAACACAGAGGTTCTTACAGCTCACAAATCAACGTTACTCCTACCCCATAAGCACACATGTGCGCTTAAAGCCTACTCCGAGCACTCCCAACACGCCAAATAAAGGGGCTGTCCCAAAAGCGTTAAGCTCACTGAAGGGATAGCTCGCTTTGAACAGAAATATTGCAAAATATGAAAAATAGCCGTACAGGGTGGTCTATTCCTGTACGGCTATTTTTTTCTTTTGGTCTATGGTTGCTTTCTTCATCAG
>NZ_JBFREL010000093.1:0-489 GCF_052114265.1 Paenibacillus sp. MCAF9
GGAAGGAAATGGAGCTGTAAGCACGCATAGGTTCTTACAGCGAGAGAAAAGGCTAGGTTTGTTGTCTGTAAGAACAAATATGCGCTTACAGAGTTGCGGCAGCGTTTGTTTGAGGTGGAAATGGAGCTGTAAGCACGCATAGGTTCTTACAGCGAGAGAAAAGGCTAGGTTTGCTGTCTGTAAGAACAAATATGTGCTTACAAAGTTACGGCAGCGTTTGTTCGAGATGGGGATGGAACTGTAAGGACACATAGGTTCTTACAGCGAGAGAAAACACTAGGTTTGTTGTCTGTAAGAACAGATATGTGCTTACAGAGTTGCTGCAGCGTTTGTTCGAGGTGGGAAATGGAGCAGTAAGCACGCATAGGTTCTTAAAGCGAGAGAAAAGGCTAGGTTTGTTGTCTGTAAGAACAGATATGTGCTTACAGAGTTGCGGCAGCGTTTGTTCGAGGTGGAAATGGAGCTGTAAGCACGCATAGGTTCTTACAG
>NZ_JBFREL010000094.1:0-485 GCF_052114265.1 Paenibacillus sp. MCAF9
TACAGCGAGAGAAAACGCTAGGTTTGTTGTCTGTAAGAACAAATATGCGCTTATAGAGTTGCGGCAGCGTTTGTTCGAGGTGGAAATGGAGCTGTAAGCACGCATAGGTTCTTACAGCGAGAGAAAAGGCTAGGTTTGTTGTCTGTAAGAACAAATATGCGCTTACAGAGTTACGACAGCGTTTGTTCGAGGTGGAAATGGAGCAGTAAGCACGCATAGGTTCTTACAGCAAGAGAAAAGGCTAGGTTTGCTGTCTGTAAGAACAAATATGTGCTTACAGAGTTGAGGCAGCGTTTGTTCGAGGTGGGAATGGAGCAGTAAGCACGCATAGGTTCTTACAGCGAGAGAAAACGCTAGGTTTGTTGTCTGTAAGAACAAATATGCGCTTATAGAGTTGCGGCAGCGTTTGTTCGAGCGGGAAATGGAGCTGTAAGCACACATAGGTTCTTACAGCGAGAGAAAAGGCTAGGTTTGTTGTCTGTAAG
>NZ_JBFREL010000095.1:0-483 GCF_052114265.1 Paenibacillus sp. MCAF9
CACAAAAGCAATTAATTTTGCAGGTCGTTCTACCGTTTCATCCAACTCACCTTCTGAGCTTGTTCATAAGGCAGAAGCAACGGGCTTGAAGGCAAATACGTCATACAATTTCCGTGTGGGCGACGCGGCACTGAACATTTGGAGTGAAGCAGGAACATTCCAAACTGCACCAGTAAACGGAGCATTCACATTCATCGACCTGGCGGATACGCAGGCCAAAGAAGAGGATGAGGCGAAGCTTTCAGCTGAGACGCTGGAGAAAGCACTTGCTACAGTACCAAGCGCACAATTCGTGGTGCACAACGGTGATATTGTAGATACAGGCACAAAAGAAGAGCAGTGGAACTGGCTGCTTGGGCATTCACAAGAAAGCCTGCTTAACACAACCATTGCACCATCAGCAGGTAACCATGAAGATAAGAACAATGCATTCTACGAGCATTTTAATATCAAGCAAGCAGAGAACTCTGCAACGGTAACGGG
>NZ_JBFREL010000097.1:0-450 GCF_052114265.1 Paenibacillus sp. MCAF9
TGTTCAGTGCCGCGTCGCCCACACGGAAATTGTATGACGTATTTGCCTTCAAGCCCGTTGCTTCTGCCTTATGAACAAGCTCAGAAGGTGAGTTGGATGAAACGGTAGAACGACCTGCAAAATTAATTGCTTTTGTGAAATCTGGCGCTGCGTTCGTTTTCTCTACCACTTGCAGGTCATTGCCTTTAAGAAGCAGTGAAGTGTACCATGCAAAGCCTTTGGAGCTTACTGGATCGCCGTTAAAGGTTACTGTAACCTTGCTTACTTTTTCTTTGCTGTAATCCGGTTTTTCTTCTTTTAGAATACCGAATTGATCTACGATGAACGGTTTTGCATCGTTCAAGTTTTGGTCAATTTCATACGTTACAGCCGTTAGCTTGTTGCCATCGATGGTGATGCCAACAAAGTTTTGTACTTGACCGCGAACTGGGCGTGTGCTGTCGTTCTTAT
>NZ_JBFREL010000098.1:0-433 GCF_052114265.1 Paenibacillus sp. MCAF9
CGCACACTTTGTTGTGCTGAACTCGAATGAGACTTCGGCAAAATATGCGAACTTCTCCGAGGCGCAAGTCGAGTGGTTGAAAAAAGACGTGSAAGCAGCGAAAGCAGCAGGCTCGCAGTGGATTATTGTCAACATTCACAAAGGTCCATATACGACCTCAAACCATGCAACGGACAGCGATATTATGGGCGCTAACGGCGTAAGAAACCAAATCGCACCGATTATGGCAGAGCTCGGAATTGACTTTGTAGTACAAGGCCATGACCATATCTATGCCCGTACMAAACCGATCAAAAAAGATGGAACAGCAGCAGCAACWGAGAAGATTACTGAAACACTGAACGGTGAAAAGATTGAGTATACGGTGAATCCGGATGGTTCAATCTACATGATTCCTGCAACAGCAGGTCCGAAGGTATACTACAAGAATGCA
>NZ_JBFREL010000099.1:0-419 GCF_052114265.1 Paenibacillus sp. MCAF9
AAATAGTGTCGTTGAGCACCATCGCGGTGTAACAGACGAAATAGTTTCTGGTGCGATGCAGCCACGGGAAGCGCACGATAATGCCGGTCAAAAGCGCATTTATCGGCCAGAATAGCGAAAGCTCCTGCGGCATACGTAAGTGACTGCCAACAAAGCAGAATAGCGCGGTAGTGACAAATAATGTCATAGCCGAACTTATTTCACGTTTTTCATCCAGCCACTTTACGCACATACCCTACTCTCACCATCATTCACTTTTCGCCGGCAACTGCGGTAGCGGCCAGAAAATTTCATTATGCGGTTCGCAAGGCGTGTTTTATCTACCGAATTGGTTACATGGCGCAACCAATAAGCATCAAATCCGGGCAGTTATGGGATTTATCCGAGCGAAGCGGCGGCATGATAGCACAGGCTTTTGG
>NZ_JBFREL010000100.1:0-402 GCF_052114265.1 Paenibacillus sp. MCAF9
GCATTGACGTTAAGCGGCGTGACACTCAGTCCGGCATTTGCCAGCGGCACATTAACGTACACCGCAAATGTAGCTAACGACGTGACGAGCACGACAGTTGCGGCAAGCAAGAGTACTGCAACAGCTGCGATTACAGCAGCCGATCTAGGTTTGAAACAGTTATCGGTAGGAGAGAATGTGATCACCGTTCATGTAACAGCAGAAGACGGCAGCACAAAAGATTATACGGTAACCGTAACGCGTGCTAAAAATTCAGATGCAACGCTAAGTGCATTGACGTTAAGCGGCGTGACACTCAGTCCGGCATTTGCCAGCGGCACATTAACGTACACCGCAAATGTAGCTAACGACGTGACGAGCACGACAGTTGCGGCAAGCAAGAGTACTGCAACAGCTGCGATT
>NZ_JBFREL010000101.1:0-399 GCF_052114265.1 Paenibacillus sp. MCAF9
GAGTTCTTCCGCGCGCCTTAGCATGCTCTGCTCGCCTACCTGTGTCGGTTTGCGGTACGGGCACCTAGATCTCACTAGAGGCTTTTCTTGACAGCCGGAGTACATGACCTTCGCTACTGCAATTTTCGCTCCCCATCACAGCCCAGCCTAATAGTGTGCGGATTTGCCTACACACTAGCCTCACTGCTTGGACGGACTATTCCATCAGTCCGCGTCACTGCCCTTCTGTGTCACCCCACTCGCTCAAACGATCTTCGGTGGTACAGGAATTTCAACCTGTTGTCCATCCACTACGCCTTTCGGCCTCGCGTTAGGTCCCGACTTACCCTGAGAGGACGAGCCTTCCTCAGGAACCCTTAGGCTTTCGGCGGACAAGATTCTCACTTGTCTTTTCGTTAC
>NZ_JBFREL010000102.1:0-398 GCF_052114265.1 Paenibacillus sp. MCAF9
GAGTTCTTCCGCGCGCCTTAGCATGCTCTGCTCGCCTACCTGTGTCGGTTTGCGGTACGGGCACCTAGATCTCACTAGAGGCTTTTCTTGACAGCCGGAGTACATGACCTTCGCTACTGCAATTTTCGCTCCCCATCACAGCCCAGCCTTATGATCGACGGATTTGCCTATCGATCAGCCTCACTGCTTGGACGGACTATTCCATCAGTCCGCGTCACTGCCCTTCTGTGTCACCCCATTGCTCAAACRATCTTCGGTGGTACAGGAATTTCAACCTGTTGTCCATCCACTACGCCTTTCGGCCTCGCGTTAGGTCCCGACTTACCCTGAGAGGACGAGCCTTCCTCAGGAACCCTTAGGCTTTCGGCGGACAAGATTCTCACTTGTCTTTTCGTTAC
>NZ_JBFREL010000103.1:0-365 GCF_052114265.1 Paenibacillus sp. MCAF9
GTCGCACCTGTTGCCCCAGCAGTTCCTGTCGCACCTGTTACACCATCGGCTCCTGTTGCTCCTGTGGAGCCTGTTACGCCCGTTGCTCCTGCTACCCCTGTCGCACCTGTTGCCCCAGCAGTTCCTGTCGCACCWGTTACACCRTCGGCTCCTGTTGCTCCTGTGGAGCCTGTTACGCCCGTTGCTCCTGCTACCCCTGTCGCACCTGTTGCCCCAGCAGTTCCTGTCGCTCCAGTTACACCGTCGGCTCCTGTTGCTCCTGTGGAGCCTGTTGCACCCGTTGCTCCTGCTACCCCTGTCGCACCTGTTGCCCCAGCAGTTCCTGTCGCTCCAGTTACACCGTCGGCTCCTGTTGCTCCTGTGGA
>NZ_JBFREL010000104.1:0-364 GCF_052114265.1 Paenibacillus sp. MCAF9
GTAAGCACGCATAGGTTCTTACAGCGAGAGAAAACGCTAGGTTTGTTGTCTGTAAGAACAAATATGCGCTTATAGAGTTGCGGCAGCGTTTGTTCGAGCGGGAAATGGAGCTGTAAGCACACATAGGTTCTTACAGCGAGAGAAAAGGCTAGGTTTGTTGTCTGTAAGAACAAATATGTGCTTACAGAGTTACGGCAGCATTTGTTCGAGGTGGGAATGGAGCAGTAAGCACGCATAGGTTCTTAAAGCGAGAGAAAAGGCTAGGTTTGTTGTCTGTAAGAACAGATATGTGCTTACAGAGTTGCGGCAGCGTTTGTTCGAGGTGGAAATGGAGCTGTAAGCACGCATAGGTTCTTACAGCGAG
>NZ_JBFREL010000105.1:0-363 GCF_052114265.1 Paenibacillus sp. MCAF9
CGCCAAGGTCGCCCTGTTCAGCATGCCCGCCGAGGCCGATCCGGTGCAGCGTGCTACCACCCTGCGCCAGTACCGCAACTACGCCAACCTGGCGGAAAGTTACAGCACCATTCCTTCGCGCTTCATGGCGATCACCCATGGTGTTTCCGCCGTCGGTAAAAGCCACGTAGCCATGCGTCTGGTAGAAGCACTGGGCGCGATTCGCCTGCGTTCCGATGTCGAACGCAAGCGCCTGTTCGGCGAACAGCACGTACCGAACGACCTGCAAGCCGGTATCTACAGCGCCGACGCCAGTGCTGCCACCTATTCCCGCCTGCATGAAATCGCTGGCGTGATTTTGCGCGCCGGTTTCCCGGTGGTCAT
>NZ_JBFREL010000106.1:0-360 GCF_052114265.1 Paenibacillus sp. MCAF9
AGATCACCGTGGCCGAAACCGTCGGCCTGGAGCGTCGGGCGAGCTACTACGACAAGTCCGGCGCGCTGCGCGACATGGTGCAGAACCACATGTTGCAGCTGCTGTGCCTGGTCGCGATGGAGCCGCCGTCCTCGCTCGCCGCCTACGCGATCCGCGACGAAAAACTCAAGGTGCTGCGTTCGCTCAAGCCCGTCGTCGATGGCGCGGCGGCGCAGGTCACCGTGCGCGGCCAGTACCGCGCAGGCGCCGTCGAAGGCCGGCCGGTGCCGGGCTATCTGGAAGAACTCGGTTCGAACGATTCGCGCACGGAAACCTTCGTCGCGTTGAAGGCCGAAGTCAGCAACTGGCGCTGGGCCGGCG
>NZ_JBFREL010000107.1:0-357 GCF_052114265.1 Paenibacillus sp. MCAF9
TGGTTCTTACAGACACTTATGAATGTTACTTTTTGCTGTGTAAGAACACATATGCGCTTAATACTCTCTTTCGCGAGTAACCACCCTTCACTTGGGCTCTGTAAGAACCTATTGGTTCTTACAGACACTTATGAATGTTACTTTTTGCTGTGTAAGAACACATATGCGCTTAATGCACTCTTTTATGAGTAACCCGGCTGTACTCGAGCTCTGTAAGAACCTATTGGTTCTTACAGACACTTATGAATGTTACTTTTTGCTGTGTAAGAACACATATGCGCTTAATACTCTCTTTCGCGAGTAACCACCCTTCACTTGGGCTCTGTAAGAACCTATTGGTTCTTACAGACACTTATG
>NZ_JBFREL010000108.1:0-355 GCF_052114265.1 Paenibacillus sp. MCAF9
GTTGGGGATTCTCTGGATGTACGGGAAAAAGTTGACTCATAATATCCTCTTGTCACTGTGCCATATCGACCAACTGTGGCGTGATATGTGGATGGCGCGTCCAGACTGGCTCCACACCACCGGGCAACCACAGTTTTCGACCCAGCTCGATCCAGGGGCAAGGTTGATGAAAATCGGAACCTTGCGAGGCGGCCAGGTCATGATCTCTGGCGTAGACCGCCAGTTGGCTACGTTCATTGGGCGGTTGCTGACACTGCGCGACTTCCATCGCATCGCCGCCGCTCAGGGTAAATTGGGCGATCAAACGCTTAAGCCATTTTGCTGAGAGTCCGTAGCGGCCAGGATGCGCCAGTAC
>NZ_JBFREL010000109.1:0-345 GCF_052114265.1 Paenibacillus sp. MCAF9
GAGTCTGGGCCGTGTCTCAGTCCCAGTGTGGCCGATCACCCTCTCAGGTCGGCTACGCATCGTCGCCTTGGTGAGCCGTTACCTCACCAACTAGCTAATGCGCCGCGGGTCCATCTATAAGTGATAGATTGCTCCATCTTTCCCGATTCAGTCATGCGACCATATCGCGTATCCGGTATTAGCATTCGTTTCCGAATGTTATCCCAGTCTTAYAGGCAGGTTACCCACGTGTTACTCACCCGTCCGCCGCTAACCGGCGTTTTCCGAAGAAAACGCTAGTCCGCTCGACTTGCATGTATTAGGCACGCCGCCAGCGTTCGTCCTGAGCCAGGATCAAACTCTCCA
>NZ_JBFREL010000110.1:0-319 GCF_052114265.1 Paenibacillus sp. MCAF9
GTTCGGGGTTCGGGGTGGAAGCACAGCAATGTGTGTAGCTGACGAATACTAATCGGTCGAGGGCTTATCCTAAACACGTTTACTGTGACCCATACATCCAGTAGACAGCAGCTAAAAAGGCTTCAGCAAGCCTAATCTTTCGTATCCAGTTTTCAGCGTGCAACACGCTACGTTTGGTGGCGATGGCGGAGGGGAACCACGCGTTCCCATACCGAACACGACCGTTAAGCCCTCCAGCGCCAATGGTACTTAGACCGCAGGGTCTTGGGAGAGTAGGACGTCGCCAAGCACGAGAGACCTATCGCATGTGATGCGATAG